>JAPKAM010000028.1 GCA_028825265.1 Planctomycetota bacterium
AGGAACTCCTCCTGATAAATCAGTAGGTTTTCACGTGTCGAATTCTCGGAAACCATCAGTCGAATTCGGTTTCCTTTTTCGATCGTGCCTCGAACCCCATCTCTTCCGGGAATGATGAAATTATGAAACCAGGTTCCATCATCGCCGGCAGGACTGATGCCGATCTCCTTGAAACGCCTGGCGATGTAGTCGGCAGAGTCTCTTCCACCAGTAGATCCAGCAAGCCGACCTTCTCTGAGATCATCAGCGAGCCAGCGAATGTGCTCCATCGCCTCGCGGCCGGTGATGGACCGGGCAGCATGTTTAACGTCGGGAGCGAGCCGGGCATTGCGGTCGCGGCGACTGGTCGGTGCAATCCCCTGTGCCTCGAGCAGAGGAGACAGTGAGATGATCGCCAGTAATGCAAAAATTGTGGTACAGCGAGCCCGCAGAAATTTGCCCGCAGCGGTGCGGCGAATCGAATATTCGTCGAGAGTCTTGTTCGCCAAGCTTTTATCTTTCCCGGTAGACGATCCGACCCTTGGTCAGATCATAAGGCGAGATCTGAAGTGTAACATTGTCACCTGGATTGATGCGGATGTAGTGCTTACGCATCTTTCCGCTGATGTGGGCGAGAACGACGTGACCATTCTCCAACTCACACCGAAACGTGGTATTCGGCAACGCTTCCTTGACAATCGCCGTCACCTCGATCGGTTCCTCCTTCGCCATTGAGTTCCTCTCGCAGATCAGTGTTTGGTGGATTGAGAAGGTGATCGACGATCACCTTCCCTTGCTGCAGCACCTGTGCTGCCTTCACATGAGAACAGAGTCTAGCCGGGGTCAGCGGGAATCGCCACCGGTCCCATCCGTCTGAAGGTGAAGCCGAGATTGGTTACGCTGAGCCTGAACAATCGCCACAGCCAGGGCATCTGCAGCATCTACTGGCCTAGGAGGTTCTGCCAGCCCCAGAATTCGCTGAACCATCGCCTGTACCTGTGCCTTGCTCGCTCTGCCACTACCGGTGACACCCAGTTTCACCACGGTCGCCGCCAGTTCCATCACTCGCAACTGAGCCAGAGAACAGGCCAGAATGCAGGCCGCTCGCCCTTCTCCCGCCAGCAGTGCGCTACGCGCATTCTTGCCGTGAAAGACCTCTTCTACCACTGCGAGATCTGGCTGATGAAGAGCAATCGCTCGCTTCACTTCCTGGTGAATCAGCAGCAATCTTTCCGAGTGTGGCAGATCCGTCGAAGTCTTGGTGGAACCGTATTCGACCAGGGCGAATCCCGGACCGTCGACATCGATCACCCCCCACCCCATCTTGGATAATCCGGGATCGATTCCCAGTACCCTCAATGGTTTCCTCTCACTCATTTCTTTTACCCTTTTCACGGTAAAAAATCCGCACGGGCACTTCAGGGATTTTGAGGAGCTCACGCAACTTGTTCTCTACAGCTCGCTTCAATTGAGGAGTGAAGTAGTCAGGTTTGTTGACGAAAATGGCGATGGTCGGAGGCATCACATCGACTTGAGTCGCGTAATAAATCTTCGGTTCCTTGCCATGCTTCACCCGAGGCCTAGGACCATTACGAATCGCATCCACTGCACGGTTCAGGATTCCTGTCCCCACCCTCGCACTGGCCTGCTTCGCGAGAGATTGCACCAGCGAGATACACCTCGTCACGTTGCGCCCCTCCTTGGCAGTCATGAAGAGCACCGGAGCGAATCCGATTCCGGGCAATTTCAGCGACAGGTACGTCTCGTACTCCTCCATCGTGGTTTTGTCCTTGGCCAGGTCCCACTTGTTGACCGCGATGACGCAGGGCCGATGACGGTTCATCACTTCTCGGGCGATTCTCATATCGAGTTGGGAAACTCCGTGGACCGCATCGATGAGGAAAATGACCACATCGGAGCGGCCGATCGCCGCCAGGGTCCTTGCCTGTGCATAGAACTCGACCGAATCCTTCAATTTTCCTCGTCGGAGCATTCCTGCGGTATCGATGGCGACGAACGAAATACCGTCCTTTTCGAAGCGTACATCAACCGCATCTCTGGTGGTGCCGGCAATGTCACTGACGATCACCCGTTCTTCACCGATCAGGGAATTGATGAATGTTGATTTCCCTGCGTTCCTACGTCCCACGATGGAAATCTTCAGCGCGGGCTTGGTCATGGACTCATTCCCGACCGGGATGTCAGCCACGAATCGTTCGATCAACTCGGTAACACCATTGCCGTGCTCCGCCGAGATGGGCCAGGGATCCCCGAGCCCGAGTCCCCAGAATTCAGAGATGGAATCCACTTCCCGATCCGCTTCGCACTTATTCACGACCAGATGGCAGATCTTCCCCAGAGGACGTAGTCGATTGGCCACCTGCTCATCGAGAGAATGTAGCCCAGATCTCCCATCGACCAGCATCAGGATCAGATCCGCACTGCTGATCGCCACATCGATCTGGTAGTGGATATCAGCATCGAGTTCCACTTCATCGGTGATTCCGATCCCACCGGTGTCGATGATCTCGACATTTCGATCGAGGATTTCGACCTCGACACTGACTCGATCACGGGTCACACCAGGTCGATCATCGACGATACTGACACGCCTTCGGGCCAGGCGATTGAGCAAGGTAGACTTTCCGACATTGGGTCTTCCCACTATGGCAATGCGAGGAATCATCGGGATTTTCCGAACCAGTGAAGTAGTGTCACGATCGTCTTTCCATCTATGAGTTCGCCGCTATCGAGCAATGACTCCAGTTGTTCTCTTGAACAGATGTGTGTTTGAACCCACTCATCCTCATCGGTGTCCTGCCCCACGAATTGCAACTCCTCAGCCAAGTAGATGAACATCCGTTCATCGCTGAATCCCGCCGCTGGCAGGATGTCGAACATATGAGTGATCTTACCCGCCCTGTAGCCAGTCTCCTCACGAAGTTCACGTTCGGCACACTGTTCCGGTTGCTCGCCGGAATCGATCAGTCCTGCGGGGATTTCCAGCAAGTTGTGTCCCAAAGCAGAACGGTGCTGCTCCACCAACACGATGCGGCCATCGGGCAGGACCGGCAGGATCACTGCAGCCCCGGGATGACGGATCACATCCCGACTCACGATGCGACCATCGGGTAATCTCTCCTCGAGATTATACATTTGATAGCGAGAACCGGAGTGCGCCAGAGTTTCAGCAACGGCCTCGAATCGAGGGTCAACGCGGCTACCGCAGCCCCGCTGATCGAGGAAATTTGATGAAGGAACTGGAATCTCAGCTCCGGAATCCGATGAATCCATATCAGCACACCATTTCCGACTCCGACTCCGGCGATCTCAGGCCCTTGTCCAGGAGCCCCTTCAGTCTAGCGAGTCGACCTATGGAAGTGGAGCGGTTCCGAGTTCCTTGGCTCTCATGGCACTGGTGACATGAAACCGTGCAGCGACCTGACCATCGGGCAACTGCGCCTCGACCATGTCTTCCAGATCGACGCGCCCCTGAGCCTTCATTTCGCGGCTGGCATGCTCCAATTGTTCCCCTGCGATGCGAAATCGAAGAACCACTGATCGATTTGCAGGACGGAGAAACTCCACCTTCTGTGCACGGATCCAACAGTGACTGGAGATCCCCTGACTGGCCAACCAGCGCCAGTAAAGGATGGGAAAGAACGGATCCGCAGCACTGGAAAGCGCGCCACCAAATGTGGTGCCCATCAAGTTTCGAGTCAGGATCGACCTCCGGACCCGGACCACTGCGAATTTGAATTCAGAGTCCAACTCGGTGATGCGGATTCCCTGAAAGAAAAACGGAGGCCAGAGGTTCATCCACCAGCGCATGCGACTGGCTGGCGTCTGTTCGTCGATCAACGGGGTTCCAGTTCTTGCTCAACTCCACGAGCTCGAAGTGCCACCATCAAGCACGAGATGTCTGCTGGGCTGACTCCTGCAATCCGTTGAGCGGAAGCGATCGTATCCGGATTCAATCGGTTCAGCGAATCCCTCGCCTCATTTCGAAGTCCTGGAATCGTATCGTAGCAAAGGTCCGAAGGGAGGGACCATTGCTCCTGACGGCGCATTCTCGCGACCTCATCCTGTTGTCTTTCAATGTAAGATTCATAGCGGACTGCGACCCGTACCTGATCGCGGAGCTTCTCATTGAGATCCCAATCTTCGACTCCAGGGACCGCATCGATGAGCCCACTCCAGGTTGCTCCAGGAATTCTCATCATCTCGTGCAAGGTACGAGTGCCATGCCGTTCACCATGTAGTCGGCTGACCGCTTCGGTGATCTTCTGTTGATCACTGCGAACTCGATCCGCCTGCTCGCTGCTGATCAGCCCCAGTTTCTCACCCTTTTCTGCCAGTCTGAGATCGGCGTTGTCATGTCGTAGCATCAGTCGATACTCCGCTCTAGATGTGAACATTCTGTACGGTTCTCGAGGATCGCAGCGGACCAAATCATCGGCCAGCACCCCCATGTACGCTTCATCACGCCCAAGGATCAATGGCGGTTGATCCGTCAGATCGAGGGCCGCATTGACGCCCGCCAGGAATCCTTGTGCTGCCGCCTCCTCGTAGCCACTGGTACCACAGATTTGACCGGCCAGGTACAGACCCGAAAGTGCCTGACATTCGAAGGTCCTTCCGATTTGATGAGGAGGAAAGAAGTCATACTCCACGGCATAGCCGTGGCGTAGAAAACGAGCTTTTTCCAGTCCCGGTATCCTGGCCACCATTAGTTCCTGTGCCTCTGCTGGCAAGCTGGTAGAGATACCGTTGACGTAGATCGAATCGGACTCCAGGCCCTCTCGTTCCAGGTGCACGGTATGCCCGTGCCGATCAGGGAAACGGACCACCTTGTCCTCGATCGAAGGACAGTACCTAGGACCCACCCCCTCGATTTGCCCTGAATACATCGGACTGCGATGAAGGTAATCACGAATCACATCATGAACCGATTCATCGGTGCGAGTCACGTGGCAGTTCATCCATTGACGCTCCGGCAACTCTACCCAGTGGCTAAAACCCGTTGGATTCGCATCGGGCTCTTGAACCTCTAACTGAGCCCAGTCAATTGACTGGCGCTCGAGCCTCGGAGGAGTCCCAGTCTTGAGTCTTCCCGTTTCCAGCCCCAGCCCCCCCAGAGCTCCGGTCAGTTGACGAACAGTTCCCTCGCCGATCCGTCCCCCCTCCGACTGGCTTTCACCGACATGCATGACCGCCCGGAGAAACGTTCCGTTGGTGAGGATGACCTTGCGAGAGGTCACGGTGGATCCATCTTCCAGTTGGACTCCAGCCACCACGCCATCGACGATGTGGATATCTTCCACCGCTCCCTCGATCACTCTCAATCGCGGCTGAGCGGCAATCAATCGGCGCATCTCCCGCGAATACACATCCTTGTCGACCTGGGCTCTCAACGACTGGACCGCCTCCCCCTTTGAGGTGTTGAGCATCCGGTAGTGTAGTCCAGCGACGTCCGCGATCCGCGCCTGAACCCCTCCAAGAGCATCGATCTCGCGGGTCAGCTGCCCTTTACCGATGCCACCAATAGCCGGATTGCAGGACAGGGCACCGATGGTGATTTCACTCAGTGTGACGAGAATTGTTTCCCGCCCGAGCCTTGCAGCAGCGAGGGCGGCTTCGCAGCCTGCATGCCCGCCTCCGACCACGATTAGTTCTGAATCCAAATTTCTCATGAGGAAATTTCCCGTTGTTGGAACAAACTCTCGAGGCGTTCAAAATACTCTGGATCCGATTTCGAGACGCATTCGGCCCCGAGCACCCGGGTCCCCTCCACTCTCAAAGCCAGCAATGAGAAGGCCATCGCCATCCGGTGATCCCCAGCAGGATCCAAATCCGCGGCCACCAGATCGACGCCATCACTGCCGACCACTCGCAACAGATCGCCCCGAACCTCTGCACGGATCCCCAGTGCCGTCAATCCACGACACAGTACCTCTAACCGATTAGACTCCTTGACCCGAAGATGGGAGACCCCCGAAAAGACCGATTCGCCACGAGCAAAAGCAGCGACCACAGCCACCGCGGGAACCAGGTCCGGCGTGCCCTCCATGTTGCGTGAAATCGCCTTCAGTGGTGGGCCATGGACTCGGATGAAACGTTCACCGATCTCCACCGGACAACCCATCTCGGTCAGGATCTCTCCGATCAGCCGATCTCCCTGAAGTGACCGGGTCCCCACTCCATCGACGGTGACATCTCCGGAGACGAGTGCCGCCGCACAGAGCGAAAAGGCTGCCGATGATGCGTCCGCTTCGACTTCGATCCTGCCCGAACGTAACTCGGAAGCCGATGCCACGATGATCTCCCGCGGTTGTGTTGACACCTTCACGCCGAAGGCGCGCAAAACTGCGGCAGTCAGATCGATGTAAGGCCGGGAATAGATGGGACCTACCAAGCGAAGTGTCAGTCCATCCTGAAGATGAGGAGCGATCTGCATCAGTGCACTGGCAAATTGACTTGAAACCGCCGCCTGGAGAACGACCCGGCCGCCGTGTAGTGGTCCTCCAGTGACCCGAACCGGAGGGCCTTCTCCTTCACAACTGATGTCGCAACCCAGATCTTTCAGAGCCTTGACCAGTGGTAAGATCGGGCGATGGGAAGCCCCCTCGATGAGGGTCTGTTCACCACGCAACGCCACCAGTGCCGTTAGAAAACGGATCCCGGTACCATTCGATCCCAGATCGATGCGATCGGCTCCGGCTGGAAACTGACCGGCACAGCCGCGGATCTTCAACGGCCCCGGCAGTTGGCCGGAGATCTCGAAGCCGAGATCCGTCAGCGCCCGTAGAAAAACATCCAGGTCATCGTTGCTCGGCGCTCCGATCACCTGGCTCTCCCCGGTGGCCAGTAGTGCCAACAGAATCACCCTCTGAGCCACCGATTTGGAACCCGGCGGACGAACCCGACCGTGCATCGAGACGGGGTGGTTGACGCTCCAGATTCGAGGAGTGGATTCGCAGTTCATTTCCAGATCATACACCCATCACCGCCCCACGGCAGCGAGACCCGCAGGGTTGCACGACGGGCAATACCTCTCCATCCTGCTACGGTCGACCCAGTGGGTCTAGGAGGAGACAATATTGAGCAGAATCCTGCTAATGATCTTCATCTCGTGGTGGTCTTGTTCGATGGCGGGTGCCCAGGTCCGCTCCCCCGAGGAGTGGCTTGAACGACCTCCAGGGACCGACTTCGAACTGGCGGACTGGAACACCATAGGTGGGTGGTTCGATCATCTTGGCGAACAGCATCCGGCTGCTATGACACAGACAGTGGGCACCACGACCGAGGGGCGGCCCTTCCGAATCTGCATCATTGCCTCTCCCGATCATCTGGCGCGCTTACCGCAAATCCAGGCGATGAGTCAACGAATTGCCGATCCTCGAAATCTCTCTGATCATGCTGCAGAATCGCTCCTTGACGAGGCGGTCCCCATCGCGTTCGTCTCTTGCAACATGCACTCGACCGAGATCGCCGCAGCCGAGATGTCGATGACTCTCGCCTGGAATCTCGCCAATTCCGACCAGGAACCCTGGGTCAGCGCCAGAAACAATGTCGTGACCGTGATCATCCCGACCTTGAATCCGGACGGACTCGACCGAGTGGTCTCATGGTACCGGACCATCGTCGATACTCCTTATGATGGAACATCACTGCCGGAGTTGTACCAATGGTATGCCGGTCATGACAACAATCGGGACTGGTTTGCCCTTTCGCTGGAAGAAACTCGCATCGTCACGCGCTTGCTCTACACCACCTGGTTCCCGACCTTGTACTGGGATGTGCACCAGCAAGGTACGAGAAGAGAACGGCTTTTTGTCCCCCCGTTCCGGGATCCGCTCAATCCAAACCTGCATCCTGTGACGATTTCCGGCATCGGAGCCTTCGGATCGAGGGCGATGCTCGACCTCACTGCCCGAGGCTTCACCGGCATCTCTTCCGGAGTGACCTATGACATGTGGTGGAACGGTGGCAATCGAAATGTTCCGGTTCGACACAACATCATCGGCCTGCTTTCGGAAGCGGCTTCGGCAAACCTGGCCAGCCCGATCTGGATCTCCCCTTCTAGTCTCTCCCCGCCCAGTGGCATCGAAACCGGATACGCACCATCGAGTCGCTTTCCAGCTCCCTGGCCCGGAGGTTGGTGGCGAGTCGGCGATATTCATCGTTACGAGATCGCCCTGGCTGAATCGTTGCTGGGAAGCCTCGCAAGGGAACCTCGCACCTGGCTCAAGAACTCCCTGAATGTTGCGCGAGATGTGGTTCGAATGGGGCGTGAAGAAGCTCCCCGTGGCTGGCTAATTCCTCGAAACCAGAAGGACCCCGATGCTTTACGCCGGTTCATGCAAATCTTGTCGGCTCAGGGGATCGAGGTCGAAGAAGCGACCAACCAATTCGAGGCCGACGGGCGACCATACCCTGCAGGCACCCTAGTTCTTCACCGAGAACAGCCCTACGGTGCGTTCCTGAAGGACCTGTTCGAGGTGCAACGTTACCCCGAAGGTCCCGCACCCTACGATGTTGCGGGCTGGACCTTGCCACTATTATTCGGTCTCCGACGAGTCGAGGTGTTAGAAAAGATACAGGTCAACACCTCACCCATTGCCGATACCGATGCACTGGTGAGTCGACATTCTCCCTCCCCCCCCGATCGCAGCGCGACCCTTCAAATTCCTGATCAAGATGCAAGAATCCAGGTCACCGAGATCTCTGCACTCGATACCTCCCGGATCGCTGAACTGTTCCGCGCTAGAGATGCCGATCAGCGCATCTTCTGTACCACGGAGGGGAACTGGGCGATCGAGAGTAAAAATCCATCCGAGGCCACCACTGACTTGCCGAGCCTCTCAGGAACAGAGTTGCCCGGACTCCGCATCGGAGTCTATGCACCGTGGAGTGCCAGTATGGACGAAGGCTGGTTGCGCTGGGTCCTGGACCACTATCAGGTTCCATTCAAAAGAATCCGCAATGAACAGATCCGCGCCGGTGCCCTATCGGAGATCATCGATGTGCTGGTGATGCCAGATGTGAGTCCCCGCACCATCGAGAAGGGTCGACGGCAAGGAAGTGTATTCCCTGAGTTGGCCGGTGGCCTAGCCCCGGAAGGCACCATCGCCATCGAGGAATTCGTTCATGCCGGTGGGCGCCTGGTCTGTACCGGAAACTCATCCACCTTCGCCATCCGACTCTTCGATCTACCACTCGAATCGGCCCAGTCGAAGGATCCGGAAATCCGATTCGAATGCCCCGGCTCGATTCTGCGGACGATCCCTCGCAAGTCATCACCTATGCTCCTTCGCTGGACCGGCGGCTTGCCCGAATCGACTTCCATCTTCTTCTCCCGGTCACTGGCGTGGCGCCTGACCAAGCCAGATCCGGAAGCCAAGACTTCACGGGTTCCCATCGAGAGCCTGCTGACATTCCCGAGTCAAAGCCTGCTCCTCTCCGGTTGGGTCAAGAATCCGCAGTTGCTGGCTGGAGCGACCGCATGGGCGACCACCACCGTCGGAAAAGGTCGGGTACACCTGTTCGGGTTCCGGCCCCACTACCGCTCCTGGAGTCACGGCAATTTTGGCATACTGCTGCGCTCGATCCTTCAACCTTGAAAAGAGCGCCAGCGAGATGAGCCTGAAACAGGCCGAACACGATCCACGGTTCCATGCCCTAGATGGGCTTCGAGCCACCATGATGCTGCTGGGACTGGTGTTACATAGCGCCTGTAACTACCAGAATTCCCCGCCCGACATCGTGTGGAATTTTCGCGATACACAGACCAGCGGAATCTTCTCGCTGCTGGTCCTTTTCATCCACGCCTGGAGGATGCCAATCTTCATGATCCTGGCAGGGTTCTTCTCGGCACTTCTGGTCGAACGACGCGGCACCGAGCGTTTCCTGAGCCATCGGATGTCTCGCCTGGCCCTGCCGCTGTTGCTTTTCTTGCCAGTGATCTTACCCCTCACCACTTCCGGATTCGCATTCGCCAGTGCTGCGATGGGAAAGCTGAGTTTCGGGGAATCCAGCCGTCTATCTTCCACCCCGCACTGGGGTGATCTGTTCCCGCCGATCACCATCCACATGTGGTTCATCTACTACCTCGTTCTTTATTGCCTGCTCGCATTTCTCTGGATCCATGGCTCGAGGATCCTACTTCCAAAGATGATGCGACATCTTCCACGAAGATGTGTCGAAAGGGTCATGAGATGGCCGGGGGGAACACTACTGCTGTCCATCCCCTTGATTCTGATACTCAAGGATTCCGCCGGATTGCTCAACACGGGAGTCCAGTTCATTCCTGAAACCACTTCCTTCATCGCCTATGGATTTCTCTACCTGTGTGGCTGGGCACTGTGGAATCAACGCGATCTCCTCGATCGTCTGCGTCATTGGCCATCCACGATTCTGTCGCTCGGGTTTCTACTGGTACTGTTTCCCGTGTGGCTGCAGTTCTTCCTATGCTGGATCGGGTTACCACCAGGTGACCTAATCGAGGGACTAGAACAACTGGCAGGGGTCGAAGAATTCCAGCGCTCGACCATCTCGCTGATTGGAGCAACCCTCTCGACGCTGATGATCTGGAATGCAATCTGGGGGTTCCTGGGCTTCTTCATGCTGACCACCGATCGTGATCTCCCGCTCCTGCGTTACATCGTCGACGGCTCCTACTGGGTTTACCTGGTTCATCTTCCCTTCTGCATCTGGATTCCAGCGCTGATGTTTGATCTAGACTTCGGCGCAGCGGGAGCCTTCTGGAAATTCTTCATCACGCTGCTATCCACCACCTTGATCGGGTTCGTCAGTTATGAATGGTGTGTCAGGAACGGCCCCATCGGAGAACTCCTCAACGGCAGAAGATGGCCTCGAACTCTCGCCAGTGCACTCCGCAATCGACCGCTGGTCGAAGATAAAAATCACTTCATC
This sequence comes from Planctomycetota bacterium, assembly GCA_028825265.1. Taxonomy (GTDB): domain Bacteria; phylum Planctomycetota; class UBA8108; order UBA1146; family UBA1146; genus QNYK01. The sequence goes on from JAPKAM010000028.1 coordinate 10,915, forward strand.
GGATGAGTCCGCATCGGGCCACAAGTGGTAAAATCCAGAGTCAGTGTCGTCGAACTGCCCCAAATCGAGAACATCCCCCGTCGGAGGCCTGATGCTTGTCCTGATCTACTCCTGTATTTTGGCGTTCAGTGGTACCGATGAACCCGCTCTCGCGCCCCTGATCCCACTCTTAGAACAGCACAAAGGCATGCCCCCCATCCGTTGGGCTGGAAGTCGCCTCGATGAAGCGCGCCAGGAAGCCGTCGATCGTCGGGTACCCATCCTGCTCTGGGTAATTCGAGATGGAGATCCCTCTTCCCAAGCGTGGGCCGATCAGAGATTGCGCGATCCAGAGTTCATCCTGACCCTCGAAAAGGAAACGGTACCTGCCCTCGTTTGCCTGGCTGCTGCCGATGGTCAGCGTCACTCACAAGAACGAATCCGAGATACCAAGGAGAGCCCTGCGCGGTCCCGCTGTCCGGTTCTTCGAAATTGTAACTGTGAGGGCCACCTGGGTAGTGAGCCGCTGCTCGAAAACCTCGAGATTCCGAAGTTATTGCCTGCGGCATTCCTGATCTCTTTCTCGGGAGAAGTCACAGCCGTTCCTCAGGAAATCCCCTTCCAGGGGACCGTCGGGCTAGCCATCTATCTCGCCGAGAAACAGCAAGGCGAACGATCGACTCGATTGAATTTGGAGTTCTTGAAGATCAGATTAGAACGAGCAAAATCCTGTTTCGAGAGGAGAGAAATCCGCATTGGCCGCTTGGAGCTAGTACACATCGAAAGCCAACTCGATCAGTTCGGTTCTAGAATTCGATCGAAATGGGAAATCGCCTGTCAGCCATATCTGGCATACGGCAATCAGATGCTGATCGAGGCCAAACGAATTGGAAGGAAGGATTTCCAACGGCGGTTGATGATGCTCAGAAGACTGGTGCAACAATTAGAGGGCATGCCTCCCGCGACCACTGCTCAGCGCTTCCTCGATCAGGCTCTCCCCAACTAGAACATTCCCAGTTGAAGACGAGCCCCCTCGGTCATCCGATCCTTGGTCCAGGGAGGATCCCAGACCACACCCACCTTGCATTCATCGACCGACGCAATCGCCGCGATCTTCACTTCCACCTCCCCCGGAAGAGTTCCTGCGACCGGGCAAGCGGGAGAGGTCAAAGTCATGTCAACATCGACTTTTTGGTTCTCGATATCGATGCGGTAGATCAGCCCTAGTTCGTAGATGTTGACGGGAATTTCAGGATCAAAGCAAGACTCGATCGCTTTCACGACCTGATCTTCCAGCGTCCCCTCATCGGCCTGAAGTCCGGCAGCACGAGGCTCACACTCGCCAGCTTCATCTGCCGCTTGATCCGCTTCGGCATCGGTGTCAGGTATTTCTTGTGATTCCATCATTCGGTACGGACCTCTTCCTCGATCCCGCTGAGTGCCTGGATCAATGTATGCCACGCCAGGGTTGCGCACTTGACCCTCGCTGGGAATTGTTTCACTCCGGAGAAAACTGCCAATTTTCCAAGACCTTCGCCAGTCGGACCTTCACCCTGGCCAGAGACCATCTGGCGAAAACCTGCGAAGATCTCCCGCACCTCTTCTTCACCACGCCCCATCAGGACACCGGTGAGGATCGAAGCCGAAGCAGTGGAAATGGCACAGCCAGAGCCCTCGAAGCAAATTTCTTTCACCACTCCGTCTGGAGTACGAAGGACATGAATTTCCACGTCATCTCCACACAAGGGGTTATACCCCTTTGCAGAGAGGTTGTGCTGGCCCCTCGGTCCAAAATTTCTGGGAGACCTGGAATGGTCGAGAATCATCTCCTGATAGAGTTCTCGGATGTCATTCAATTGAAGACCTCCTGGACATTCTTGATCCCATCCACGAGAGCATCGATTTCATCGAGTGTGTTGTAGATGGCAAAAGAGGCACGGATCGTTGCTGCGACCCCGAAACGATTCATCAGAGGCATGGCACAATGGTGCCCGGCCCGAATTGCGACTCCCTGCTGATCCATGATCGTCCCGGCATCATGTGGGTGAATCGCATCCAGCACAAACGAGACCGCTGAGACTCGGTTTTCCGGGCGACCGATGATGGTCAAACCATCGATCTGATCCAACTTGGAGACGACCGCCTCCAGTAGTTGTGTTTCATGGGACCGGATCGACTCTAAACCAACATCTTGAATGAAATCAATCGCGGCCCCGAGCCCGATGACTCCGGCAATATGAGGAGTTCCCGCCTCGAACTTCCAGGGTACATCGGCAAAGGTCGAACCCTCGAAGGTCACCGTTCGAATCATGTCACCGCCCCCCTGCCAGGGACTCATCTGATCGAGCAGTTCCTTCCTCCCCCACAGAACACCGGTCCCCGTGGGTCCGTACATCTTGTGGGCACTGAAGGCGATGAAATCGCAACCGAGTTTCTCGACATCGATCGGTACGTGGGAAATCGCCTGAGCGGAGTCGATCATGGTGATCGCACCCTTCTCACGAGCGACTGAAATCACCTTCTGGATGTCATGCATCGTTCCAACAGCATTGGACACGTGCCCGATTGAAACCACCTTGGTTCGATCTGTGATTCGAGATTGCAAGTCATCGAGCTTCAAATTGCCATCATCTGTGCAGTCGATGATCTCCAATTGGGCGCCCTGCTCCTCGCACAGCATCTGCCAGGGTACGATGTTGGCATGGTGTTCCATCGCACTGATCAGCACCTGATCTCCCGCACTCACTCGAGTTCTTCCGATGGTACGGGCCACAAGATTGATGGATTCAGTAGTTCCGCTGGTGAATATCACTCCGTGAGGATCGGGCGCATTCAGCAATTCTGCGACCTTGGTTCTCACCGCTTCGTAGCGGTGGGTCGCTCTCTCACTCAGAGTATGAACTCCCCGATGTACGTTGGAGCAGTCCTCCTGGTAGAAGGACTCCAAGGCTTGCAACACCTGAATCGGTTTCTGGGTGGTGGCAGCGCTGTCGAGATAAACTAGAGGTTTCCCGTGAATCTCTTGCTGAAGACAGGGGAATGAACTCCTCACCTCATCCAGGTTGGCGAAGGATGAACTAGATTCATGGATCGGACGCGTTCCACTCATCCGTGATCAACTTCTACTGCTTGGATCGACTCCTGGATTTCATTCACGATGAAATCGCTCAACTGACGATCTTCCATCTGGACAAAAACCTCAGAAGTGAAGGCCCGCACCATGATCTTCCTGGCTTCATCGACAGACACTCCCCTCGATCGAAGGTAGAAGATCGCATTTTCATCAAGTTCTCCGATGGTTGCCCCATGGGTGCATTTCACATCGTCGGCATAGATTTCAAGCCGAGGCCGGGTATTGGCTTCAGCAGTATCTGACAACAGGATGGTGTCATTGGACTGTTTTGCGTCGGTACGTTGAGCATCTTGATGAACATGAATCATGCCGCTGAACACACCTCGTGCCCGATCGCTCAGGACCCCTCGATAGACTTCCCTGCTGGTACAATCTTCCACTTTGTGGTCGATGGTTGTGTGGTGATCGAGATGTTCCTTTCCTCGTCCCACATAAGCCCCCAACAGCTCGCAATGACAACCGGTTCCCTCGTGAATCACATGCAGTTCATTACGGATCAACTCTCCTCCAGACGAACTGAACAGATCGTCGAAACGAGAGCCTTGTTGTTGAACCACTCGCGTTCCATGGAAGATCGAGGCGCATTCGGGCCGAAAAGCACGAACCCGCTTCAAGGTGGCCTGTGGGTCCAGCCCGATTCCCCAGCGGAGATTCCCCAGGACCTCTCCGGTGGATCGAATTTCCTCGATCACATCCAGATGAGCCCCAGTGGCGACCTGAATCAGACCGGTCACATGAGCCGATCCAGAATGGGCCTGGCCATCGATGATATGCAAGATATGAATCGGTGATTCGATCTTGGCTCCCTCTTCCACCACTTCGATGTGCACTCCGTCATCGAGTAAAGCATCGGAGAGATGATGGAAAGGATGAGAGGTCTGGGGCAAGAACTGATCCAGTAGAGACGCCAGTTGATCCGGATCGGTGCGTCGCATCTGGTTGAGGGATTGGATCCGGACCGCGGGAGGTAAGGCACTCAGGTCCGATAGATCTTGCCGGAACTCGCCATTGAGGAGCACCACCTTGGCCATCATCTCGATGGGGAGATCAGAAGATTCAGGAATGCCCTCTGAGGGCTCCAGAAGTGGCGAGCAAGGTCCCTCGGCCAGTCGGCTTAGCGGCGTGTATCGCCACTCTTCGTGCTTTCGACTGGGGAATCCGTCGCTCATAAATTGCTCCAGCGCGTGTTCTCTGCGCCGCTTCAATCCAGCTCCCTGATCATCGAATTTCAGGCTGCTCGTGTGTACTTGTTCAGTCCAGGTTTTGGCTACCACATGACCTCCTAGGCGTTGTTTCCGGCCTTGGCGTCATCCGCCTGGAGCCATGAGTAACCTTCTTTTTCGAGTTCCAGTGCCAACGACTTGTCTCCGGATCGAGCGATTTTCCCATCGGACAGGACATGAACATGGTCTGGAACAATGTAATCGAGAAGCCGCTGGTAGTGAGTGACGACCACGATCGATCTCTCCTCCTTGCGCAGTGCATTAACACCTTCCGCAACGATTCGCAGGGCATCGATATCAAGCCCAGAATCTGTCTCGTCCAGAATCGCGAGCTTAGGATCGAGAACCGCCATCTGAAGGATTTCATTTCTCTTCTTTTCACCACCGCTAAATCCGTCGTTGACCGCACGATGAAGCAACTTCTCATCCATCCCGACAAGATCCATCTTGGACCGCACCAGTTCCAGGAAGTCCACGGGGTCGACTTCTGATTCGTCTCGGTATCGACGAACTGCGTTCAATGCCGTGCGCAAGAAGTAGGCATTGGAAATCCCAGGAATCGAGACTGGATATTGAAATGCCAGGAAGATCCCCTCGCAGGCACGCTCATCCGCAGAGAGCTCCAGCAAGTCGATCCCGTTGTACTGAACAGTACCCGCATCCACAGAATAGTCTTCTCGACCGGCCAGTACATTGGCAAGTGTGCTCTTTCCGGATCCATTGGGACCCATGATGGCGTGAACTTCTCCGGCCTTCACATCGAGGTCAATCCCACGGAGAATCGTGGTCCCCTCGACGGAGGCGCAAAGACCTTTGATCTCGAGCATGCTGTTTTCCTTCTTTCCTGACATCTATCCAACACTCCCCTCAAGGCTCACTGCGAGTAATTTTTGGGCTTCCACGGCGAACTCCATCGGAAGTTCGCTGAAGACTTCCTTGCAGAACCCATTCACGATCATCGAAACTGCGTCTTCAGTCGAGATTCCTCTTTGATTGCAGTAGAAGATCTGATCTTCGCCGATTTTCGAGGTGGTCGCCTCGTGCTCCACTTTTGCAGTCGAATTCCGCACTTCGATGTAGGGGAAGGTATGAGCTCCGCAGCGATCTCCAAGCAACATCGAGTCGCACTGGGAGAAGTTCCTGGCGTTGGTAGCACCCTTCTTCACATCGACCAGACCACGGTAGGTGTTCTGTCCACGACCTGCGCTGATACCCTTCGAAACGATGGTGCTACTGGTTCGCTTGCCGATGTGTACCATCTTGGTACCGGTATCTGCTTGCTGCATGTTGTTGGTCAGGGCTACCGAATAGAACTCACCGACAGAATCATCCCCCAGCAACACACATGAAGGATACTTCCAAGTCACTGCAGATCCGGTTTCCACCTGGGTCCAAGAAATCTTCGATCGAGCTCCCTTACAGATTCCGCGCTTGGTCACAAAATTGTAGATTCCACCCACTCCATCGGCATCTCCGGGGTACCAGTTCTGAACCGTCGAATACTTGATGGTCGCATCCTCGAGAGCCACCAGTTCCACCACCGCAGCGTGGAGTTGATTTTCATCTCGCATTGGAGCCGTGCACCCCTCGAGGTAGGACACGGTCGACTTTTCATCGGCGATGATGAGGGTTCTCTCGAACTGCCCCGTTCCTGCCGCGTTGATCCTGAAATAGGTGGACAACTCCATCGGGCACTTGACGCCGGGGGGGATGTAACAGAAGGAGCCGTCGGTGAAGACCGCAGCGTTGAGCGCTGCAAAGAAATTGTCGGTATAGGGCACCACCGACCCCATATACTTACGGACTAGATCTGGGTGTTCCTTCACGGCTCCCGAGAAGGAACCGAAGATGATCCCCATCTCTGCCAGTTTGTCACTGAAGGTGGTCGCAACCGAGACGCTATCAAAGACGGCATCGACTGCGACTCCGCTCAGTCTTTTCTGTTCATCGAGCGAGATTCCGAGTTTTTCGAAGGTCTCGATCAGTTCAGGATCCACTTCATCCAGGCTATCGAGCACCTTCTTGGGCTTCGGAGCGCTGTAGTAAATGATCTGCTGATAATCGATGGCATTGCGTTCGACCTTGGGCCAAGAGGGATCCTCCATCGTCAGCCAGTGGCGGTATGCCTTGAGTCGATATTCCAGCAACCATTCCGGTTCATCCTTACGTGAAGAGATCTGCCGAATCGTTGACTCGTCCAGTCCTGGTGGAAGAGAATCCGATTCCACATCGGTCACGAATCCGAACTCGTATTCACGATCCGCGATTTTTTTCAGTTCTTCTGCTTCAGTCATCTCTCTCCTCCTGTGGATCCTGATCTAGGACAGTGACCGCAGCGAGTTGAACGCCTCCCGGTATTGCCATCTGTTCGAGTGTGATGCACCCAAGGGTCTTTCGGATTCTGTTGGTGATGTATTTCCAGTTGGAACTCAATGGGCAGAGGGATCCGATCCCACATACTTCCGGCCCGGCATCGACACACTCGGTCAGGGAAATGGGGCCATTCAAAGCCTCGATCATCTGCTGAACCGTGATCCACCGAGGATCCCTAGCCAGCCGATATCCGCCCTGAACACCGCGGCGCGATTCGAGAAGATCACCTCGCACCAGTGCCTTGAGAATCTTGCTCACATTGGGCAGGGCCAAGCCAGTCAGGTTCGAGATCTCGGGTGCAGAGTAGACCTGCTTCAGGCCCTCTCCGCGATCGCTACGGGTGGCCATCGAGGTCAGGATGAAGATCCCGTAATCGGTTTGTCGCGTGATCTTGAAAATGGAATCTCCCTTCCCTGTTCTGGAGCGTATCCGCCGTTTCCTGCCTTCAAATCCCGATTCATTGAATCAGGACCAAATGCGTACTCTTTAGATTTTCACCGGGTCGAAAGGATCCGTCAAGCAATACCGAACCACTTCTCGGCTCCGGTGGTGACGAATCTGGCCAGGCCCTACACTCACCGGTGAGTAACAGAACTGCCGATCCAGGGAAAGAGGAGTGGGAAGTGAATCAGTCGCAGGGACAAACCAACGGCCCGCCACAAGCCGATCCCGGAATCGTATCTGATCTGTACCAACTGGCGAAACCGAGACTCTCATTGCTGGTGGTGATCACGGCCGCTCTCGGCGTTGGTGCGGCATGGCCCTTCACCGGGGAGTACACCAGACCACTGACCTCCCCCGAAATGCTCGATCGGATTCTGCAGATGCTGGGACTGTCTGGTGGAACCGCCTTGCTGGCCGCCGCCGCCAACGCCCTCAATCAATTCTGGGAGCGCAAGTCCGATCGATTGATGCAACGAACGGCCACTCGAGCGACGGCTACAGGTCGGATCGGGGGATCGGTGATCTTCGTCTACAGCATCGTGACTGGAGTGTGTGGCACGGCTCTACTGGCCCTGGCAGGAAATCGACTCGCCGCAATACTCGGAGTGCTCAGCCTGGTTCTTTACGTGCTGATCTACACACCTCTGAAAAAACGGACCTCCCTCAACACCCTGGTCGGAGCGATACCCGGCGCGCTTCCCCCCCTCATCGGGTGGTGCGGAGCGGGTGCCCCATGGGACCATCCGGTCGGACTTTCACTCTTCGGTATCCTCTTCGCCTGGCAAATTCCTCACTTTCTGGCGATCGCCTGGATGTACCGAGAGGAATATGAAAAGGCGGGATTCAGGATGCTACCAGTCATCGATCCCGAAGGACACCAGACTGCCCGGGCCGCTCTGATGTGGTCGTTGCTGATGTGCGCAGTGAGCCTGGTACCGGTCCTGTCCGGGGCCGCAGGGGTGATCTACTTGGTAGTCGCTTCTGCAATGGGGGCCTTCATGACCCTTCGTGCCCTGGGGCTGGCCATCCAGCGCGACCGGATCTCTGCTCGCCGACTTTTCTTCGCCAGCATCATCTACCTCCCCATCGTGCTCGGTGCGCTGGTCGCGAATCCGAGCCTACGCGGATGACAGAACTGCAACCTTCGCCCCAAACCCCTCCTTCACTGATGCCTCCTTTCTGGTTGATGGGAATCCTCTTGCTGCTGTGTGGTGCGGTTCTCGTGTGGCGGATTCCTCCGCTTCTGAGATCGATTGAGGAGCGACAACGACTCGGCTCAGAAGCACTCATCACCAACGGCTTCGACCTTCCAGAGACACTTCGGTCGGATCCAACGCTGGTGAGATGGGGATCACCAGAGGAGGTGATTCCCATCGATACTCCCCCCATCTGGGGTGTGGAAAAAGTCGATGAACTGGGTACAAATTTCAGGACCAGATTCCTGATCTCCACCAGTGAAGTGATCGGAGTGGTCATCGATGGGCAACCGAGAGCATATCCTTTAAGAATTTTACAATGGCATGAAGTCGTCAACGACACTCTCGGTGAGATCCCGATCTGCGTCATCTATCATCCTCTATCGGAGACCAGCACCGTATTTCAGCGGCCACAGGGAAATCAACGGGAACCACTCATTTTTGGCTCGAGCGGCTTACTGGTCGATTGCTGCCTGCTGATCCATGAACGTCTCGGAATCGGTCGCCGCCTCGAGGAGAGTTTGTGGAGCCCCACCGACGGCGAGGTGATTGCAGGGCCACGCATCGGTGAGCCACTAAAGCTGGTACCGTTCATGCTGACCAGTTGGAAGATATGGAAGGAGAAACATCCAGACACGGAGGTGCTCGGAATGGTCGAGCGTCATCGTCGCTATTACAAAAAGGAACCCTACAGCCCCTATCGCCTGGTGGATCGGCCCCGTTACCAGTACCTACCGCAACCACCTGCGGGACAACGCGCCAATCTTTCGCGCGTGATCGTCACACGACAACCGCTGGGTTGGATGGCACAAGTCTCTACCCTCGGTGGAGCAGATCCGCATCTGGATCCACATCGGGATCGACTCCTAGATCCCGCTCCATTCCCCCATGTCGTGACCTCCTGGTTTGCCATCCATGCGCGGCAACTGAAGCAACAAACGCCCTAGGCCAGCCACAGCAAGAAGACAAAGAGTCCGATCCAGATCGCATCCAAGAAATGCCAGTACTGATTCACGAGTCGCACCTGTTGACAATGAAGACTCCAGTAACCTCCGAGGATGGCATGGGTGGTGACATAGCCCTGGAAGATCAAGCCACCGGCGATGTGGAACGCGTGAAGGAGACCCAAGGCATAAATGCTCCAGCCATGCAGACTGGTGGAAGCGCTGAAAGATTGCGACTCCCCGGAGCTCAGCATCCGGTTCCATACTTGGTCCTGCAGATAGAGGAACAGAAAACCCAAGGCCATCACCAGCACCATGCTGATGGTGAAAACACGCATCCGATCTTTGAGCACCGCCATCAGTCCCACCTGAGAGATGAGGCTGACCAAAAGCATCACTGCAGTACTGAGCCAAGCCAGATCCGGGATCTTCGGTGCATTTTCACCCCAGGCAGGATTGTTGCCACGAACGATCACGATGGCGATGATGCTGGCACCGAATAGGATGGCTAGCGACAGCAGAAAGAGGTTCATGCCCATCCGGGCGACATCGGGGGATGGCACCGGCTGGATTTCTTCACCGCCTCGCCCCGTCTTGGATCGAGCCGAGGTCATGAGATCTCCGAACTAGCCCTGTTCAGAACCGTACTGAGTCGCCTGGATCTGCTGGAACGGATCATCCAGGATCGCCTCCTTGTACTCGCCCGTATCGAGCAGAGCGAATCCGAGGAACAACCCCAACAAGAACAGAGAGCCGACAAAGATCACCGCGTTGAAGGGGCGATCCCAGCGCAGGTGCATGAAATATAGCGAGACCAGGGTCGCCTTGATGGTGGCGACTCCCATCGCCACGACCACATTCATGCTACCCAGATCGATGTAAGAGACGGCAACGGTAGCCCAGGTCAAGAAGAGCAACATCGTCAGGATCGTCAGCAGCAAGGTCGGGCCGGTCATGTGACCAAACTCCGGATGTGGAGTTTTCTGGCCTCGTGCCAGGCGGAACACTCCCAGAGTGGCAAAGAAACTCACGAACGCCGCCGACAGGATCAACAGATCTACATTGTTTAGTATGGCTTCCAATTGATCCTCTATTCCACCAGGTACAACAGCGGGAACAGGTAGATCCAGATCAGATCCACCAGGTGCCAGTAGAGTCCGCCAAGATCGACCGGAGTGAAGTATCCAGGTCCGAAGCGCCCTTGGCTGGCGAGCACCATCAACCACACCATCATACCCATCCCGATCAACACGTGGATTCCGTGCAACCCGGTCAGGCAGAAGTAGATGCTGAAGAACACATGAGCATTGGCCGGTCGAGGACCTGGAGGAAGGTGCGACGGATCCAGCGCCAATCCAGGTGCATGCCCGGCATCGGTGACACTAGAGGAGGCTCCTCCACCATGATCATCGGGTTCCTTCGGAGGAGCCGCCAACCCCATGGGTGGAGTGGCAGGCTGAAGAACCAAGCCCTGCGCCTTGGGGAGTTCGGTCACGACCTTGGCCTGCGGTAGATCCAGTTCCGTATGAGCCAGTTTTTGCTGCTCCTGCTCGTGCATCCGAGCTTCTTCAGCATCAACGACATTCTCGTAGGCAAAGTATTTCCCCGGGAACAAGCCCTCTTCAAACTTCTTGGAGTACTCGACGTACTTGATCCCCATGAAGCCGGCACCACAGAGGAAGGTCACCACCAGAAAGAAAATGATCCGGTTTTTGCGGCCCAGTTGTGCCTCGCGAACCGCCAACGCCATCGTCAAGGAGGAGAAGAGTAACACCATCGTGTTGGTGGCTCCCCAGCGCTTGTCGAGGAAGTGATGCCCCCACTTGAACAGTTCGGGATCATTCGCCTTGTAGATGGTGTAGAAGCAGAAGAGTCCGCCAAAGAGCAGCACCTCGGTGGCCAGGAATAGCCACATCCCCAGTTTCCCCGCCTCGAACTGCTGGCGCATGGTGTCGAAGTGGTGCGCCTGATAGGGAGAATGGCCGTGGCCATCCTCGTGACCATCTCCATGCCCGGCTTGCTGGTTCGAATCTTGCGGTTGTACGTCGCCGCTCATCGTTCCTCCCGTCTTGCTGGAAGCTGATCCGGCTTAATGGTGCTGTAGTTACCCGTCGCTTGATCGTATTCCATGCCCACGTAGTCGTAGGGATCGGTGGCAACTGGAACCGAGTAGAAGTTTTCAAGGGGAGGAGGGGAAGGTGTATGCCATTCGAGGCTATTGCCCCCCCATGGATTCATCGGCGCCTTTTTGCCCGAAATCAGCGACTGGATCAGGTAATAGGCGGTCAAGAAGAAGCCCGCCGCCATCACGTAGGAACCGATCGTCGACAACTGATGGTACCCCTCGAACTTGTCAGCATAGGTGTAGTAACGCCTCGGCATTCCGAGGGACCCCATTACGAACTGCGGAATGAAGGTCAGATTGAATCCGATGAAGACCATGACACAGGCGATTCGCCCGAGAAACTCGTCATACATCTTGCCCGTCATCTTGGGCCACCAGTGATGAAGACCTCCGATAAAGCCCACCAGGCCACTGCCCATCATGACGTAATGAAAGTGTGCCACGACGAAGTAAGTGTCATGAAGATGCATGTCGATGCTCAGCACTCCCAGGAAGAGACCGGTGAGTCCACCGATGGTGAACAGGAAGATGAACGAGATGCCGTACAACATCGAGGTGTTGAGAACAATCGCTCCCTTGTACATCGTGGCGAGCCAATTGAAGATCTTGATCGCCGAGGGGATTCCCACCGAGAAGGTGATCCCGCTGAAGATGATGTTCATCGTGGTCGACTGCCCACTGGTGAACATGTGGTGTCCCCAGACCAGGAAGGAGAAGATCGCGATGGCCACAGATGAGAAGGCGATATAGGTGTATCCAAAGATGCGCTTGTGACTATTAGTGGCGATCAACTCACTGACCACACCCATCGGTGGAACGATCATGATGTACACCGCAGGGTGACTGTAGAACCAGAAGAAGTGCTGGAACAGCACCGGATCCCCACCGTTACGGGGATCAAAGATGCCGATTCCGAGGGTTCTTTCGAGGATCAGCAGCAGCAAGGTGATCCCCAGCACCGGAGTCGCCAGCACCTGAATCACCGCGGTCGAATAGGTCGCCCACAGGAACAAGGGCATCTTGAACCAGGTCATCCCCTTCGGTCGCATCTTGTGAATCGTCACAATGAAATTGAGTCCGGTGAAGATGCTCGAGAAACCGAGGATGAAGACCCCGATCAGCGCCGGAATCACGGCGGTCCCTGATTCCGCACTGTATGGCGTGTAGAAGGTCCAACCCGTATCGATTCCACCGGAGAAGAGCACGTAGATGAAGAAGATGGCTCCGGTGACCCAGAGGTAAAAGGAACCCAGATTCAACCGCGGAAATGCGACATCCTTGGCGCCCAGCAGCAATGGCAAGACGAAGTTTCCGAGCGCCGCAGGGACACCAGGAATGATCACCAGAAACACCATGATTGCACCATGGGTGGTGAACCACTTGTTATAGAGATCGGCCTGTGCCTCGGGAGTACTGGCAAACAAAGGAGTGAGAATGGCCAGCGGTGAGAACAATTCGGTTCTCACCAGAAGGGCAAAAACACCTCCCAGCAAGAACATGAACAGCACCCCGACCAGGTACATCAGGCCAATCCTCTTGTGGTCGAGTGTAAACACCCAAGAGGAAATGGTCTTGGTCACCGTCAGGTAACTGGGACCTAGTTCATCGGTGGAAGCCGCTCCAGCCCCGGATTTCACATCTTCGGATTCGGGGAGGGGATCGATTTCAGGGTGACTCATATCAGTTGTCCTTCCGGGGACTCACTGTCCCTCCGGAGTTCTGGCCCAGTGACTTGATGTACTCGGTGACCCATAGCAATTCCTTGTCCGTGAGTTTCACCACCGGCATCTGCGGAGGATAGCCATCGGCGATCTTCTTCATCGGGAATCGAATCGATTCCTGGATATAGGCCTCATCGGCAATCGATTCCCCCGGAGTCCCGGTGGCCGCGAACTTCCGAGTGGATCCAAACATGCCGTCCCACGAGGGACCAACCTTCTTGCTACCATCGATACTGTGGCAAGAGATGCATCCACGTCGCTTCCAGACAATCTTGCCGTTATCAGCAAAGGGCAAGGTTTCATCATAGGAGCCGGCGACCGCGAGCCATTTCTCGTACTCCTCGACCGTCTCGTGGACCACAACCTTGGAGTGCATCCACGAGTGCCCCTGGCCGCAGTATTCCGCGCAGAAGAGATCGAAGATCCCTGGTTCAGTGGCGATGAACCACAGTTTCCCAGTTCTTCCCGGAACGCAGTCCTTCTTGACTCTGAATGCAGGAATGAACAGAGCATGAAGGACATCCGCAGCCATCACTGTGACATCGATGGGGACCCCCATCGGCACATGAAGCCCTGCCTTTTCGAGGATTTTAGCCTCGGCAGCATTCGCCTCTTCCGGAGTCAGCGCACCCGCTCGAATCTGGGCACGGACATCGTTGAAATCGTCCGACATTCCGGGAATCACCGCTCCGTTAGATGCGTATGAAAAGTTCCAGGCCCACTTCTGCGCCTCGGCGACTATGGAAATCGATTCGTTCGGTGGAACGACCATATCCACGTATCCTCGATATCCATACCAGAACATCATCACTGACAAGATGATGGGAACCCCGGTCCACACCACTTCGAGAAGAGCATGGTGGTCCTTATGACTCTGAGCCTTTGCACCGGGAGGGGTCCGAAACTTCCACATGAAGATCCCCAGCAACAGGGTGATCAAGACGAGGAAGAAGATGGACACCCAGTAGACGAAGTAAAAATCCCCGTCGATCGGACCGGCAAAGTTAGACACCGGCGCCGGAAGCCAGAAACTGGGTTCGCTATCGGCCAGGATGGTAGGTATTGCTATCATGACAGGGGCTGCTCTCTCTGCTGATCCGCCGAGATCACCGGATCTCCGTCCCGCCCGCCCCTTCTCCAGGAGTACATCCAGGAGTAGAGCAGGTAACTTCCAAAACCCAGAACCGAAATCACGCCCCCGAGCCGCATCATCTTGAGAGCTGCGGGACCGTACTGGGCTTTCGTAGGATCGTAAACAAAACAGGTCAAGATGAACTCATCGAGCCAACTTCCGACCTTACCGTCGGACGCCTCGACCAGGGCCAATCGAAGGGTCTGGGGTTCGAACTCGATCCCCTTCAGAGTCTGAGTCAGGATTCCATCCGGACTGATCACGAAAATCCCTGCCCCATGGGCATACTCGGAATTGTAGTCATTCCAACGATAATCGAAGCCAACCGCATCGGTGATCGCTGACAACGCATCCGCTCGGCCAGTCAGGAAATGCCAGCCACTTTCAGCACCCGAGACATCGGCACCCGAAAGAGTTGCCGATTCTTCGAGTGCTGCGATCAACAGTTTTTCGCGATTTCTGGCGTCTTTCGCTGAATCCCTCGGATCGATGCTAAGCGTGACCACTTCAAAATCTTGACCCATCTTGAGATCACACTGCGCGATCGATTCGATCAGTCCCTCCACCACCAGATTGCAAAGCATCGGGCAGGAAAAGTAGACCGGATTCAGAATCACTGGAAGACCGGAGTCGAGCACTGTTTTGAGAGAAGCCTGTTCTCCTGATTCGATGCGCACGACCGTCTCGAGAGGAATCGATTGGCCCAGTCGATCGTGGATCGTCAATCCATCGATACTTTTGAGTACCGGGTCCAGATCCTGGTTGTAGATCTCACCGGGCATGACCGAAGGAGTCTGGCCCATCAGGGACATCGGCAGCCAGAGCAACAGCATCAGTCCACCCAACAGTGCAACCATCCCCGACCGTTGGCGGAAAAGGAGGCCCATTCGTGGCAGCAGATGGTCGATCTGGATCTTCATCGAAATTCGTTACTCCTGTCCCGAGGGGCCGAAACGCTTCAGCACCTTTTCTCGACCCTGTTCGAGAGGAATTGACACACGATTATTCTCGGCATCGGTCCAGGTGTAACTTTCGAGTTGCTGTTCCTGTCGACTCTTGACTTCATTGAGCCAACGGCTCTCCGACTGGATCGACTGGTCAAAAGTATTGACCTGCTCCCGGTCTGCAAGAAACACCAGGAAGTAGACCGAGAACAGAAACAGGATCGTGAAGACGACTCCCCCGTACCAGGTCGGAATTGCGCTGGGATCGTCACCGGAGCCGGGAAGATCCTGATCGTTCATCTCATCGGACTGACTCATCGCGGGCTCCTTTCTAGACATTCTCGAATGCCAGTGATTCCTGAATCCTGGGGTCTTTCTCGGCGATCAGTGAATGTCCTCTGAGTGACAGCGCCAGACCGATGATGAAGATTCCAGTCATCCCGATCAGGATGGTGATATCGATCATGGTGAACGGGAACTCGGCGCCATTAGAAATTTGCGGCATCACCAGGTAGTACATGTCAGCCCAGTGCATCGCGAGGACCCACAGCGCACCCACTGCAATCGTCGCTCGTTTTCTCTTGATGTGCTTCGAGATGAGGAAGAGAAACGGCACGAAGAAGTGCCCCACCACCAGCAGCATGCCCCAGAAGCCCCACATCCAGGTGCTTTGACGACGCACGAACCAGATCGTCTCCTCAGGGATATTGGCGTACCAGTAAAGCATGTACTGGCTGAAGGCGATGTATGCCCAAAACACAGTGAAGGCGAACATCATCTTTCCGATATCTTGCATGTGCTCATCAGAAACCGCTCGGGTCAATCGTCCGTTGGCCTGAAGCCACACGACGATCAAAGCCAACAGTGCATGGAAAGAAAGAACACAACCGGCAAAGATATAGACTCCAAAGATGGTGCTGAACCAGTGTGCATCCAGACTCATCAGTAGGTCGTATCCAGCAAAGGTCACACTGAAGGCGAAAAGTGCCACTCCTACCGGGCTCATTCGACTCAAGCGGGCAGATCGCTGAACATCTCCATCTCGATCCTGGGCCACGGAAGACCGATGATAACTCCAGGCCAATGTGATCCAGATGACGAAGTAAGTCGCCAAGCGGAACAGGAACCAATCGTAATCGAGATAGGACGATTTCACTGCGATGATTTCATCTCCGGGATCTGGATGCACCCACTTGTAAAGGGCTGCCATCGGTCCCGGTGTGATGATCGGAATGAAGAGCAACGCCATCAACATCACATTGCGCGAGACTCCCTCAGCCAGCCTTCTGACCACCGAACTCCAACCGGCATTGGTGATGTGATGAACCAGCACAAAAAACAATCCGCCAAGAGTCATGGTGAGAAAGAAGCAGGCGCTGACCAGGTACGGATGCCAGATACTCCACTCCGTCACGAAACCGTGAATCGGGCCGTGCCCCCCGGCGTCCGCCGCGGAATGGTCGCTTCCAGCTCCAGTGTGAGACGATGGCGCTGCGGCTTC
>JAPKAM010000132.1 GCA_028825265.1 Planctomycetota bacterium
GTTTCGAGAAGTGAGGTTCCGAGAAGTGAGCCGATCAGGGAGATCAAGATCAGCAAGGTCAGCAGGATCAACAGGATCAGTGAGGGATTTCGAACCATCAGCAGCGAGTCCTATCCAGCAGTGAAACAGCCATCAATCGTCGACTCATTCTGACGGACAAGTGTGGTCCAGGAAAGAGCTGGGAAGCCAATCAAACGATCAGTTCTCCCTCGTGTGGGCGAAGAGCATCGATGATGAATCGGATGTGGTCGTCCAGGTCTACATCGAGCAATTCGATGCCGATCCGCACCTCTTCACGGTCGACTCCGGCAGCGAAGTTCTTGTCCTTCAACTTCTTCTTGACCGATTTAGGGGTCAGATCTTGCAACTTGTTGGGTCGAAGTCGAGCGACGGCGATGATCAGTCCGGTCAGTTCGTCCGACGCGAGGAGGGCCTTGTCGAGCAGGCTCTCGCAGCTGTAGCCCCATTGGGTGTAATGGCAATGGATCGCATGGGCCATCTGGTGCTCCCCTCGTTCTTCGAGGAGGGCGGTGATGACTTGTGGATGTTGATCGGGATACTTCTCGTAATCGGCGTCATGGAGTAGTCCGGTGATGGCCCACTGATCTGGGTCTTCTCCGAACTTGCCGGCGTAGGCTTCCATGACGAGTTCGACCGATCTCACGTGGGCTCGTAGAGCGGGTGATTCCATCATCGAGTCGAGGATTTCCCTCGCTTCCGTTCGATTCAAGGCGATTCCTTCTTCCACCGGATCAAGTCTGAAGAGTCGCCATCGAGGCTTCGATCGCTTCGATGGTCTTGGGGATGTTGCCGGTCAGGTTCACAGACCCATCTGCGGTGACCAGGATGTCGTCCTCGATCCGGACGCCGAAGTTTTCATCGGGCAAGTAGATCCCCGGCTCGATGGTGATCACCGCACCCTCGGGAGCGAATGGATCCGGTTGTACATCATGGACCTCGAGGCCGATCGGGTGACCGACTCCGTGGGGATAATGGTCGCCGTAACCCGCATCGGTGATGACTTTCCTCGAGATCGAGTCCAGTTCGGAGTACTGCACGCCAGCCTTGACCGCAGCAATGGTGGTCTCGAGGGAATCGAGAACGATCTGATAGATTTCCTTCTGCCGTTCGGTGAAGACGCCACTGGCCGGATAGGTACGGGTGACATCCGAACCGTATCCACAGGCACCCTGGCCGTAGCGGGCTCCGCTATCGATGACCACGAGATCGTTCTCGCCGATGGTTTTTGAATTGGCACGGTAGTGCAGGATGGTTCCGTTGAATCCCGCTCCGACGATGGTGCCGTAGAAGGGCCCCCTCGATCCATGGCTGCGATAGCAGTGCTCAGCGGCCTCCTGGACATCGAATTCGGAGACTCCCGGTTTGAGCATCGACAGGATGGAATGGAATCCCTCCTCGGTGATCTCGGCGGAGCGACGGATCATCGCCAGTTCATGTTCAGATTTCACCGCTCGCAGTCGTGGAACGATCAGACTGCTGTCGTGGATCACCAGTCCTGGAATTCGCTGCTGCAACTTCTGCAACACTTCCAGGTCTGGTCCGATGCAGTTCTCATGATTGGCGAGGGGGTGGAGGCACGCGGCCTTCTTCGATCGCTTGCAGGATTGCAGCAGGGCACCGGCGAAGTGGCTGGTACGCATGACACTCTTGAATCCGTGCTTCTGTTTCAGAGCGGAATCGATGGGGCCGCGCCAACCATCCCAGCGCTCCACCTCTGGCAAGTGAGGGGTGAGAAACAGGACTTGCTGGCGAGCGTTCTGCGCTGCGGTGGGATCGAGGAGTAGGATGGCTCCCGGTTCGTCGATGATTCCAGTCAGGTACTGGAAGTTGAGATCGGGCCGGAAGTCTTGGTCCAGTCCACCGCCAGAACCGGCGAAGATCAGTCCGACGGCCCCATCAAGATCATTGACCGCTGTGGCTCTGCGTCGTGCGAATTCGTCTTCTGGGATCTCGAGAATGGTCATCGATGGGGCCTCCGTGTCCTGTTCGTTCGGCTCACAGCCATTGGATTCGTCATCACTGAGCCGGATTGTCCAGTATGTCGGGAACGATGGGAAGAGACCGGTATCCTCCTGTAATCGTGACTGTTGACTCGCTCGCTTGGGATGGGGAGGATTGGAGATGTGTCGATCCGCGGCTCGTGCAGTTCGCTCGTCGAGGAGTGGTCTGACATCGAGGGCATGGGGAAGTGCAATGGAAGTGCAATCATGGCACTAGGAAGGGCAAGAATGAGAAAGAACTTACGGATCTCGTCACTGTTCTCGCCACGGATCTCGCCACGGATCCCTTCACTGTTACTGCCCTTGATCTTGCCATTGTTATTACTTCTGCCACTGCCCACGTCGGTCGACGCTCAGGTCGGGGATCTCATCGTGGAGCCGTACCTGCAATCCCCGACCCCCTCCTCGATGGTGGTGGGGTGGGAGACCGCGGTCAGCAGTCAGAGCGTGGTGGAGTATGGCCTCACCAGTGGCCTTGGACAGCAGTCGAATGGCTCCAGCATCGCCAGTGGAGGGGGTGCCTTCATTCACCATGTCGAACTGTCGGGCCTCACTCCTGCGACCCGCTACTATTACCGGGTGATCAGCGGCAGCATCGTCAGTGCGACACATTTCTTTTCGACACCACCGCCACTCACCGATGAGAGTCCATTTCGGTTCATCGCCTATTCCGATTGCCAGTACGGCAGTAACGGAATCAAGCATCAAGAGGTGATCAACGATGGAGTGATTTCCTTCTGTTCGCAGCAGTACGGGTTACCCCTCGATGAGGCCCTCGCCTTCTCACTGGTCCCGGGGGATTTGGTCTCGACCGGATCGAATCACTCGCACTGGCAGGATCACTTCTTTGGGCAGGCGAAACAGCTTTACCGCCATGTGCCGCTGATCCCTGCGCTGGGAAATCATGAGGCGGATGCGCAGTACTACTTCGATTATCTGCAATTGCCGACCAACGGCACGGCTGGCTACGAGGAGCACTGGCATTACCTCGACCATCGCAATGTCAGGGTCATCACTCTCGATACCAATCCCGGCTATCGCATCCAGGAGCAACTGGACTGGCTCGCCCTAGTTTTGGAAGATGCGACCGTCGATGATCGGATCGATTTCGTCTTTGCTCAGTTCCACCATCCCCACAAGTCGGAGATCTGGACCCCGGGAGAGGCCTTTTTCAGCACCCAGGTGGTCAGCATGGTGGAGCAGTTCAGTACCTGGACCGGCAAGCCATCGATTCACTTTTTTGGTCATACCCATGGATACTCGCGGGGACAAAGTCGCGATCATCAGCACACCATGGTCAATGTCGCCAGCGCCATGGGATCCCTCGATTACTGGGGTCTCTATCCCAATGCAGACTACCCAGAGTTCGAGTTCAGCGTCCCCGAATGGGGGTTCGTGTTGATGGATGTCGAGGCTGGCGCCGATCCAGCCTTCCGCTTGCGTCGAATCAGTCGTGGCAATGATTACATCTTTCGGGACAACGAGGTCATCGATGACATCTTCATCAAGCGCTACAACCTGGTCCCTGAAACTCCTGTAGCGCTCTTCCCGGGATCGACATCCGGGACGATTCTGGGAGATGATGTGACCCTCTCCGCCAGTGCTTACTTCGATGTGGATGGAGATGCCCACATCGAGAGCCAGTGGCAGGTGACAACGATCTCCGGAGATTACAGCAATCCGGTGGTGGACCAGTGGCGACGCTTTCAGAACTGGTACCGGACGGCGGCGGTCGATCCAGGCATCAGCATCGACACCGTGGTCGATCCCGACATGACTCATGCTTGCCTGGAGACACCCCTTCCTGGCTGCGTCACCGTCTACTGGCGAGTTCGTTATCGAGATCGCAGTCTCGGCTGGAGTGAATGGTCGCTGGAGGAGTCGTTTCAGGTCGGCAACTCCAGCGCCGGAGCCACCGCACCGGTGCCACCCGACGCTGCCACTCATGTTTCCTTTTCGCCTTTATTGCAGTGGTTTCCCTGCGATCCGGCAGATTCATACGATGTGTACCTAGGCAGCAGCGCAACTCTGGGTGCCGGCGATTTGCAGGGCAATCAGCGGACGACCAACTTCGATCCGGGTCTTCTCGATGAACTGAGTAACTACTTTTGGCGCATCGATTCTCGACTCGGCGCTCAGGTGACCGAGGGTCCGACTTGGAGTTTCACCACCGATCGGAGTTATCCGACCCCGTTCACCTCCGAGTGGCGATTCGGTGATGCATTTCCAGACGATGACCTGCCGCTGGTTGCGCAACTGGGCCCATCGGTGATGACTCCACGAGGAATGTTCCACGATGTGGAGTGGGGCACCGGGATCAGCGATGGGAGCGCCGTACCCCACATCGATCAGCAACCGGTCGACTACCTCTGGCTCGACAATGTGTTCGGATCGGGACGAGGTCTCGAGACCTTCTTCAACGCCCCCGGCAATGGCGGGGGTGGTTGCTGTGATGCCTATCACTTCACACTGATCTTCGATGTGTTCCTCGATGACAGTCAGACCCAGTTGCAGGCGCTCTGGCAGGGCAACGCGGCCAATAATAATGATGC
Organism: Planctomycetota bacterium; assembly: GCA_028825265.1. Taxonomy (GTDB): domain Bacteria; phylum Planctomycetota; class UBA8108; order UBA1146; family UBA1146; genus QNYK01. The sequence goes on from JAPKAM010000132.1 coordinate 4,574, forward strand.
GGAATTGTTCCTCAGATGTAGCGATGGTGCCTTTTACAACGTGGGTAATGGCTATGTCGGCGCAGGCTCCTGGAACCTCGGAGAGTGGGTTCGCATCGCCCAGCGGGTCGACTACCAGAACAACACTTCGGCGTTGTTTGTCAACGGCGTCAAAGTGCTGGGAGATGATGTTCTGGTCGCCCCCGACTGGCTCTACTCGCAAGGCAGCGGCCTGCCCATCTGGATGCTGAGCGACAATGGGCCCGATTCCGATGTGTCGCTGGTGCGCTGCGCCAACCTCGCCATCGTCGATGCGCGGATGGGAGACGAGGCGATCGCTGCGCTCGGCGGTCCCGATGCTGCGGGCATCTTTGTCGATGATCCTGTCGGCCAGTTTGTCCGCGGCGATGGAAATGGTGATGGATCGATCGACATCTCCGATGCGGTGGGGATGTTGACCTTCCTGTTTGGGGGGGGAAGTAGCGATTGTGTCGATGCGCTCGATGCCAACGATGACGGTTCGGGGGACATCTCCGATCCGGTCTATCTGCTCGGATTCCTGTTCAGCAGCGGCAATGCGCCACCGGTGCCGTATCCCGGCTGTGGCGAAGATCCGACCGTGGATTCGCTCGATTGTGTCGCGACGATCGGGTGTCCCTAGGCGATCGTGCTCTTCCATGGTGGTTTATGGATGGCCTTTGAACTGATAGAAGCGGTTCGCATTCCCCCCCTCGATGGCACTTCTTTCGGTCGGGGAGAGGGGTTGGAGGAACGGCTTCACTAGGCTTTGGACTTGTGAATAATCCGCTGCCAGGCCACAGACGGGCCAGTCACTCCCGACCATCAACCGCTCTGGACCGAACGCTTCGATGGCGCATTCGAAGTAGGGGGTGAAATCCTCCGCTTGCCATCGTTGCCAGTGGGCCTCGGTGACCATTCCGGAGAGTTTGCAGGAGAGGTTGGGTGAGCGAGCTAACTGCTTCAAGTTTTCAGCCCAGGGCTCGAGTTGCCCTTCTGCGATTCTCGGCTTGGCGATGTGGTCGAGCACCATCGGGACATCGGGTAGCGCTCTGACGAAATCGATGGCTGCTGGCAGTTGTCGCTCGTAGATGAGCAGATCAAAGGTCATGCCCCTGGCCGGCAGTGACGACACGCCATGGCGGAAAGCGGCTCCATCGAGAAAGCGATCATCCGCTTCGTCCTGGACGATGTGACGCACACCGACCGCTTTGGAGTGCTGGCAGAACTGATCGAGTTGCGATGGGAGTTGATCGGACTGAAGATCGACCCAGCCGACCACGCCGAGGATCCAGGGGTGCTGCTGCGCGAGACCGAGTAAGAAATCGTTTTCTTGCGCCGAAGAGTCCGCTTGTACAGCGACGCACCCATCGATGCCCTCCGCTTGCAGCAGTGGCCATAACTGCTCGGGAAGGAAATCCTGGCGTAATCCCTGCATCTTGTCGTCCATCCAGGTGTGAATGGCCGGGTCATGGCGCCAGAAGTGCTGATGCGCGTCGATTTTCATGGACAGGGTCCTCCCAGGGCCATCATCACCCGTTCCTATGGTCCAGTCGAGGGACCCGACTTGATCTCCGATGGCCTAGTCGAGTGACCCGACTTGATCTGAAGGACGGATTTGGCCAAACTCCTACCAACGGAGGCACTGACATGAATCGCAATCAGGGACTGGCGTGGGTTGCGGGGAT
>JAPKAM010000133.1 GCA_028825265.1 Planctomycetota bacterium
AGTCTCATCCACAAGTCTCATCCACGAGTCGAACATGAAGTAGAAATGGTGGTTCGAAGCACCGCTGCTGTCATGACACTCATCGGCGAGATCGCCGCTGCTTGCCGAAGACACCATAGCCAATCGGCGGACTGACTTCCAGAAGAACGGATGGACCCGAATTTGTGGCTAGAATATAGCCATTCAACCCGCGGGGTGATGCCGTAAATCCCGCGATCGCCAGCCAATGTGGGGCTCCGTTACCAAAAGATACGCTTCTGGAGGCATCGGGGGGTAAATCTGACGCGTCACGGGCTCGCGACCCGAAGGTGCAAGGGGGCGGCGAGGGGGAGCGTAACGAATTTGTACGGCTAGAACTTCTCCGGCAATTCCCGCACCGGAAAGCAGGGGCCCTCGACGCAGACCCTGCGGTAGCGAAGTGGCTGGTCGGCGGGACCCTCGATGACACAGCCAAAACAGGCTCCAAATCCGCAGGGCATGTAATTCTCGAGCGAGATGGAGAAGTCCAGATCGTGCTGGATGGCGACATCGCGCAACGCCAGGTTCATCCCGTGCGGACCACAGCCGATGCCCGCCACTTGTTGCGGATCGGAGCGTTGTTCCAGGATCTTCTCGAGTAGTTCGATGACATTGCCATGAAAACCGCTGCTGCCATCGTCGGTGGCGGCGTGAGTCTCGACACCCATCTTCTCGAAGGCATCGATTCCGATCAGCAGCGAGGAACTGCGGGCTCCCAGCAGGACCTGATGTTTAAGGGGCGAACGCTCGGCCGCCAGTTCGCGGCAGTAGAAGTAGAGGGGCGCGACACCGATGCCCCCTCCGATCAGCAGCAAGACCCCGTCCTCTCCCTGAGCGGGTCGTGGCATCGGGTGTCCGAGTGGGCCCATCAGGTGAATCTGATCGCCGGCGGACAAATGCATCATGGCGGTGGTTCCGGGGCCGACTCTTTGCACTAGCAAACTGAGCCGGGTCGCCGTCGGTCCCGGCTGCGGGCCGACATCAAAGATGCTGAAGGGGCGACGGATCAGAGGGTCATCGGTGGATCCGATGCGGACCTGAACAAACTGGCCCGCTCGAGCCGTCGATGCGATGGATGGCGCTTCGATATCGAGTCGGAACCATCCTTCACCGAGGTCTACATTCTCCAGCACCTCGAAGTCATCGACCTGGCATTGCTTCACCGGCATCTTCATCTGCACTCCTCCTGCTCCTGAAAGGCCTCGCCGAGCATCTCGATGATGTCTCCGGCGATCATCGATTCCTGTCCTCGCTGTCGTGCGGCGAGATCGCCAGCACGGCCATGGAGCCAGGCTCCTCTTCGGGCCGCGATCTCGGGCGCATCTCCCCGTGCGACCAGCGCACCAATCACTCCCGCCAGCACGTCGCCGCTGCCGGCAGTCGCCATACCCGGATTCCCGGTGCGGTTGTGGAACACCCCTGATGTTCCTGCGATGACGGTGCCCGGGCCCTTGGCGACGACCACGGCTCCACATCTCTGGTGCAGTGTGGGGCCGAGATCCTCGGGTCGCAAACCCTTCAAGTCGAGCACTTCTGCCAGCCGCGTCAGTTCCCCTTGGTGCGGGGTCAGGATGGTGTCGGGACCGAGGTGGCGGATCAGCGACCGATCCTCGCCCAGATGCCACAGCGCATCGGCATCGATCACCGCTGGTTTCGATCGAGCCTCGAGCCATGCGGCCAGCGCTTTGGTGCTCCTCCGATCTCGTCCGAGGCCGCATCCGATCACCCAGCAATCGGGTTGAGCCCTTTCCAGCAACGATTGGATGGCGGCGGCAGTCCAGCACGACTCCCCATCTGGTGGGCTCCAGCACATCACCTCGAGGGGTTTCTGTTCCTCGGCGACCGTGGCTAGTGTTGCGGGAACTGCGACGGTAACCCGGCCACAGCCGGAGCGAATCGCCGCATGAGCGGCCAGTAAAGCGGCACCACTGAGACCGGTCGAGGCCCCGACGACCGTCACCGACCCCATCGTTGATTTGTTGGCGTCGAAGGGGCGAGGAGGCAGGGCGGGAAGGGTCTCACCGACCACTGGCGGGGCCTCCCTCGCAGGCGAGGCGATTGATTCGAGCGGCGACGATCCCGGCACCGAAGCCGTTATCGATGTTGACCACGGAGATGCCCGCTGCACAGGAGCAGAGCATTCCCAGCAGTGCCGTGACTCCGCCAAAGGAAGCGCCATAGCCGACGCTGGTCGGAACTGCGATGACCGGAACGGCGACCCTGCCCGCCACCACCGACGGAAGCGCACCCTCCATACCGGCGACCACGATCAGAGCATTGGAGGAACGAAGACGCTCATCGTGAGAGAGAATCCTGTGGATGCCGGCGACCCCTGCATCGGCGATCACCTCGGTCCGCGCTCCGGCGAGATCTGCCGTCAGTTGCGCCTCCTGGGCGACCGGAAGGTCACTCGATCCGGCACAGATGATGGTGACCTGACCCTGACGCTCTCGCTCGCTACGGTCGATGGAGATACAGCGGCTCCGTGGATGCCATTGGGCATCGGTGATGTGGTTGGCGATGGAAGTTCCGACCGAGTCATCGACACGGGTCGCCAAGGCGATGCCAGATCGATCGGCGATGGAGGTGAGTGCCGAGACGATCTCTTCAGGCGTCTTGCCCGCACCGTAGACCACTTCTGGAAATCCGCATCGTTGCTGGCGGTCATGATCGAGGTCGAGGTTTTCGGGTGTCTTCAAGGTTGTGCCTCCGCGACCAGTTCCAGGTCGTCTCGATGACCATCTTCGAGCCGTCGCAGGGCGAGGGCTCCGATCATTGCAGCGTTATCGGTGGCAAACTTCAAGGGGGGAAAGACCAGCCGGAACTGATCTCCCAACCGTTGTGCCAGTCCTTGGCGTAGGGCCTGATTGGCGGTGACTCCGCCACCGAGGACCACTTCGCGCAGCGATTCCCGTCTTCCTGCACGGCGGATCTTTTCCGCCAGTACATCGAAGACCGCCTCCTGAAAGGCCGCACAGATGTCTTGCGGCTCCGGCGCGCCAGGTGCTCGGCCCGGATGAATCGCATTGGGACCGCGCCAGCGATACAGCACTGCCGTCTTGATACCGGAGAAGGAGAAATCGAGGGAATCATCGGCGAGCAGGGTTCGGGGCAATCGAAGAGCTTTCGGATTCCCCAGCAGGGCGGCCTGTTCGACCGCAGGCCCTCCCGGATAACCCAGTCCCAGAACCGCGGCGACCTTGTCAAAAGCCTCGCCCAGAGCGTCATCGAGGGTGCCTCCGAGCCAGGTCGATCGGCCCCTATCTTCGACCCTGTGCATGTCGGTGTGGCCACCGGAAATCACCACCCCCAGGTACGGAGTCGCCACTTCCTCTCCCGCCAGCGACGCGGCTTCGAGGTGTGCCTGCAGGTGGTGCACTCCGATGATGGGGAGGTTCCATGACCAGGCGAGTGCCTTGGCGGTGGTCACTCCGATCATCAGGGCACCGATCAGGCCGGGTCGATGGGCGACCGCTATGGCATCGAGATCGGTCGGTTGCAAGCGAGCGCGAGTCATCGCTTCTTCGATCATGGCGGTCAATTGTTCGACATGACTGCGGCTGGCAATCTCGGGCACCACGCCGCCGAAGGGAGCGTGCTCCTCGATCTGTGAATACACCACATCGGAGAGTACCACTGGACCCTTCTCGACCACTGCAGCGGCGGTCTCGTCGCAGGTGGTTTCGATGGCCAGGACCCTCATCGGGGTCGCTCTTCGCCCGGAGCCATCTTCGCGGCCTCCGACACCGGAGTTCCGTCGTTCATCAGTGAGGTTCTGGTCGCAGGATCTCGCAATAGATCGATGGCCGCCGTGATGGTCGGATCCCCGTTTCCCAGTTCGTCGATTTCCGCGGTTCCATCGGGATCCGCGAGTTTTGTCAGTTCTAAGGGATCTTCGATGCGGTCAAAACTGCGCTGGCGCCAGCGAGTGATCAACTGGAGATTCTCTTGCGGTAGCATCTCTACCGCCAGATCGGGTTGCAGTCCAGCCCGGTCACCGTTCTCGTCGTGCGTGACTCTGAGACCGAGCGGGGCATGGAATGACTGGGTGGTCAACTTCAGCAACGAGCGGTTCTTTCCGCCACCGATGGGGATCAACTCCTGTACCGACCATTTGCCGAAGGACATCTCCCCGACCAGCAGCGCGCGCTGATGGTCTCGAAGAGAAGCTGCGACAATCTCCGATGCGCTGGCACTGAAGCGGTCGATCAGGATCGCCAGGGGTACATCGAGGAAGGGGCCATCGGCATCGGTCTTGAAGGTCTGGTGGTCGCTCGATCCTGTCCGACCGCGGGTGGAGACCACCGATGGTCCCTCTTCGAGGAACAAGGAGACGATCTTGACCGCCTCGGAAAAGAGCCCACCGCCGTTATTTCTTAGATCGAGGATCAAGCCTCCCACGCCTTCGGCGAGTAACTTCTCCACCGCTTGCTGCAGTTCTGTGGAACTCTCTGGCTGAAATTGTTGCAACCGGATCAGGCCGATGGAGGGGGCGGTTCGATCGTTGGCAGTGAAGAGTGCAGATTCGGTGACACTTGGGATATGGACCGCGGCACGACGAGCAGAGATCTGCAGTTCTTTGCCATCTCGCAGCACACCGAGCGACACGTCGGTGTCGATGACACCGCGGATACGAGCCGAAATCTGCGCCAGTTCCCAGCGGTCGGAGCGGTCACCCTCGATGGAGACGATCTGATCTCCGGCGCGGATTCCGGCACGCTCGGCGGGACCCTTAGGCAGAACTCGCTCGACGGTGGCACCCCCGGTTTCATTCTTCTTCATGATGATGCCGATCCCGAACAGGATGCCGCCGGTGTCTTGCTCGAATTGGGTCGCCTCGGAGGGCGGGAAGAAACGGCTGTGCCGATCGAGTTGAGAGAGAGCCTGATCGAGTCCTTCGAGCAGCCATTGAGGGCCATCGATCGCCTCGACGTAGCGTCCTTCGACCAGTTCCATCACCCGGTGTGCGATCGCAGCGGCGGGTGAATCCTCGGGAGGGGTCAGGGGCCAGCCGCTCAGCAGACCGAGCACGGCGCCTAGCAGCAATGCGCTGCTCGTGTGTCGATATGAGGCAGTAGCCATGGTGTCTTTCTGAAGCAATCGGAACCTGTCATGACTTCATGTTCGTCACTCGCACGACAGCATAACCGTACGACTCAGTCCCTGCGACCGCCATTGCCGATTCTGAAGTGGTCGATGAAAAAGGCTTCAGAGAGGCCCGTGTTTTGCCGAAGAGGGTCAAAGGAGCACTACCAGGTGACTCGCCCGCCCCGGTGAGATCGCCCGCCTGGCGAGCAGAAGAAGATGAAAAAATTAATCGTGTTACTCAGTGTATTGTCGGTGCTCTCTGCCCTGGGTGCAGAGACTCCGATCCGACGTCCGTTGGACCTTCCGTCGGGAGGGATGCGACAAACGGGCCAGGATGATGATGAGATTCCCGAGATCATCCAGTTCTACGGTCATCACTACGAGGCCGATGCGTTCCTGTTTGTGATCGATCGCAGTGGATCGATGAGCACCGGCAACAAGTGGGGCACCCTGCTCGAAGAGATGGTCACGGCCATCCAGGGGCTTTCCAGCGAAGCCGAACTGGGCATCGTGGCCTTCTCGACTCCGATCGTGCCGTGGAATCCGCAGATGGTCGTCTCCGGTCCCAACGCCCGAGCGCTCGCCATCACTTTCCTCTCTGAATTGCAACCGATGGGGGCCACCTGCATCTCTCTGGGAGTCAATGCCGGCCTGCAGGTTCTTCGCAGTTCGTCGAAGGAGATCGACTCCAGGCGTTTGATCCTGATCGGCGATGGTGGTCAGTTTTGCTCCGGCAATAACGATCCCGAGATGGTCGTGGCAGAGATCGTCACTGGAAACTGGGACATGCATCGCATCGATACCATCTTCCTCGGTGACTACCCTTCAGGGATCGAGCTGTTCGCAGCCATCGCCCAGGAGAATGGCGGACAGATGAGGATCGTTCAGTAGCCGATTCGATCGGCGATGGGTTCTGCCGATGGACTAATGAGAAGAAGCGATATGGATGGGGTCGAACTGATTTCCGACACGTGCTCTCAGTGGGCGGATGACGAGAAATGCCAGAATCGACTCCGAGAAAAAGACGCAGCACCTCAGCAACTCAGCAATGCGGCGATGCGATGCGATGCGAGGCGATGCGATGCGATGCGATGAGATGAGATGAGATGAGATGAGATGAGATGAGATGAGATGAGATGAGATGAGATGA
>JAPKAM010000029.1 GCA_028825265.1 Planctomycetota bacterium
GGCGTCGCTGATCAGGCGTCGATGACGAGTACTCAGCGGTGGACTGAGGATCAGGGTAAGTCGAAGAGCAGCAGGTCAGATTCTTGCAGCAGTTCCAGCGAGTAATCTGAAACCTCATCGATCGCGGCACCATCTCCGGGGCCCATCGTCACCTCGCCGAGCAGGACCGATCCAGAGATCACCTGAACCCAATGACCCCTTCCTTCCCGGATGCTGTTTTGCAGTTTCGAGGGGCGCTGTTGGCGGCGATAGATGCGAGCATCCTGGACGATGGTCAGTGACTCCTTCTCTCCATCCTCGGAAACAAGCAGTTGCCAGCGGCCGGTTCGATCGAGTGGATCGAAGGACTTCTGGTCATATCGAGGGGTGACACCCGGTTTCGCTGGCTCGATCCAGATCTGATAGAGATGGAGCTCCTGATCGTATGGATTGGCCTCACTGTGAACAATCCCTCGACCGGCACTCATCGTTTGAACATCCGTGGAGGTCAGGATCCCGCAGTTTCCCATCGAATCTTCATGAGCGATGGCTCCCGACAGCACCACGGTGATGATCTCCATCTCCCGGTGTGGATGAGAAGGGAAGCCATTTGAAGCTGCGATCCAATCCTCGTTCATGACTCGTAGTCGACGCCATCCCATCCAGTTGGGATCTTGATACTCTGCGAAACTGAAGCCATGTCGAGTTCGAAGCCAACCATGATCCGCCTGACCACGCTCTGAAGCGGGCCTGAAACGGATCACGAGGAGATCTCATCCAGTAACCAAGCGATCGTTTCGATTCCGCGCTGATAATCGGGGAGGTGGAACTTTTCGTTGGGGGAATGAGCATTGTCGTCGGGCAGTCCGAGTCCGAGCAAGATGGTGTCGATCTCGAGGATTCTCTTCAGATCACTGACCACGGGAATCGAGCCTCCCTCACGAATGTACACGGGAGCCTTCCCGAAGCCCTTTTCGATCGCTCGAGCGGCCGCTTCAAGCCAGTGACTCTGTCGATCGACCAGCACCGGTTCCGCACCGTGGTGACTGCGTACCTCGATGGTGCAACTCGGTGGACACAGCGAGCGGAGATGGTCAGAAACCAGAGCGTCGATGACATCTGGATCTTGGTCCGCCACCAGCCGCATCGACAATTTGGCACTCGCATGCGCGGGAAGTACCGTCTTGGCTCCTTCACCGGTCCAGCCGCTGAGCAGGCCGTTGATGTCGAGGGTCGGCCGGGCCCCCTTTCGCTCCAGTGTGGTCCATCCCGCTTCACCGTGAACCTGCGGAACTTCGAGATCGTTCCTGAAACCATCCTCATCGAAGGGTAGTGCTGCGAAGTCAGCTCTCTCCTCGGCGGTTAGATCGCGGACATTCTCGTAGAAGCCAGGAATGGTAATTTTTCCATTCTCGTCTCGAAGAGAGCCAAGGATGCGAGTCAGGACGTTGGCTGGGTTCTCCACCGCTCCGCCGAAGGAGCCAGAGTGCAGATCGCGATTGGGACCCTGGACAAAGATTTCCAGATAAACGAGCCCCTTCAACCCCACAGTGATGGCCGGAATCCCTGGAGCGAACTGGGAGCAATCTGAAATCACTGCAACATCGGCGGTCAACTCCTCCTTGTGGGCTTCGATGTAAGGGGCGAGGTTTGGAGATCCAATCTCCTCCTCACCCTCGATCAGGAACTTGACGTTGACGGGTAGCGATCCGCGCTGCTGAAGAACACCACAAACTCCCCTCACGAGAGCGAGCACCTGGCCCTTGTCGTCAGTGGCACCACGGGCAATCAAATTGTCATCTTCGATGGTCGGCTCGAAGGCTCCATGGCGCCACAGTTCGAGGGGCTCAGGCGGCTGGACATCGTAGTGCCCATAGATGAGTACCGTGGGGGCACCCTCCGCTCCGTTCCAGGAAGCGAAACAGACGGGGTGACCATCGGTCTCATCGAGCCTTGCATCGAATCCAGAACTGGCCAATTCATCTTGAATCCACTCCCCAGCAGCCCGAACTTCCCCACTTCGCTGGGGGTCGGTGGAAATGCTGGGAATCCGTAACCACTCCACCAGCCTGTCGATATGTAGTTGACGACCGCTGGCGAGCAGATCGATGACGTCCTTCATCTGGCCTCCTGAACCTTGTTGGGTCTGCTGGTAGAGATGCTCGTGAGTCCTTACCATAAACGACCCAGCATGCTGGGTGGAGACAACTCATAGGAACTCGAAGGATTGGAGATCGAGATTATGGAGATCAGTATCGAATACTGCGTGCAGTGAGACTACACGCCCCAGGCCACCAGTTTGGCGGCCGAAATTGACCAGAAATACGGAGTGTCCACTCGTTTGATCGAGAGTGGTGGCGGAGTCTTCGAGGTTTGTGCCGACGGAGACCTGATTTTCAGCAAGAAAGAACTGGACCGATTTCCAGAGCATGCAGAAATTTTCGAAGCGCTCGATGCGAAACAAACCTAGTTCAACAACGATTCATGGGAGAGTAGTCAGAGATGGGTAACGACAGCAAGGATGTCATCTTTCAGGTACAAGATGTGTACCGTTCCTTCGGCCCCAAGGACGTACTCAAGGGTGTTACCCTTGGGTTTTTCCGTGGAGCGAAGATTGGTCTCATCGGAGTCAATGGTAGCGGGAAGTCGACCCTACTGAAGATCATTGCCGGAGCCGATGACGGTTATGATGGAACGGTCACGCTCGCCAAGGGAGCGACCATCGGATACGTTTCTCAGGAACCGGTATTGGATGACACAAAGACCGTTCGAGAAAATGTAGAAGTCGGTGTTGCTTCAGTTCGTAAACTTCTCGATGACTACAATGCCGTAACCGAATCGTTGGCTACTGAACTTTCCGAAGACGAGACGCAAAGAGCGTACGACAAGATGGCCAATCTTCAGGAAAAGATCGACGACTCGGATGCCTGGGAGATCGATCGACAGATCGATCAGGCGATGCATGCACTGTGCTGCCCTCCTGGCGATTCTCCAGTAGCACACCTGTCGGGGGGTGAGAAACGCAGGATCGCGCTGTGCAGGACTCTGCTTTCCCACCCGGATATCCTGTTACTGGACGAACCGACCAACCACCTCGATGCCGATACCGTCGCATGGCTCGAACGCCATTTGGCCAATTTCAATGGCACCGTGTTGCTGATCACTCACGACCGCTACTTTCTCGACAATGTCGTCGGGTGGATGCTCGAGATGGACCGTGGACGGGGAACCCCATTCGAGGGCAACTACAGCCAGTATCTCGAGCAGAAGACGAAGCAACTCGACGTCGAGAAGCGTCACGAAGATGATCGCCAGAAACTACTCCACAAGGAACTGGAGTGGATTCGACAAACTCCCAAGGCTCGTGCGACCAAGAGCAAGGCCAGAGTCGAGTCGTTTCATAGACTTCAAGAACAGGTCTACGAGTCACGCAAGGAACTTCCTGCACTGGTCATTCCATGTGAGACACGGCTCGGTGACAAGGTGCTCGATGTCGAGAAGATGTCGAAAGGTTTTGACGGAAGAGTTCTATTCGAAAATCTCAGTTTTTCGTTGAGACCAGGATCGATCGTCGGAGTCATCGGACCCAATGGAGCAGGAAAGACCACCTTGATGCGACTGGTGGCGGGGCTCGATGAGCCCGATTCCGGAAGCGTCGAACTGGGAGACACCGTCGTGATCTGTTTTGCCGATCAGAGCCGGCAGGACCTGGATGACAACAAGACCATCTATCAGAACATCTCCGAGGGATACGATGTCTTCAACGTCGGTAAGTTGGAGGTGCAGAGTCGAGCCTATGTGGCACGCTTCGGATTCACGGGAGATGATCAGGAGAAAAAGGTGGGCCACTGTTCTGGAGGAATGAGAAACAGGGTCCAGATGGCCAAGATGCTTCGCCGTGGTGGAAACCTGGTGATTCTTGACGAGCCGACCAACGACCTCGACATCCCAACGCTGCGGCTACTCGAAGAGGCCCTGGCAGCACTACCGGGTTGCGGAGTGGTGGTTAGTCACGACCGGTACTTCCTCGACCGGGTGGCCACGCACATCCTGGCTCTCGATGGGGAGGGGCACGGTCGCTTCTTCGAGGGATCTTACCAGGCCTATGCCGCGAAGATGCGCCAGGAGCGGACTGAACGTGGCGAGGATCCTGATCTGCCCCGAGGAGTCCATCGCCGCTTCGCCTGAGAATCAGTCGCGGCGAGTATTCCAGTTGGCCTGGTAGTTTGATCGATCCGGGGTGGGCTCTTCATCGTGCGGTGGGTACTGACTCATGCCCTGAAATGGCAACGGCCCGACCCCTTGGCGCGCGCCGGTGAGTGGATCCAGATCCTTGCACCAGCCGAAGGTGTCGAGCAGCCAGGTTCGTTTCCAGCCCGGATGCAACTCGGGAAGCGCTGAAGCATCGTATTCCAGGATCAATTCGTCACCCCCCCCGATGATGACAAACCGGTCATCCGCCTCGGCCAACAAGGAGTCCACTCGGCCATATCGAGTCACATACCCATTTTCCATCGGACGGTAATCAAGCGTTGGATCTCGTTGATCGTAATGGTATGTGGCGGGCAAATTCCCATCGTCCGATGATTCTCGAGGATAACCACCGTCACGAAGAATCGCTGAATGCAACGGAATGGAATGGATCTGTTCTGCCGCCGGAGGATGGACCGACGCGAGAGAAACTCGATCCCAGTACAACTCGAGGTTGGATTCGATACGGATCTGCCGAGCACCGCGAGCGATGATGTCGGAAACATCGAGAACCATCGTCTTGGGCATTCCTGCTGGGTAACCGAGCTCTTCTGCCAGCAGTTGCCATGGTTGATCAGAGCTAGATCGCCAGTGGAATGTCGGTGCAGACAATCGTTGCCCACCTTGCCACGCAGCAAAGTTGATGCGGGAATAGGGATATTCGATCCAGCCGTCCAGAAGCAGAGCGATGCTCGAACCCTCAGGAGTGGATTCAAAGTTGAATTCCCACACCTGATTCTCACAGTAGCCGACCATGTCTGGAATCAACCCACGGGGACCTGCGTAGAGCCGATCAATTTCAGTGACCAGCGCGGCATCGACGGCGCCATTGGCATCGCGAACCACCGAAGGAAATATCCGTCCCTGATCCTCGATCAGCAGTGGTTTGCCCGAAGGCGGGGCCGCCTGGATGGGGAAAAACTCCTCGGGATAGCAGGAGTGAGTCTGTGGATGATCCACCGCGATCAGTGCTAACCGATCGGCGTAACAGATCTCCTGCATCGGTTCCATGATGCTCAGGCGTAGTCGCTTGCCGACCGGCTTCAGTGCCTCGGGGGAGATTCGAACCACCTCGGTCGGTTCCGGTGGGGCGAACTGATCAGGTCCGATCCAGAATCCAAGTCCCCCGCCCCCCATGAAATCGGTGATGAAGTTCCACTTCTGGCCATCAAAGGTGAAGAGAATCGGACAGGATGAGGACTTTCTTTGGGTTTCTTCGATCTCCTGACAGCGGTCGACCAGTGGGTTCGTCTCCGCCTGTAGGACTCCGTCGGGCCATTCGATGATGAGGCTGTCGAGACGCTCTGCACGGTTGAGCCCGACCACCACCGGGAGCAGTCCTCGGGCGTGATGGCCACCTTTACCCTCCTGGAACGCAAGTACAGGTTGGTTTGGCCCACGAAGTTCTAGCCGGGCACCGAAGCCGAGGAGATTGGTCCGGCGATCATCCCCATCGCGGCGCCCCCCCAGGTGGGCACGAAAGGTGTGCAATGGTGGAGCCGCGAGTTCGAGGTCGTTTCTCATCAACCACAGTGATCCATCGGCTTTCTCCAGTATCAGATCGAGATCGCCGTCGCCGTCAACATCGCCGCTGACGAGGGTCGTCGCGGCGGGATAGGTACGGGTCATCAGTGTCGGAACTCCGTCGATGAATTGAAGGACGTGGGTCTTTTCAGAAGTGGCGAGGAGTAATTCTTCAGTGCCATCAAGATCAAGATCTTGAGCCGCAAGGGTCACATAACTGGCCGATTTGACCTGCATAGGCAAATCGACTTCGCCATCGAACAATGCCATTCCCTCGGCATCCTGGTGGGTACTCGACGATCGCAGGATCTTCAGTTTTCCATGCTGCAGGAGTACCAGTTCTTGTTCGAGATCTCCCACCAGATCGACCAGGATCACCGAACTGGCCTCGATTCCCACCTCGGAGATGAGCGGGCGCTGGGCGGGATCTTCCTGAAATTTCCACTGCGGTGCTCCGGAGATCCAGGACAGCCGATCCCCAGCAAGGAGAAGATCAGCATCGAGGTCACGATCCAGATCGCGGACTGCGATGATTCGCCCCACTGGCTGGGTCCCGGACAGGTCAGGTGAATCGGAAACAGCTCGGAACTTGTGCCCTTCGTTGAGGGACAGTTGAACTGGACCGGTACCACTGGCCATCAAGAGATCCAGATCCCCTTCCATATCGATGTCGGCCAGCAGCAAGTCCGTTGCTCTTGCGGTGACGCTTGAGATCAAGGTGCCATACTTCGGCGTTCTGCCACCTTCGCCTTTCAGGATTTGAACTTCGTCACCGTTGGAGATCGCAAGATCAGGGAGGCCATCTTCATCCACATCAGCGACCGCGAAGCAGATGGCATCTTTCAATCGATCGATGGGTGCGATTTTTTCGGGGTCCTCCGACAAACTCCATGCACCTGGTTCATCTCCAGCGATCCAGAGATCTGGAATGCAATCGAGATCAGCATCGACCAGTGCAAAAGGCGGAGCGCCCCCCGGCGTTGCATCGGTGATTCGAATTAATTCGGGAACATCGTTCGGTAGCTTTTGTCCGCTAGACGAATCAGAAAGGAGCCAGTCGCGCACCGCCTCTGCCAGTTTCCCCTGCTCGGTGTACTTGGTGCTGTGGGCACGACCTCTTCCAGTGGCTTCCAGTGCACGGAAGTTCGCGAGAGCTCGATTGGCGTCCTCGATCTGGCCGATCCGTCGCCAGGACAATTGCAAATTATTCCAGGCTCCTCGGATGGTCGGGTCGAGTTGAACCGCCATCTCGAAATGAGGTAGAGCCTGCTCATTTTTTTCGGCTCGAACCAGGCCGATGGCGACCTGGTAGTGGCAGTCCGCATCGCGTGGGGCCAGCTTGAGAGCTTGTTGGAACTGATGAAGAGCGATGGCTTCTTCTCCGTTGAATCGTCGAATGATTCCAAGATTGTAGTGAACCCGTGCTTCACCCGGTTTTAGAACTGCAGCCGTCTTCAGCGTCTCCAGTGCTCGATCGGTGCCCTTTTCTGCTTGATTCAACTGACTGACGGCCAGGTTGTAGCGAGGGACAAAGGCCGACGGTGCGAATTCCACCAACTTCAGGAGGACCTTCTCTGCCTCGCCAAACTTGTGCTGAGAGATGAGATTCAGGGCATCGAGATGCAGTTTGAGTAACTGTTGTTTTGGTGGGGGCGGTTTTGTGCAACCGACGTGAAGCACGACGAATCCGAGTAGTAGCAGCACTAAAAATTGGCCAGGCTTCATCGATTCCCCCTTGCCTTCATAGTCGCCACATCGGTGGAAGGCCTGAGCATGGTAATTGGCAGGGGAGTTCAATTCAATTAGGCCTTGATGACCGCTTCTCTTTTGCGATGTCATCGAAGTTGATTCCTTAATGCAGAAGGAAGATCGGGACTCAAGAAGCGAAAACCGATGGCATCTAATCTGGCAGGAGTGACCCGGGGTCCCTCGAGTAGCAGAGCCTGCCCCATCTCGCCCCACAGCATCCGGATGATGAATCCAGGGATAGGTGGGGCTACAGGGCGGTTTAACGCTGCAGCCAGAGTATTGGTGAAATCGATGTTCCGAACCGCTCCTGGCGCCACGCAGTTCAGCGCTCCATCGATCTTTGGGTCCTCGATGGCCAACAAGACGATACGGATCAGGTCTTGCAGGTCGATCCAGCTGATCCACTGGCGGCCGGAACCGAGTCGGCTACCGAGGCAGCAACGAAATAGAGGAAGTAATTTTCCAAGAATTCCACCTGCGGGAGTTAGTACTAGTCCGATTCGAAGGTGTACCAGCCGAATGCCGATCGTCTCTAGAGGCACACTGGACTGTTCCCAATCGCGGCAAAGTTGACTCAGGAAGGAGTCTCCCAAGGGAGATGTCTCCGTCATCTCATCATCTCCATCTCCCGGATAGCCGCCCACTGCGCTGGAACTGATGAAGGTGGTGGGGGGTGAAGAAGTCCTTTTGAGCAGCGCCACAAGGTTTCTGGTGGCTTCGACTCGGCTCGATCGAATCCTCGATTTTCTTTTCGCGCTCCATCGTCCCGCTGCGATGTTCTCGCCAGCTAGGTGGATCACCACATCGAGATCTTCAAAGGCCTCCAGTTCTTCGGTGGGCACATCTTCTGCATTCATCATGGGCCGCCAGCACACTTCAGCTGCGGTCTCGGGAGGCCTGCGGACCGCTCGAAGCACCTCATGCCCTTGCTTTTCGAGCACCGGAATCAACGAGGACCCGATCAGACCGGAAGCTCCGGTGACCAGGATACGAAGCGGTGTATCGACAGTGTGCGGCTCATCAGGGGAGGTCATCGAGGTGCAGTTCCGCTGGCGAAGGAGTGATCACTATTCATCCGTTGGAAACCGAATCCTGGATCAGGGTCACGGCCTTGATGTATCCCGGTGATCCATAGGATTGATCGAAACTGGTGGCAACGGATTCCAATCCCGATTCGAGGTGAGTGACCAGTTGTGCGACATCGATGGCTCCGTCTTCGATCAACTGCAACGACTTGCGATAGATCGTTGGCCGCCCATCTTCATCAAAACCTCCCGAAGCTCCGCACGGGCAAAGCAAGGTGGGTACACGAAACTGAACTGCATTCATCGCTTCGAGACTGACACCGCCATGGCCGTGGGCATACATCAGTACGGTCGCCTGGGTGCGAATCAGAGCCGGAATTTGTTCGAAGATGAGGCCGACACCGGCAGCATCGATGAAGAACTCACATCGTCGACCGCCGGTACGAGTCAGCATCTCGTCGACCAGATCACAGGAACCAGGATCGATCGTTTCAGCGCCGTATTCTCGTGCGAGTTTGCGTTTGACCGGATCGGGTTCACTGACCACCAATGATCCCTGGTAGTGGTAGAGTTTTCGTAAGGCCTGGATGAAGAGAAGCCCTGCGGGGCCTGCTCCACAGATCAGGGCACATCGAACCCGATGGGCCGGATCGGTGGCATTGAACTGGTATCGAGCAGGGGCAGCCATCACAGTTTCGAGAGAGTGGAGAATACATGCGAGAGGTTCCGTCATCACCGTTTCCGCTGCCGGGCGATTCGACTGCACCTGGATCAAGTTGACCGCCGGGACGGCGATGAACTCGGCGAGACCACCAGGAAGCCCAGTGATGCCAAACTCGCGGTACCATTCACACTGATGAGAAAAACCGCTGGAACAGTACTCGCAGAGGTGTTCCTTGGCTTCGCTGACGCAACTGAGACCCTGATCGATGACCACTCGATTCCCGGCGCAGAGGTCGGTCACCCGATCCCCAACATCGACGATGGTGCCGGTGACTTCATGACCGAGAATTTGTGGGTGAACTTCGAGGGGTACGGGAAGACCTCGCTCATCGACGTGGTAATTCGACTCGCCGGTGTAGATGTGGTAATCGGATCCACAGAGCCCGACGGCATCTACACGGATCATCGCATCTCGTGGCCCCATGATCGGTAAAGGGACATCTTGAATCTTCATGCTGCGAGTGGCCTCAAGGACGCTCGCTTTCATCATCTTCGCATCGGCCATCGATGACTCTTTCTTTACTGGATGATCAAAGAGATACGGACTGTTCCGCCCAGATCTGGAATTCACGGTGCTTGTGGACCTCCGCATGAGCCAGAGTACCACCTCCCGCAACTTCGATGATGCGTTCGAAGATTCTCTGACCGACCTCGGGAATCATCTCGGTTCCATCGATGATGGAGCCGGCATTGAGATCGATGTCACCGGGCATTCGCTCGAAGACCGGAGTATTGGATGCCAGCTTCAACACGGGGCAGATGGCATTTCCGATGGTGGTTCCTCGTCCGGTGGTGAAAACGACCATGTTTGCGCCGCTCGCCACCATCCCGGGGACCGATTCCTGGTCGTAGCCAGGGCCTTGCATCAGTTGAAGACCGCGACCTTTTGGTGGCTCGGCATATGCGGTCGTTCCCTCGACACGGGTGGTTCCTCCCTTGGCGATGGCTCCCAGAGATTTGATGGTGATGTTGAGCAATCCGCCTTCGATGTTTCCAGGGCTTGGATTGTCACCAAGGACGGTTCCAACGGTTGCAGCGTACTTCTTGTACCAGTCGACCAGATCGTAGACTTCTGAGGCCACCTGCGGATCTCGCGATCTCAACGCCAGTACATGTTCGGCACCACAGAACTCCGGGACTTCACTGAGAATCGCTGTTCCCCCGCAACGAACGATCAAGTCCGCAGCGTGTCCCAGCGCTGGATTCGCAGAGAGTCCAGAGAAGCCATCGGATCCACCACACTCGAGTGCTAGCACGATCTCGCTGGCCGGGACCGTTTCCCGCTGGATCTCGTTGACCTGGGGTAACAGTTCTTTGACTGCGGCGAGACCCTTACTAACCACCTGTGCGGTGCCCCCTGCGGACTGGACTCCAAGCCAATGGACTGGCTTGCCGAAGCCATCCATTCCTTGCCGACTGAGGTAGTTTTCCATCTTGGTCAGATTGGTTTTTTCACAGCCGAGTTCGATCATCACCACTGCACCGACATTGGGATGGGCCGCGAAATTGGCGAGAGTCCTGAGAGTGACATCCAGATTGCTGCCGTCGGAGCATCCGCATCCTTTGTTATGTGGGATTCCAACCACTCCATCGACATTGGGGAACAGCTTCGGATCAAACAGAGTGTGTTCTGCGATGATGGAAATCTGTTGCGCTTCATGACTGGCGCACATGCTGGTGGGAATGATCAGGATGTGGTTGCGGGTTCCCACTCTTCCATCGGGACGCCTGAAGCCCTGAAAGGTAGGGATTTCCGATTCCGAAAAGTACTGTGGTTCAGGAGTCGAGAGTTGGTCCGGAATCATTCGAACCACTGGAACATCATTACTCATGTTGGATGGCGTCACGACCTGGCCGGCGGTGATTCCACGCGATTTTCCGATCGGTTGACCGTACTGGATCACGGGTTCATCTGCGGGGATCTCGACCAATGCAAAGCGATGGCCTGCGGTGGGAATGCCAGTCACGATCAGCGGATCTCTGCCGGGCATCGCGATGTGGGTTCCTGCCTCGATACCGAATTTGATCACCGCCACATTATCATCCGGATGAACCTGGATGGCGTGGTGGGAAAGAGGGAGAGGATCCACGGGGTCTGACATGAAGGTATATACCCTTTCGCAGTTGAATTCTGGAATCTGGTCAGATCATTCGGCCATGCCAGCAGTATATCGACCGAACCGGCTGCGGGGAATTGCCACTGTCAGGGATCGTCATTGCCGTAGTGGCCTCGGATGCCTATCTTGAGGGCATCGTAGCGACTGGAGGTAGCTCCAGGACCGTGAATCGAGGAGGAAAATTCGATGGATCAGCCAGATCGTATCCCCGGCCGTGGGAAATTGGACGGTATGGAGATGAATCGCAGGCAGTTGCTCCAGGGAGCCGCAGCGGCCACGGTGCTCTCCACGGTGACATTCCCAGCGGGATCACTGCAAGGCAGTAGCCCGCCAGTCGATGGAAGCAAGATCCGTCAATCGATCGCCCACTGGTGCTTTTCGGAACACTGGAAAGTCGAGCAGACCATCGATCATGCCGTCGATCTTGGCTGTCAGAGCGTCGAGTTGATCGACCCAAAATACTTTCCACTTCTTCAAAAGAGGGGACTGGTCTGTGCCATCGGCCAGATCGATATGGCCCCTGATCCGCCCTTCGTAAAGGGATGGAATAATCCACAGCACCATGATCAGTTGCTGAAGGCGACCAAGGACAGCATCGATGCCTGTTCCGAGTTCGGGTATCCCAATGTCATCGCCTTCACAGGAATGAATGATGGACTCTCGAAAGAAGAAGGTTCGAGGAATTGCGTCGAGGGATTCAAGAAGATCGTTCGGCATGCACAGAAGAAAAATGTCACACTCTGCTTGGAAGTTCTGAACACCCGGGATGATACACATCCGATGAAGGGTCACCCAGGTTACATGGGAGATGACACGGAGTACGTGGTAGACATCATCCGCAAAGTAGATTCTCCAAACTTGAAATTGCTGTTCGACGTTTATCACATCCAGATCATGAATGGCGATGTCATCCGGAGGTTGCGACAGTACAAGGATCTCCTGGGACATGTCCATGTTGCCGGGAATCCAGGACGAAATGAAATCGGGGCAGGTCAAGAGATCTACTACAAGGCTGTGATGGAAGCCCTAGTCGAGATGGGCTATGAGGGATATGTCGGGCAGGAGTTTCTGCCCACAGGAGATCCACTCGCGAGCCTCACCGAGGCGGTCAAGATCTGCAACATCTGATGGTTTGATCAGTAACGGATCTCACACCACTGGCCACTTTTCGCTGATTCCAGAACAGCGTCGCAGACCTTCTGGGTTTGCAGAGCACAGCGGAAATCAGGCTGAGCGGCTTCTCCCTTCTCGACACCAATCAGGAAGTCTGCCAGTGCATGGATGAAGGTGTGTTCGTATCCAATGGTACATCCTGGAACCCACCATCTATCCATGTAGGGGTGTTCGAAGTTGGTGGTGTGGATCCTCCGCCACCCGGTCAGGTGATCTTCAACCTTTTGCCCGTCTGAATTTCGAATGTGCTCGAAAAAGTCCAGATACTGGGGGTCTTCCAAGTCGAAGTGACACGATCCGTCATGCCCGTTCAATTCAAAGGTATTGAAATTTTTACGTCCACGAGCGTAGCGAGACGATTCAAAGGTGCCCATCGATCCGTTCTGGAATCGCGCCAGGAACATGCAGGCGTCATCAATTCCAACAGACTGAACCTTGCCAGTCTCCTGGTGCATTCTTTCTCGAACAAAGGTCTCGGTCTCTGCAACCACCCGAGTGATGGGGCCATTGAGCCACATGGCAGTGTCGATGGAGTGAGCTAGCAAGTCACCAGTCACGCCGGATCCTGCTGCGTCAGCATCGAGTCTCCACAGGGTTGCTCCTCCTTGTGGAACATCTTCGGCGATGGTCCAGTCCTGAAGATAGGTTCCGCGGTAGTGAAATGGTTTTCCGATGCGACCTTCATCGACCAACTGTTTTGCGAGTGCGATGGCAGGAACCCGACGGTAATTGAACCAGACCATGTTCGGAACTCCGGCTTTTTCCACCGCCTCCGTCATCTCGACGGCCTCCGAGACATTCATCGATAACGGTTTTTCACACAGCACCCATTTGCCCGCTTGTGCGGCGGCCACGGCGATCTCTCGGTGCAAGTGGTTGGGAACACAGATATCGATGGCATCGATATCGTCTCGATCGATGAGCCTTCGCCAGTCCGATTCGACCGATGCGTAGCCCCAGTTGCTGGCAAACTCACTGGCGAGTTTCTGATCCCTGGCACAGAGCGCTTGTAGTACAGGCCGGGTCTCGAGCTCGAAGAATCGATTCACCTTCTGGTAGGCATTGGAATGAGCCTTCCCCATGAATCCATAGCCGATCATTCCAATCCGCAGAGGCTTCATCGCGTCTCCTCCCTGACTCCGTAGCGGTGATTGAGGGCATCGATCGATTTCTTGCAACTGGCGGTGGCCTGCCAGGCATCGGGCCAGAAGCACAGATCCACTGTCCACCAGTCGTGAGGTATTTTTTCCTTCACCAGAGCCGGAACAATGGAATCGAAATCGAGAATTCCAAGTCCAAAGGGTGGGTGGCTAGAAGTTTCGTCGGTTCCGTCGGCCGCCTGATGGCAACTGTTATCGGAGTCGATGAAATGGAGGTGATTGATCCTTCCACTGAGCATCTCGATCAACTCGAGTTGGCCTCCGGGGAGGATCTCTTTCTCACCCGGATGTCTGGCTCCAACGACCGCCACCATCTGTCCGTGGCAGGTGTCGTACATCACTCCAAAATTGTTACAGGGGATGGCGTCAAGGATGCTCACGACATCAGTAGGCTTGTTGAAAGCAAATCCGGGTTCAAATTCCCAGCTGACCTGTAACCCATGGCCATCGGCGATGGCGCAGCATTCAGTCCAGCAATCGACCACCCTCTGGAAGGCGGTTGGACGATCGATCGTTTCAAAGATGGTCGGAGGTTGAACGGTGTCGACTCGGATCGTCTGGATTCCCATATCGACACAGAACTCGCAGTTCTTGCGGAATTCCATGATGTAGTCGGTGGGATCATCCGTATCGATCAGATGTTCCCCCCAGAGGTTGGCGGCGAGCCCGCTGAATTCGAGACCCATCTGCCGTACGCGAGAGGCCACTTCGAGGCGCTGGGAAGTCTCTGGCAGGTCATCGGGGTTGGGATGTGGCGGAAAGCCCCCCAGTTCGACACCATCGAATCCGAGTGCCGATAGCTTTTCGCAGACCGTAAAAAAGTCGACCGGGTCCTTTTCGTAGGGGCCGATGGTGTAAGCCCAGGAACCGATGGAAATATTTTTCATGTTTCGACCTCTTCAATCATCTGGACAGAATGACCTGCTGAGCCCCTGTCGTAGCCTCACCAGGTTCCATCGTCAAATCCTATCTTTGGCGGGTCCAAGTTCGACCTCGGAGATTGCGGTGGAATCGAAGCGAGATATCTTCATGAACAATGACAACGGACTGATAGGAGGCAAGATGAAGGCACTACGAAGACAGGCGAGAGAAGCAAGGGCCGTTGAACTGGAGCAGGTCGATGAGCCCACTGCTGGCCCTGGTGAGGTTCTACTGGAGGTTCGTCACTGCGGGGTCTGCGGTAGCGACCTCCATGTATTTCTCAACCACAAGGGATACGAATCGGTGTTGCCCCGAGTCACTCTCGGACACGAATGGGCGGGAGTGGTGGTGGATTGGGGAGCCGGAGTCGATCGTTGGCAGGCAGGATCTGCGGCGACGATGATCGCTCTTCAGGGCTGCTTGAAGAGCGAGTGCCGATATTGCTCGGAGGGGATGACACAACTGTGCCCCGAGCGAAGGGTTCAGGGATTACATCTCGACGGCGGAATGGCGGAACGGGTTGTGGTGGACGACCGCTACTTGATCCCACTGCCGGCCGGCTTGGATACCGTCGCTGCCTCACTGACCGAGCCACTGTCCGTCGCCGATCATTGCATTCGAGATTGTTCGGAGATTGAACCCGGAGATCGAGTGGTCGTCTGTGGTCCAGGAGTCATAGGGATTCTGTGTGCATTGCTGGCTCGCCAACGAGGAGCAGAAGTCATCATCACTGGAATTGATGCGGATCTTCCAGTTCGATTGGCAAAGGCAAAAAAAATGGGCTTCGAGACGATCACTGTCGGAGGAGTCCACTCTCACTTATCGGAGCAACTAGCCGGAAAAACGATCGATGTTCTGGTCGATGCATCCGGCTCCTCGCGGGTACTAGAAGAGGCCTCGGGGATTGTTCGTCCAGATGGAACCATCTGCGTCGTGGCATTATATCCACAAGAAGTTACAATTGACTTCAACATCTTGGTTCGCAATCAGATCGACTTGAGAACCTGTTATGCATCGGCAAGGCCCAACTACGAACGAGCCATCCAGTACTTGCATGATGGTGAAATTCCTGTGGGAGATATCATCCAGAGATATCCACTCGCCGATGGATTGAGGGCTTTCGAGGAAGCAGAGCGGCAAGAAGTTTTGAAGCCGATTCTCGTTTGTTCATAAGTAGAGAAAGTTCGGAGACCAACCCAGGTTTCCATCAGGCCGTTTCTGAAATGAAACCAAAGTGAAACCGAAATGAAACTGAAGTGAAACCAATGTCTAAGAATACCGCATGTCTTGTCGCCTTGTTGATCGTCATCAGTGGATGCGGTGGTGGTGGTGGTGACTCGACCCCGCCCATCGAAGCTCCCTGCGATCTGATGTACTCGATTCCATTTCTCTCCATCGCTGAAGGGGAATTGCTGAATCCACTGATCCCGACGGTGGGCTGCGGTGCGGTCGCCGACTGGGGCGTGACTCCGGTGCTCCCCGGTGGGCTGACCATCTCGCCGATCGATGGCACCATTTCTGGGACTCCAACGACGGCGGGAACCGATGACGATTACATCGTCACCGCGTCGAATGTCACCGGAATGACATCCTTTAGCCTACGGATCCAGATCAATCCTCCGGCACCGTGTGCGCTGACGTATCCCCTGGAGTTCGTCATCGCCGAGCAGGGAGCCGCCATCCGTCCCCAGACTCCTACGGTGGGCTGCGGTGCGGTCGCCGACTGGAGCGTGACCCCTGTTCTCCCTGGTGGACTGACCATCTCGCCGATCGATGGCACCATTTCCGGGACTCCAACGACGGCGGGAACCGATGATTTTTACATCGTCACCGCATCCAATGTCACCGGAACGACATCCTTTAGCCTACGGATCCAGGTCAACCCACCGCCACCTTGCAACCTGGTCTATCCCCTTTCTTTCGTCATGGCACCTGCGGGGGTGGCTCTCACTCCTCAGATACCGACCGTGGATTGTGGACCCGTGGCGACCTGGCAAGTGAGTCCATTATTGCCCGAAGGTCTGCTGATCGACGCCACTGACGGCACCATTTTCGGGGCAGCGATCACCGATGGGTACGACGAAGTCCATCTCATCACTGCGGCCAACGCAGGTGGATCAACCTTATTTAATCTGCGGATTCGTATCGATCCGATCTTCACCTTCAAGACATCTCCGACCACGGGCACCTATTCCGGAATCACTGGTGAAGGAAGCGTTAGCCTCGGATTGGCCTTGGTCGAGGACTCGGTGAATCCCACTTTTCCGACCAGCATCTCCGGTTTTAACCTGGCTATCGCACATGAGGAATTTCTGCTAACGGTCGTATCGATCGGACCATCTGCAGTGGTCCAGGCCCTCAATGGGGGCGCTGGCCCCACTTTCTGGTTCCAGGATACGCAGGGAGCAGAAGTGGTGATTGCGAGCATTTTTTCATTCTCTTTTCCGGTGGTATTGATGCAATTTGATACAGAGCAGGAGGTTGCGCTGGTCGATTACGCAACGGTTCCGGCAGCATTCATCAATCAAGCCGGGCCAGTGCTCAGCAATTTTGAATGGGTACTGGAAACTCCGCTAACACCGACCACCAATGATATTTTGGTAGTCACAGAATTGGCCCAGGGGGTCGTCCCGCTCACGATCGATGCCGAGGTTCCGCTGGTGAGATCGGACTGAACCCCATCTCGAAGGTGCGATGACATCGGCTGTGTTCATCGAGATACGGGATCAATCCGATCCTAATTTCATCGTCGATGCCGGGTCGGGATCGTATGTTGAACCGTATGTCGAACCGTGCCCCGTGGATTCTCTTGCCGGGCGGACCAGAAATCACCTCGAACTCGTCACCAATAATTCCTATACTCCGACTGTGAACGACATTCTTGTGCTGTTCAATTTAACCAAGGGAGCCATCGAAGTGAATCAGCCTGCTTTTTTGAAAGATCCTTTGTCACGGCATCTCGGTCTGCTGGTTTTGCGGTGTGTGGCAGGTTTGAGTTTCGCACTCCACGGATACGGCAAAATATTTGGTGACGACGGGGTGGTAGGATTTTCAGGATTTATAGAACAGCTGGGAATCCCATTCCCACTCTTTGCGGCATGGCTTGCAGCATTGGCAGAGTTTGTTGGTGGATTGGCTTTGATCAGCGGTCTCGGTGCCAGACTCATGTCGGTCCCGCTGATGTTCACCATGCTCACTGCAGCGTTCATGGTCCATCCCGGTGAGTTCCCCGGGAAGATGGAATTCCCACTCTTGTTGGCAACGGCCGCCCTGGTCATCGGCTTGATGGGTCCAGGGAAGTACGCGATCAGGTTTGGAGAATCGAAGTCATAGCGGTCACTAGAGATCAGCACTAGAGATCAGTACAAGAGATCAGTACAAGAGATCAGTACAAGAGATCAGTGTTGTACTGTGCTCTGATCAGCGTGTGTGGTCGCGTGGCCCGTGCATTTTCAGATACTCTTCCATGCGTCTTCGAATGTTGTCGTCGATATAAACTTTCCCATCGATTTCACGCCCGTGGAGATACCCGAGAATGTCGTGAACCGTCACTATGGATATGCAGGGCATGTCCATTTCACTGGAGAGTTGATCGAGAGCGGACTGATCTCCTGTGCCGCGCTCGCATCGATCGACCGAAATCATCAATCCTGCAAGTGTGATATCGGCAGCCGCGCGCAGTTTTGGAACCGTCTCTCGGATCGAAGTTCCTGCAGTGGTGACATCTTCGACGATGAGCACCCGATTTCCATCTGCTGGGATCGCTCCGACCAGGGATCCTCCCTCACCATGATCTTTGGTCTCTTTGCGGTCGAAACAGAAGCCACGATCGATGCCGTGATCTCGTGCCAGGCAGGCGGCGATGGCCGTGGCCAGAGGAATCCCTTTGTATGCCGGACCAAAGATCACCTCGAACTGGTCGCCGATCTTTTCGACAATCGCCTGGGCATAGAAAGAGGCGAACTGAGCGATTTGTGAGCCGGTGCGAACCTTTCCGGTGTTGACGAAGTACGGAGTTTTACGGCCGCTCTTGGTCGTGAAATCCCCAAAGGTCAGCACCTCGCAATCGACCAGGAACTCGATAAAGTCTTGCTGGGATCGGCTCAGAGAACTCATCTCGATTCACTCTCCTTTATCTTATGATCAGGAGAGATCACGATCTGATGTTCGGCACTGAACATTCCGATCGGATCCCCTCGTTCCTCCATCGTTTTGGAGATGGTGGAGATGGTACGGGGAATCACAGCAGAATGAACTAATTCTCCATTCACTTCGAACTCGATGGGCTGATCGAGATTGACCATCGAGTCATCGAGCCGAATCCAGATCTGTTCCACTCCTTTGACATGTAAGATGCGAATCTTCTGGCCGTTTCTCTCGACATCAATTCGGCTTCTGGAAACGGGGTTTTCAACTGCCAGCCAGTAGGAACGGGAATGAGTCACATCATCCTGTTGCCAGACGACCTTCTGTGGTCGTAAATTCCGAAGTCGTTTTGCCATCCAGGGAATCGCTGCCGCATCTTCACGGTCCATCCAGTGGCCCTTGTCGGGGTAAATCTCGACCCAGTGCGCGTATCCGGCACCATCGGATTGGGCCAGATCGGCCAGTTTCTTCTGCCAGATCTGGGCCTGACCGTTGCGATTGTAGGGATCGTCCTTGGCGCCCATGTGCAAGGTGAAAGCGGTGTTCCGGAGGCTCTCGGGGCGGGCATCATTGGGGTGCCCAGCCATCATGGCTGCGGCAGCCCAGCGATCGGCCATCCTGGGACCGATCTGGTAGACGCCATCACCACCGGCGGAATAGCCCAGGATGTAGACCCGGTTTGGATCGACCTGCTCAAACACGATGAGGTTCTCGATCAATCGGTCGAAGAATTGATCGATGTGACCCTGGTGCCACAGGTTCCATGTGTTGGTCGGGGCTCGAGGAGCGAGATAGATCCCTTCTTCAGGCCTGTACAATCTCTTCTGGTTGTGCCACTGGTCATCATTCACCGCTGCCGGAGCTCCACCCCCGCCATGGAGAGAGATCCACAGGCTGCGTCCTGTGGCTGTCGGGGTGCCCACGCTTTCGTACCAGAAGGGCATCTTCAATTGGCCGATGGTCAGAACACGATTCTTCATCTCGTCTGCGCTGCGTGATGCGATCTTTTGTGAGTGAGCTTGCCAGATCAAAGCTGCAGCAACATCGGCATCTTCTCTAGTGAGCGGGACCTGGGCGATGGGGAAGTCGTCGAGATCGGTTTCGACTCCGCAGATGGACAAGACCGCTGCCAGTGATTGAACGGTACTGCTGGAACTTGCCTTGTGATCCTGGGAAGTGAGATCGATCTCGACCAACTGTTCTTCATCCTTGACCTCGATGGAGACCACGCGACGGATGGAGTCCTTCTCGACCACCACGATCACCTTCTGGTCAGAGTCGAGATGGGCGCTGACATGATCGTTTGCATCGAAGCGTTCATCTCGGCTTTCGCCCTCGAACAGCACCTTTGCAGCCGCACCGAGAACCCGAATCGAGGCGACACAGCGCTGATCGGAAGCCCCTTCCGTCACTCGAAAACGAACCGCAGTCTTTCCAGCCGGCAGCGGATCGGTAGTCGATGTATACCGATCGGTCACATCGCTAGCTCGGATGGAGGAATTGTCTGGAGCCCAGACCATCGGGAAGGAGATGGGAGATGATCTCCAAGTGACCGCATAGATGCCATTTTGTGGATCATCTCGCGACGCCTTCGAGGTTCTGCCGCTAAACCATGCCTGGTCCAGATCGTCTCCCGTGGCTTCTGCAGCGCCAGTGAAGTGCCAACCGTCATCCCAGATCTCGACCCAGGAGTGATTCCCTGAGCCGTCAGACCAGAGCGGAGTGCCAACAAACCTAGCGGGCACCCCGACCGATCGACAGGCATCAATCAGTATTAGCGACAGTCCAGTGCAGGAAGCCAGTCCCGCCTCCATCGATTCGTAGGGGCTTTGATCCGCCTTGGGCCGCTGGGTCGAGTACTTCACACCGATCAGTTTGAAGATCTGCTGGTTCAACTGGGCCGCGGCTTGCGAAGGAGAAGTGGACTCCGCTACCAGTGGCAGAAATCTTGTCCGGAAATCGGATCTCCAGCGGTCGCGCCGTTCGTTGATGCTGGCGTAGGGGAGCACTGCATCGAGAAAGATCTCATCGGGGATCTGTTTTCCCCAGGGCGATTGATCGCGCGATTCCAGCGCGAGGCGAGTGTTTTCCGTCAGGTATTCGCAGTCGAGCGATTTGAGATCGTCCACCGGCATCTGTTGTACCAGCCAGTACATCGCTTGCCGCTGCTTCGCCGGTCCGCTGGCTAGGGCGCGTTCGATCTGCGAGCGATTCTTCCCCGCCAGTGACAATCTCTGTTCTGAAATCATTGGATCCGCACTGGCACCACGGCGCTGTGCCAGCAGCCAGTTCCACAGTTGATCGCCACGGTAGGCTTGTCTCCACGAATCGTGGCCGACCCCCGGATAGGATGTGTGTCGGACCAGTTCTCCACCTGCAGCACGGATCGCCGCAATCATCTGGAGCGACCGCTGTTCAGGGATGACTTGGTCGGCAGCACCGTGGAAATTCCACACCGGAATGCGGATCAGTTGTTCAGCAGTTTCTGGATCTCCGCCGCCGCAGACCGGTGCGATGGCAGCGAAGCGATCGGGTTGCGCCGCCGCCAGGCCCCAGGAGCCAAATCCTCCCATACTGAGACCGGTCACCACGATGCGATCGGAATCGATGGGATAGGTTTGTTCGATCTGATCGATCAATGCTGTGAGGACTTCGAGGTCCCACCACTGTCTCTTTGGGCATTGGGGAGAAACGACGATGAAGGGGAAGTCTGGGCGTTCGGAGAGGAAACGAGGGGGTCCCCACTGCTTGACATCTTCGAGATTCTCACCACGTTCGCCCGCTCCGTGAAGAAATAGCATCAACGGCAGCGGTGATCCCTGCTCGAAGAAGGCTGGAAGGAACAGCTGGTAGTGAATCGTCTGCTGGTGCTGCTTGCCATCTTTCTCGAAGTGCAGCACTTTCGATTGAGGGACCTGCTTGCCCGCCTCGGGATCGGGTGGGTCGAGGGGCGCGACCGAGGATAGGGTCAGCATCGGGATTAGCAGCGCAGCCAACATGGCATCACCTCCAGTACGGGAACAGAATTCAGGATCGGTCGGGACGCCTCTCGATCCTACGCAAGAATGCCCACGAGAGGACCCGGCAACCGGATTGAACTGAGCGCGTGGCGGAGAATCGGCTCAGTCGATGTAGCCGCTTTGATTGCGAAGAACCACGATCTCGTTCTCTCCATCGAAGTGGCGCAAGAAGCCGGTCACCGACAGGGCCTGGCCGATATTGACTCCGATGGGCCAGGTCAGCACATCGGTCAAGAAGTTGGCTCCTGTACCGAAGGGGTCGATCACATTGACCGGCAAGAAGACATTGATCGCACCGCTGCCGTCATCGAGTCGACAGCGGTATCCACCGACCACCGAAGTCCAGCCGTTGGAGCCGACGTTCCCTCCCAATGGAGGGACTTGCAAGATCCCGCTTGTGCTGGCAATTCGGCCCAGATCTGCGGCAGCGATGCTGCCGGTCGCATAAGAAACCGATGGAGGAAATCCAAGGGGTGAAGAGACCAGCCTGACCCCACCGGGATCGGGAACGATCACGATGTCTCCACCAGTGGTCTCGACCAAGTCTCCCTCAACATGAACACGAACAGGAGGGTAGAGGCCGATCGAATGGAGGAATCCGAGGTAACCCAGATCTGCGGTGGACATCGGAAGGCCTTCGTAATCTTTCACCTCGAAGGTGGGAGACGAGATGCTGACGAAGATCCCCTGACCATTTTCCTCGTGAAGGGAGAAACCGAACTGGTTGGGGTGGCCCAGAGCCGCTCCCGGCAATCCGGTGACTCCACGAATCAGCGAATGGGATCCTGCGAGCAGATTACGAGTGTCCGGAATCGACAGAGAAATATCGAAATTGCCACGCGGGAACACCTCGTAACTGGAGCCATTTCGATGGAGGAATCCAACCATCTCGAGTTCGGTTCCTGCAGTGAGGAAGTCAAAAGGTGCTGGATCGAGGTTGGCAGTGTTATGCCAGAAGGTCTGCGCCACGCCGCTGCCGTCATCCAGCCACAGATTCCAGCCGAGAATGTTGACGGGGTCGCTGGTGTCGCTGATCTCGACCACCGCTGAACCGCTCCCGAGCGGATCGAGTTGCAACGGTCCCTTCAACAGGACAATTTTCGCCTCCTGCTCCGGAGCCGAGGCGGTGGCGTCGATGTCGCTGGTTTGCATTTCCTCGGGGAAGAAGATGAATCCACCGCCACCATTGAGGGTCACATCTTCCGCTTCATCGACAGTCAAGGTGATCATCTGGTTCAGATCGGAGACGATGCCCCGAACTCGGACCGAGTTGCCGATCTTGAGGGTGCTGAAATCGAGTCCCAGCAACGGGTCGACCTGGATGTATACGGCTCCGGCAATTCCAGCAGTGGCACTGTCCTGAATAGCGAAACCAACCTCTGTAGTGCTGCTCTCGAAGGTGCCGGGCAGCACCGTTACGAACCCATCGACGGTGATCTCATCCCCCGGAAGCAGGTTGAAAATATCGCTGATGGGAGGAAGGGGATCTTCAGAGCTTCCGCAGCCGATCAGGGAGAAGGCCACAAATAACAGCATCCAGGGCGTAAGAGCAGGATTTGATCTCAAGGGTCAGGGTCCTTACTGGTTCGACTTCAGGGACGAAAAGGTCAGAGTGAATGGCCACTCTCACCCGCCACTCTCAGCCGAGGCTGTCGCTTCGTCAAGGGATCGGGGCTTGCTGGACCTGACTTACCGGTCATGACTGACAATGGTAAATCTACTCCCATTGGTTAGTCAACAGGTGCGACATACAATTGAGGCTGTTATGATTTTCCGAGATGAGGGATATAACCTCCGTATGAGAACTCTTAACTATGAACTATCAGCACATACGTAACGAAATTTATGAGTGCAGAAATGGTGATCGAATGAACTTTGAGCATTTCCGAGATCTAAGTAAATCGTGCCCCTCGAGTTCAACATTGGGGCGATTCAAATCCGCTTCGATCCTGCGACTTGGAATCCTGGTAATTCTGCTGTGTGGCACTCAGTCCAGCATAGTAGCGCAGCCGCCCCAAGGTGCTGGTTCCTTCGCTTTTGAGTACTCGATTCCAGTGATTGAAGCGGCTTCAGACATGGCGTTGGGCGATTTCAACAACGATGGAATCCTCGATATGGTCGTCACGAGTCCGCTCACTGGAACACTACAGTTCTTTCCAGGTGCGTTGGGTGGGGGCTTTCAGACATCGAACAGTGAGATCTTCGCTGCCCCTGTGGGCGCTACAGAAGCCGCAAGTTTCGACTACGATGGCGATGGTTTCCTTGACCTGATCATCCTGACGAACTCTGGAGGGGTCAATATTGTCCTGGGGAATGGCAATGGGACCTTTCAACCTGGCTCGGAACTGAATCTGAATCTGTTCATCACCTCCATCGAAATCGGTGAGCTCAATGGTGACGGCCAGCTGGATCTCGCCATCTGTGCGCTTTCCGGGATTTCCGGAGGAGGTGAGACGCGGCTTCTTCTCTCCGATGGAATTAATGACTATGACCTGTCTCCAGATTTGTTTCCGAATGCAACGGCAGTGGCTTTGGCGGATGTCGATGATGACGGTGATCTGGACCTGATCACTGCGGGTGCGGACCTGACGGTGCATCTGAATGACGGAACTGCCGGCTTTATCGTGAGTCAGGTCAGCGCTCTGCCTTACGAGGTGGCTGAACTCGATGTGGCCGAACTGATCGATGATCCCAACCCTGGTATTACGGCTGTGGATATCATCTGCCTCACCGATGGAGGCGAGGGTCTGGGATTCTTGCTGGGAGTTGGCGGAGGGTTCTTTTCAGTTCCGACGGAGGGCTACGCCGCTGAACTCTCCAATGCGAAGGATATGACTCTAGTGGAGTTGGACGGCCAGGGGCCTCCAGAACTGGTTTTCATCTCGCAAGATTCCACCTCTCACCTCGGAGTGTTGAAGGGCTATGGCCTCGATGGATTACCCTTCGAAGAAGGTATTCAGCAAGTGGAGACTTCTCAAGATCCTCAGTGCCTGAAGCTGCTGGACATCAATCAAGATGGAATTCTCGATGCGATAGTGGCCAGCAGCGCTTTGAATCTGCTCGAAGTATTCCTGGGGCAGCCGGCCTCACCAGACTTCACGCGCGGCGATGTCAACGATGATTTGGTCATCAACCTGGCCGATGCGATTCTGATTCTTGAGGTCCTGTTCCAGTCGAATGACAACCTTCCTGCCTGCTCCGATCGGTTGGATTGTAATGACGATGGAAGCATCGATCTCTCTGATCCCATCACTGAGCTGAATTACCTGTTTGGTGGATTGTCGTCGATACCGCAGCCATTTTTCGGTTGTGGTTCAGATCCGACCGCCGATTCCCTGGAGTGCCTGATTTCACTGACCAGTTCGTGCCCTTAGTCCGGAGACGGCGAGGAATGCTGGTGGACCCGTCAGGCAAATCAGTATGCCGGGTCAGATTTCGACAAGACTCTCCCCCTGACGAATACTGGCAAGTCGTGTGACCATCGGAGACACTGACCACTCTCGATCAGTGGGGGTCGAGTGAGTCTCGGGGGCATCTTGCATTCGTATCATCAATTACTCATCGATGTACTCGAGAACGGAGTGCCGAAATCAGACCGAACAGGTACCGGTACCCGGGCGCTGTTTGGCAGGCAGATCCGATTCGATCTCTCCGAGGGCTTCCCTCTGCTGACCACCAAGAAAGTGCACCTGAAATCGGTGATCCACGAGGTGCTCTGGTTCATCTCTGGAGAGACCAATGTCAAGCCGCTGCAACAGGCGGGAGTGTCGATCTGGGATGAGTGGGCTGACCCTGAGACTGGCGATCTGGGGCCGGTCTACGGTGCACAGTGGAGACGATGGGAAGGGCCTGCCGGAAAAGTGGTGGATCAACTCCAGGGTGTGATCGAGCAGATCCGGGAGAATCCAGATTCGCGGCGATTGATCGTCAGTGCCTGGAACGCGGCACAGATCGATGAAATGGCGTTGCCTCCGTGCCATTGCTTGTTCCAGTTTCAGGTGATGGGCGATCGTCTTCATTGCCAGTTGTACCAGCGCAGTGCCGACATTTTTCTTGGAGTGCCCTTCAATATCGCCAGCTACGCGCTTCTGACCCACATGGTTGCTCAGGTCACGGGCTTGAAACCGGGCGAGTTTATTCACACTTTTGGAGATTTACATCTGTACGACAATCACATCCAGCAAGCGAAGAAGCAGTTGGCGAGAGAGCCACGCCCGCTTCCAACATTGAAACTTCGGCAGGATGTGACCGAGATCGACCGATTCTGTTTCGAAGATTTCCAGATCGACGGCTATGATCCGTATCCTGGGATCTCCGCTCCTGTGGCGGTGTGATATGCAACTGTCACTGATCGTGGCCACCGGCACCGCAGGAGTGATCGGCTATCGAGGGGCGATTCCCTGGCACCTTCCAGTTGATCTGGCTTATTTCAAGAAGACCACCATGGGAGCTCCGATCATCATGGGACGACGGACTTTTGAATCGATCGGACGACCGTTGCCGGGGCGAAGAAACTTGGTCCTCTCTCGCACTCCGGAGCAACTTCCGGATGGAGTGGAGGCCTTTGAATCGCCGGTAGCTTTGCTGGAATCGTGCTCCGACGAGGAACGGGCCTTTGTCATAGGAGGGAGTGAGATCTATGCACTCTTTCTGCCGCAGGCGACTCGAATTTATCGAACCGATGTGGCCGGAGATTTCGAGGGCGACACCTTCTTTCCTCGATTGGATTCGGAGCAGTGGGAGCCGACGTCGAGTCGGGATTGTCCATCCGATGAAAAAAATCTCTACTCCTGTACCTTTGTCGTGCTGGAACGAAAGATGGATTCCAGGTGAGCGAATCGGCGTCAAAGAACTGTCGATGTTAGCCGTGGCTACTGCTGGCCGTGACGGTGACCGATGGCACCGGTAGCGATCACGATTTCTGCTGTCAGGCACGGCCAAGAATTTCAGGATGCGAGACACCGTTAATTTTCAGGAGTTCTACGATCATCGAAATCGAGGCGCTTCGGTCGCATTGGCCAGCACCGCATCCCTCCAGCGAAGGGTGTGGCTTCGCCTTCGAGGTCGTCTGGCCGGTGAAGTTGCCCCTCCCTCCCGACTAGGGCCCCTTTCGAGTGAATTCGAGGCGTAATCGTTCCGATCTGCTAATAACTGCCCTTCTCTGCGACCTTGGCAAACATCCGGGGTTGATCCAGAGTCGCTATTCTGGGACGGTACTGGATGTGGTTACTCTGTAATCCCAGTCGATCGACGATCGGTTGATCCGTGAACGTTCGGGTCAATGTCGCTCCAACTCGCTCTTTCTTTTTACTCGAGGAGGCATCGATGCGTTTCTTCTGCAAGTTTTCTGCGCTGTTGCTGGTACTGATGTTACCAGTCCTAGTCGGGGCTCAAGATCCCCAGCCCAACCCGACACCTTCCCCGCGTCCTACACCGGGTGAGGATCATCCGGCTCCCCCGGCTCCTCCGGTGGTGAATCCCGGAGATGATCCGGCTCCTCCACCTCCAGCGGATGGCGAACGTCGACGCAGAGGTCGTGGTGGTGCCGGCTTGATCGGTCGATTCGATCGCAACGGGGATGGAATTCTCGACAAGACTGAACTGGAAGGAATTCCAGAGGGGATGCGCCGTAGGCTCGGTGGGGCCGACACCAACGGGGATGGTTCCATCACCGGTGAAGAATTGGATCGCATCCTTGGAGGGGGCGCTGGCCGTCCGGCTCCCGCTGGC
>JAPKAM010000030.1 GCA_028825265.1 Planctomycetota bacterium
ACTGGGAGATGGTCAGTCTCCCCTGGTTGGCATTGGACAGTCCCTGGAAGAAGTCGAGTCCCGCTTCGTCGCCACCGGTGAACACCGTATCGATGGGAATCCGGTCCCAGTTCGCCGCCAGGATGTTCCAGTGAGCGATTTCCGCTTCGGAGATTCCGCCGCAGAATGGAGCACCATCGCCGACCAGAATCAGTCGACGATCGTCATGATCGCTCTTTCGCAAGGACACTAGCCCTTCGATCACCGCTGGCGCCAGGCAGGTCACACCATGAGCCTCGATTTGCTGGATCCAGCCGACGGCGGCGGCCTTGCGCGCAGGGCTCGCCTCACCGCAGCGCATGTCGAACGGGATCATGTTGCTGCTGAAGGCGATGGCGCCAAAGTCACTGTGACTGCTGAGTGAATTGATCGCGCCGACGAACTCCGTTTTCAAGGTGTCCAGGCGTCCACCCGAGGCCATGCTTCCCGACACATCGAGCACCCAGAAGAAGGCATCGCCATCGAAGCTCTGACCGAAGAACAGAACGTTGTCGGGGAGGATATCATCCGAATCCTCATCGTGATCGGCGCCACCGCCAGCAGGCAGGTCGAGGGGGCGACGACTACCATCTGCACTGGCATCGGTGATCTGCGGGTAAAACGCTACCAACAGCAGCAACAGTGCCGCAATGCTTTTCAGCAACGCCCTGTTGTTGGGTTCGGATCGCATCGGTGAGCGATCACCGGGTTGGGTTTTGATTTCAGTCATCACAACCTCGCTTCCAGATCTCCCCGATAAATGTTCGGGGTCTCGATCTCTATACGGGTCATCCGCAAAACGCCGGAAGTTGGACACTCACCTGTCATTCGAACGGGATCCAGGACCTTCAGAACCCGGATAAATTGGCCAGCAGGAGGCGTATTCTGGGCGTATTCTGGAATTTAGTGAGGTCAGAAAAGTTCGCCGGATGGCGCTCTCAGCGCTCGACGCGCTGCATCAGGGCGGCGTAGCCACCGTCTCCGCCGAGGTCTCCCGGGAGCATATCGATCTCCTCGATCAGCCTCAACTCGGTGTTCTGTTCGAGGGTTCTGCGGATCACATCCTGGTTCTCCTGCGGTTCGACCGAGCAGGTGCTGTAGAGCAGGTGACCTCCCATGGCGAGGTGTCGGATCGCCGCACGCAGCAGCGCCAGTTGCTGTTGCTCGAGATCGCTGACCACTTCCGGCGAGAAGCGCCAGCGTGCTTCGTGGCGACGATTGAGCACCCCGCTGTTGGAGCAGGGGGCATCGACCAGCACCTGGTCGAAGGACTCGTCGATACGCAACCGACTCGGATCTCGGTCCACTTCCATCAGGTGGATGGGACAGCAGTCATGCAGTTGTAGCCGTTGCAGGTTCTCGGCGATCCGGCGCAACTTCTGCTCTGACAGGTCGCAGGCGAGGGCGCGCGAGATGCCGCCGCGATCGAGCAGCGTCGCGAGCTTTCCACCGGGTGCGGCGCACATGTCGAGCAGTCGAGCCCCCTCTCGCTTCGGCATGCGCAAGGCGAGGCGGCGAGCGGTCAGGTCTTGTACCCAGAAATCGCCACTGATGAAGCCGGGAATCTTCTCGACTCTCGTGCCTCGTTTTACATCGAGGGTTTGCGGGGCCCCTTGAGCCGCTCTGGAATGGATCCCCGCCTTCTTCATGACGCGAATCTGGTGCTCGAGTTCGCGTCCTTGCTTGAGCACGATGAACAGCGGTGGTGTCTCGTTGTTGCGAGCCAGCAGCTGGCGCACCTTCTCTTCAGGGTAGCGATCGAGCCAGCGGCGAATCAATTCGGGGGGGTGGCTCGATTGGATGCTCCAGCGCTGGATCCGCCCCGATTTTCCTCGCTGGAGACGTAGCCCCTGGATTCGTGCCCAACCGGTCGCAACACGCACCGCATCGGTCGGATCATCGAGATCCTCATCGACATCCTCGACCGCGTCGCAGAGGGAGCGAAGTACCGCATTGATGTATCCAGAATCGCGTGCCGCTTGCTTCGGGTCCTCGATCAACTCTTTCCAGCCAGCGACCGATTCCGCCACCGCAGCATGGGCAGGAGTGCGAAGCCAGACTCGCTGGTAGGTACCGACTGCGATCGCCGACCGAACCGTCCGTACGGCCTCGAGGAAGGGGCGATCCATGAACAGGTCGGCGAGGAAGCGAACGCTGCCGCGGAGTCGCACTCCGCCGTAGCACAACTCTGAAAGAAATCCCCGATCGGATGGGGACAGGCTGCAGAAATCGAGATACTCCCCCAGCAGCTGATCCATCGGAGTATGGGAAGCTTGCTCCCACAGGGTCAACAGATGGATCGCCGCTCCACGGGTCGACAACTCTGCACCATTGTTCGCGCGCCGGATCACCGGGTAGGGATAGGGAGGCTCCTGCTCGGGAAGATCGAGATCCTCGACCTCTTCATCTCCAGCGTCGGGAGGGTGACGATCCTCGGTGGCTCGAGAAGGGCGATCGATGTTCATCGGTTATCTTCTCCCTCGAACCGGTCTCCGGCTTGAAAAGGCATCCCCAGTTGTAACTGTTGCACGGTCATCGAGTTCTTACCGATCCGCTGCAATCGTTCGATGGCGATGGCGCCCTGGCCGCAAGCGACGACGATCTGCTGATTGGAAACTTCCAGCACAGTACCTGGGATGGCGCCTGGCATCCCGTCGATCTGACGGACCTGGTCGAGGATCAACTCATCGCGCTGGCCCCCGGCGCAGTGGCGAAGCACCGTGGAACGGGTTCTGGGCCATGGTTTGAGCGCTCTGACCTGACGATCGACAAAGCTCGCCGGTCCGTCCCAGCGAGCCCATCCTTCCGATTTTTCGACCTTCGGGGCGAGGGTGATCCCCTCTTCGGGCTGTTCCACCTGCGGTGCATCGCCACCCTCCAGCGCTTCGAGATGTTGTTCGAGCAGCTCTGCGGCCAGCTGGGAGAGGTGGTTTTCCGCCTCCTCGGCGGTCACCTCGGTCGGTGCGGTCCACGATCGAGAGCCGACCATCGGTCCGGCGTCGAGTGCTGCGACCATCCGGTACAGCGTCACTCCCAGCTGCTCATCTCCCGCCAGCAGTGCACGCACCACCGGGGCGGCGCCACGCCAGCGTGGCAGCAAAGAGCCGTGCAGGTTGAAGCAGCCTCGTGGCGGGCCTTCGAGAAAGCGCGAGCCGAGGATCAGCCGGATATCGGCGGTGATGATCAGTTGCGCTGCGCTCTGCTCGAGGAGCGCGCGACCGGCTTTTCCGCGCAGTCGCTGACACTCGAAAACCTCGAGACCGAGCGATTGTGCTTCCGCCTTGATGGGGCTGGGTCGCATCTTCCGTTTACGACCGTGAGGTGCGTCCGGCACGGTGGCGACCCGCAGATCCGTTCGCAGTGAATGGAGCTTCCGCAGTGCGGGGATTCCGAAGGGCCCGGAGCCGAGGAACAGGATGCGCATCGTGCTAGGTTTCTTCACGTATTCGGACCAGGAGCGGATTCTCCGGATCACCCTGCTCCAGCCGTAGCTGGTGCAACCGTGCTAATTCCAGGATCGCCAGCAAGGTGCCGATGGCACCGGAGATTCCTTGACTGCGTGGAAACAGCTGGTCGAAAGGGAGTGCCGTGGATGGGTCGCTGCGAAGTCGCTCGAGGACCTCGGTCATCGACTGTTCGATGGGGATCTCTTCCACCGAGATGACGGTGAAGGCAGAACGCTCATGGAGCAGATCGAGTACTCGCTGAAATGCTGAGGCGAGATCGAGAGAAGACGTTTCCGACAGGTCGAGGGTGCCGGGGGGTGGCGGGGGCATCTCGTCTTGTAGGCGTTCGTAGCCGAGTGAGCGCAGTCGGTGTGCTTCCTCCAGCAGTTGAGCGCGTTCCTTGAAGTCGCGATACTCGAGCAGTTGTTCGACCAGACTCTGGCGCGGGTCGTCCAGTTCCTCTTCGAGCAACTCATCTTCCTCTTCGATCAACTCGGGCGAGAGCATGCGACACTTGATCTCGACCAGCCGAGCACCCATCACCAGGTAATCTCCCGCCTGGCGTAGATCGAGGGTCTCCTGCTGCTGAGCCGCTGTGACATGGGCGAGGAATTGTTCGAGTACCTGGGCCACCGGAATGTCGAGGATGTCGATCTCGTTCTTGTGGATCAGGTACAGCAGTAGTTCGAGAGGCCCGGAGTATTCCTCGAGAGCGGTGCAGAATCCGTCCTCCCACCGCTGGAGCGTGGATGGAGTCGCGGGAACCCCGCTCTCGGCGCCGGCGTGAAGGTCGGCGGGGGCCGATGGAGGACTCTCGGAGCCGTCGTTGGGCTGTGGTGGATCGCCGGTCAACTGGGTCACTATTCGCTCTCCTGGGTCCCGAGGAGTGCTCCCCCAGTGGGAGCAGTGCTGGACAGGATAGCAGAAGGGCGTGGTCGGTGTTCGTGAAGGTCGGAATTACCCTTGCACACGAGGATGGGTTCGGGAGACTGAAGGGCGATGAAACCCACAACCCCCACCCCCCCAGGAGAACATCCGCCACGGCTGCTGGTGCTCGATGTCGACGGAGTTTTGACCGACAACCGTCTCTCCATCTCCGAGGAGGGTCATTCGGCGATGAACTTCCACGTGCCGGATGGAGCCGGGATCCGCTGGCTGATCGAACACGGCATCCAGGTCGCCTGGATCTCCGGCCGCAACTCCACGGTCACCGCAATGCGTGCCGCCGAACTGGGCGTTTCCGAGGTTCACTGCGGAATCCGCGACAAAGCCAGCTGCTTGCAGCAAGTGCTGGATCGCCTGTCGATCGGAGCCAGCGATGCGGTTTATGTCGGAGATGATCTGATCGACTTGCCTCCGATGGCGCTGGTCGGGGTCCCGGTGGCGGTCGCCGATGCGCATCCGGTGGTGCAAGAGGCGGCCTGCTGGGTGACCGGACGAGCCGGCGGCCAGGGAGCGGTACGTGAGGTCTGCGAGTGGATCCTTGAGGCTCACGGGGTCTGGGAAGAGCTGGTGAATCGTCAGCTGACGGGGGATACACCTTGAGACGCTTCACCTTTTTTCTGGCGGTGTTCTCGGTCGGCCTGGTGGTGTTCCTGCTCCTCACCGGGCAGTTTCAGGGGACAGAGGAAACATTCGAGAATATCGAGAACGAGCCGCCGCTAGATGTCTCCGAACAGAATCATGTCATCCTCCCCTTCTACGATTACTCGCTGGGTCGGCTGCGATTCACTCTGCGCGGACTGGTCGACCTGAGTTCAGGGCTGGTGCTGTCTCCCGGCAACCTGATGAATCAGAGCGACCTGCTCGATGCGTCGATCGAGATGCCGGTCTACGCCGCAGGGCGAACCGAGCCGATCGACAAGATCATGTTCGAGGCGCAAAGGGTTTCCTATCCCGGCGGCGAGGAGGCGCAGGTGATCGGAGACCTGCGAGTCATCGGTGCCGGCGGATCACCGGAGATGCGAACCCGTGACATGGTGATTCGTTGGGCGGACGGTGAGGATATCCGAATCGAGGGGCACTCCCCGGTGCAGGTCACCTGGCCCGAACTGAAGCTCTATGGTTCCTCGGGTATGCATGGCTCGATCGGTTCCGGTTCTGGTCTGAATAGCCTGAGTTTCTCGCCGCCCCTCATCATCGCCATGAAAGGGATGGTAAACGAGGATGGGGTCGTTACCGAGCAGGGCCTCGATGGAGCGCCGGGGCAGCAGATTCGAGTCCTTTGCAACGGCCCGATGACCCTCCAGGGGGCCGAGAACTGGGTTCGATTTGACGGCGGAGTGCAGGTGTTCGAAGCACAACCTGACGACCCGATCATGCCCCAGCAGGCTGCTCCCCCTCGGCACATTTTCGCCGATTACCTCGATCTTCATCTCGAGCCCATCACCCGTCGGTTGGTGCGAATCCAGGGGAGTCGTCGCGAGAATCCGATCACCATCTACCTGGGGGGCGGAGTACGAGTCGAGGGAAATCAACTGCACTGGCAAAACGGCGAGGCGCGGGTGCGACTCTCGCAAGGGGTGTTGATCCACAGTGATCTGGGCACCTTCGAGGCGCAAGAAGCGACGGTCCTGACTCAGGAGGGGCGCTGTATCATCAGCGGTGGAGTCACCGGAAAGATGGTCGGCCAGGCGATCACCACCGGTTCCGCTGAATCGCAGAATAAGGCGCTGTGGCAGATCACTGCCGAGGACGCGGAGTTTCAGTTCGAGGAGGGCCAGTTGCTCACCCTGACCGCCCGGGCGGCAGCGGGGCAAGTGGTGGTGATCGAGGAGCAACACCCCGAGGGAGCGAGAATCGAGGGAGAAGAGCTTCGTTGGCTCGCCAACGATCAACAGATCGAGGTTTTCTCGACCGCCGATCAGCGCGCGCTCTTCAGCGCAGGGAACAACCGTATCGAGGCAAAATCGGCGGCGCTCTCCATCGGTAATCCAAGCCTGGTCTTCGCTGGAGGAGTCCAGGCTCAACTGGTCGAATTGCCGACCGGTCCAACCGATACGGTGCCGAAGTGGCTCGGGGAGAATCCCAGCTGCGTGGTCGAAGCGAACCAGCTGACGTTGCAGTGGGATGCCCAACAGCGTCTCAAGCAACTCGATGCGAGAGCCGGTGAAGAGCCGCTGAGTTTGCAGATCCAGGGCACCGAATCGCTGCGTCTCGACGGCTCTCAGCTGCAGTGGCGAGGGATCGATGGAGTGGTGCGGGTCGAGGGGGAAGGTCGTCAGCAGATCCGCCTCGGCGATCGCGCCGAACTGACCGCCGATCGTCTGCGTCTTTCGTTGGTGGAGAACCAGGCCAGCGGCGAAGGAATGGTCGAGGCGAAGATGGGTCCTTCCGCAGCCACCGGGTCAGCCAGCCAGGTGGTGATCGGTTGCGACGAGGTGGTGGTTTCCTTGGCGACCGATGGGATGCCAACGGACAGCGCGGAAGGAGCGACAGAGATCGCTCCGGGCAGCGTCATCGCAGTGCGGGCTCTGGGCCATGATGGGCGTAAGGTCGAGATCGATGACGGCACCATCTTGGCCCGCTGTGAAGAGTTGCTATGGGATGCTGTCAATCAACGTTACCGGTTTCAGGGTAAAGGGTTACAGCAGGTGGAAGGGGCTGGAGATGGGCAAAATCCAGACATCATCGAGGCGCAGACGATCACTCTTGATCCGGTTGCAGCGACCGCCCAGTTACAGGGCCAGGCGGCAGCCCGGGTGTACCTTGGAAATGCCTCCGCAGGAGAGGAGGTCGAGACCGATCGGAAACTGGCCTGGAACCTCTCTGCCGAGCGGATCGATGCGAAACTCGATCTGAGTGGAGAGCAGATTCGACTGGTCGATGTCCAGGCCAGCAATTCGGTTCAACTGCAACAGCCGCAGGGCTCGATCGAGTTTCGTGGTCAGCACTGTCACTGGGACCAACTCCATCAGCGACTGGTACTCTCGTCGCAGGATAGGCAGGGATTGCAGACCTTCGTTCGTGGCACCGATCCTCAGGATGAAGTGGTGGCCAGAGAAGTGGTGCTGGTGCGCTCGACGATGCCGGGCAAGGACTCTCCGGAGCGGCTCGAGGTGTTGCTCTCCTCGGTTCTGAGTGCGACCTTCCAGCTCGATCCTGCCGCCGAGGAAGAGGTCGGACAGTTCCAGCTGAGAGCCGATGAAATGTTACTGGTATTGAGGGAGCCACTGGAAGGGGGGTCGATCCGACCCCACGAGGTGCTCGCCTGGGGCTCGACCGATCTGCGAGGAGGTCCCTATCGGATCCTGGCGGAGCGGGCCCGAGTACTGCTGAGAAACCGTAGCGTCGAACTGGAAGGCGGTGAGCGTCAGCCGGTCCAGGTGTTGCGAGACGGCACCTCCGACCTCCCCCCCTCGCGCTCGGTCAAGTTGACCTGGGGCTCTCGAGGCTACCGGGTCGAGAGTTTGCCCCGGGGCGGTGGCTGGTCGATCGGTGATATCGATTCTGCTCTCGAGCGAATGGACCGCACGGATCACAGGCCCTGATCGGTGCGGCACCCCCTCCGGGACGATTGCTGCTCGCTTCCAGTTGTGATGAGTTGTCCATCGGTCGTATCATGCCGAGTCGCAGATGTTTCACCTCGTCGAAAGGGCGCCCGATGCTGAGATCCAACAGATGGTGGTTGTGGCTGACT
The DNA here is from genome assembly GCA_028825265.1 of Planctomycetota bacterium. Classification (GTDB taxonomy): domain Bacteria; phylum Planctomycetota; class UBA8108; order UBA1146; family UBA1146; genus QNYK01. The sequence goes on from JAPKAM010000030.1 coordinate 8,104, forward strand.
CTCGTGCTACTGGCCCTGTCGGCCGGATGCACCAAGGTCGACAAGCGGATTGATCCTGAATACGACCTCGGGGATGCGCAGTTGTTGGTGATTCCATTCCAGCAGAAGTCGAGGGCTCCGTCGTTGTTGCGTTGGCACTACGAATCGGTGGCGGGGACCACCCTCGCCCGGGCGATTCGCATGCAACTTCCGGCGGCCTGTGATGGGGTCTATCTGGTTCCGGATGATGAGGTGTCGGAGCTGGTGTTTCACACCGATTCCGACCGCGTGCCGTGGCAACAAATCGGTCAACAGGTCGGGGCCACACATGTCTTGACCGGTCGTATCGAGCGCTTGACCTTTCGCGATCGCCGCAGCCTGGGAATGCTCCAGGGACGGCTGCAGGGCTACTGGGATCTCTTTCGGGTGACGGATGGAAGGTCGGTGTTGAGGCGTGAGTTCGACATCCGAGTGCCTGAAAATCCCGAAACTGGCAGGATCTACGTTTCCTTTGAAACCTCTGAAAATGAACTGCAAGGGGCACTTCTGGCCCGGCTAGCCGAGCGGGTCGCTTCGGTCCTTTGCGGAGAGAGCATCGAGAAGCTCGATTGAACTCGCGGGAGTGTGGTCGGTCTCCTTGCTGTAGGGGGTCCTTGGCGACTATAATCTCAGCAACCCGGGACAGGTCTCGTCGGTAGCAGGATCAGAATCCTGTCGAGTGCCAGCGGTGACCTCGATCCCCGGATTACAGTCCCCGGATTACGGTCCCCGGACTTCGATCCCCGGACTTCGATGGAGGATTCTGATGACGCAGAGCATTACTGGCATCTGCCTGGCGTGGATGCCGGGACCCTTTGAAATGGGTGTGATCCTGTTGGTCGCATTGCTGATCTTTGGCAGTCGCCTGCCGTCGGTGATGAGGAACATGGGGAAAAGCGTGACCGAGTTCAAGAAGGGTGTTCGCTCGAGCGAGGAGGATCTAAAAACCGCCATCGATCCGCCAGAGACCCCCCCCACCAAGCACAGCAATCCCGCCCTTTCCGACTCCGATGGGAACGAACGTTATCCCGAAGAGTAGTCTCGAAGAGGAGGCCGTGGCGATCCGCCGAGTGCCCCCTCTGTAGCGGTCAGCGCCCCTCTGCCAGCCGCTCGGCGAGGAACTCCGGAAGTCCCGACTGGCGGATCTTCTGCTGTACCGCCTCGATGTCGTATTTCACCCTGAATCGTTCGATTCTCCGCTCCTCCGGCTGATAGATCACCAGGCTCGCGGCCGGATTGCCATCCCTCGGCTGTCCAACGCTGCCCACATTGACGATCGCCTGCAGGCCTTCCTGCAGTTCCACCAGAGCATCGGTGTTGTAGCGGATGACGTCGCTCAGCAGGAAGCTGACCGGTACATGGGAGTGCCCGATGAAACAGACCGGGGTCTGGAGTTGCTGGAAGGAGAGGTGAGCATCCCAGGTGGTCTGGATGTAGTCGAACAGGTCCGGTTGATCGAGGCTGCCATGGACGATAGAGAAGTCGGTCTCGTGATGGACCAGCGGCCAGCTACGAATGTACTCGAGTTGCTCTTCATCGAGCTGGGAACGGGTCCAGAGTGTGGCTTGGCGGGCGATGGGGTTGAAGTAGTCGAGATCGAGGAGATCGAGCACTGCATGTTCATGATTGCCGGCCACGATCACATCGCAGCGGTCTTGAATCTGGCTGAGGCAGGCTCCCGGATCGGGTCCGTATCCGACCACATCGCCGAGGCACAGCGTCCGATCGACCCCCTGCTGGTCGAGCAGCTCGAATACAGAGGTGAGCGCCTCGAGGTTGCCGTGGATGTCGGAGATGACCGCGATTTTCAAGGAGATCCCCTGTTCATGCTGATTTCTAACATATCTTTGCCTTCTTCATCTCCCCCCCCGATGGTCTTGCCGGGGAGTGGCTCTCGGCCGCAGGTCGGCTGCTATTCTAGTGAAATCCTTCGATATGAAAAGACCTCTGAGCAGGAACATCGATGTTAAAGGCATTATCGGCCATCCTGTTCTGCGGGACCTGCTCCACGGCCGCCCTGCTCCACGGGGGCCTGTTCCACGGGGAACAGTCGACCTCGACGATGCCCTCGATGCTGGGTGGTTCCACGGGGAACATCCGGAAAGTTGGGCCCCATCGGACAGGCTTGTCTCGAGCAGGCCGGGAGGATACCCTTCCTCCTGGGGCCCCCACGGAGGGCTGGGGAAGCAGGAGGAGAGTACTTTTGGCCAGAGTGATCGCCATTGCGAGTCAGAAAGGTGGAGTCGGGAAGACCACCACTGCGGTGAACCTGGCCGGATACATCGCCCTGGCCGGGCACAGGTGTCTGCTGGTGGATCTCGATCCCCAGGCCAATGCCACCTCGGGACTCGGCATCGAGTCTCCCCCGCGCTCCCATCTTCCCGCCCTCCTCGACGGTACGCTCGACTGGAATGAAGTCTCAGAGGAGACCGCCATTCCCCGCCTGCGATGTTTGCCCAGTACCGTCAATCTGGAGGTGCCGGTGGCCACCGCTGAAGCGCGTGGCGGTGGAGCGCAACGGCTACGGCAGCAGTGGCTCGATGCCCCCCCCTCCCAACTCGATGTCGTTATTCTCGACTGCCCTCCCTCACTTGGGCCGTTGACCGATCTGGCGCTTCACGTCGCCGACTCGGTGCTGGTTCCGGTGCAGTGCGAGTACTTTGCGATGGAGGGGTTGGCGCAGGTGCTGGAACTGGTCCGTCGAGCGGAGTCTTCGCTCGAGCGCAAGATCGAACTGGAGGGGCTGGTCCTGACGCTGTTCAGCCCCGAGGTCGATCTGTGCCACGAGGTGGCGGAAGAGGTCCGACGCTACTTCCCCGAAGATACCCTGGATACTCCGGTCCTGAGGGACCCGGCGCTGGCAGAGGCGGCCAGTCATGGCCAGCCGATTTGTCTCTATCAACCTCGCTCCGCTGGAGCTTGGTCTTACCTGAACCTCACGAAGGAGGTCCTTGAGCATGAATGGACGGAAACTGGGACGAGGGCTCGATGCCCTGATCCGGCGCACTGAAGAGATTCCCGCCGGTCAGACTCCCCCCCCCGAAACTACGCAGGAAAGCGCTGTAGTGGTGGTTCAACTCGATCCTGCCTTGATCCAGGCCAATCGAAATCAACCTCGTACTCAGTTCGACGATGGAGCCATCGAAGAGCTCTCCCGATCGATCGCCACCGACGGCATCATTCAGCCGCTGGTGGTGCGCCGGGGCAGCGATGGGCAGTACGAATTGATCGCCGGGGAGCGACGCCTGCGTGCCTCACGGAAGTTGCAGCTGGAGCAGGTTCCAGTGATCATTCGTGAGGTCGAGGACCAACGGATGTTGCCGCTGGCGCTGGCGGAGAATATTCAGCGAGAGGATCTCAATCCCATCGAATTGGCGCGAGCCTATCGTGCGCTTCAGCAATCGTTCGCCCTGACCCAGGAGCAGCTCGCCGAACAAGTCGGCAAGAAGCGCTCCAGTATCGCCAATACCTTGCGCTTTCTCGAACTGGAAGATGAGATCCAGGACAGCCTGATGAATCGCCGGATCAGTGCCGGACATGCCAAGTTGTTGCTGTCGGTGAGCGATCACAAGGAGCGCCGCCAATGGCACCAAAAACTACTGTCCAAAAGTTGGACAGTTCGTGATCTGGATCAGGCACTACGACTGAGTAAATCCCATCCTTCTTCCCCACCAGCAGCCAAAAAGGTGCCTTCAACTGGGACAAATGGGGCAGGGACCCACGTTGTTGCCGAAGAAAAGCGACTAGCCCTCGTACTCGGAACCCAGGTGTCGGTGCTGGAAACCTCCGCCAAAGGGCGTGGAAAAATCGTCATCGAGTTCTTTTCGGCCGAAGACTACGAACGAGTGACGCGCATCATCGTCGGGGGCAGCGAGTCCTGAGCCGATTCTCGCTGGCGCATTTGTGCTGCGGGATGGGATGCTTATGGGCACCTTTCCCGCATGCCACGACAGTGGAGGCATCCGATGATCCTGATTGCTGTACTACTCCTTTCGGCGGTACTGATGCTGTGGGGCATCGGCCACCTTCGTGGCGATCTGTTGACTCGCAGACCGGTCAAGGTGGCGATGTTTCCGGCGTTGATCTTCGACGGATTGGCTCGCACACTCTCGTGCCTGGCCACGGCCACTCCGGTGGTCGGCCTTTCACCCTGGCGTGATGGGGCACCGTTTCTGGTCGAAGGGCAGTGCACTCTCCAGCGACTGGGCGTGCCGTTGACCACGGCTCTACGCCTCTCGGTTCTGCTCTTAGGATTCTCTACTGCAGTGTTGTGGTTTCCGGAAGCGACCTCGACGATCCCCGATCCTGGCTCACTACAACAGTCGTATCAGCTGGGAAGTGGCCACCTGGCCTCGAGGATATTGTCGGCTCCTGTCGAACTACTGGCGACCGGAGTCACCACTGGGTTGTTGGTGGCGTGGCTCGGCGCGATGGTACTGGCCGCAGGGCTCCGTGGACGAGATACCGCAGCAGCCGTACTGCTGGGCGCGATCCTCTTCGCCGGCCTGGAGATGGCCGCCAAACTCGGACTTCGTTTTGGCACCTTCACCAATGGTTGGTTCCTGAGTCGCTTCTACGAGGTGGAAGCGGGGCGATCACTGATCTTGTTGCTGCTGGTCGAGGTTGCGGTCCTGCTCGTATTGAGTGCCATGCATCTGATTCCGATACTGGTTCAAAAGATGCGTCCCGGGGCCGAAAAAGATTCATCTTCCGAGCCGGATCGTCTCGTGCATCACCTCTGATCCTGCGGACCCCTTGCCGATCTGGCCTCTTCGCCTATCATTCCCTGTAGCCCTGAAACTCCACGCAGTTCGTGTTGAGTCGAGGGCCTTGAATGATCTGGGTCGAGGAGGTGGTCATGTCTCGAGTCTTACTGACACTGCTGTTGGTCTGCATCTTATCTCCATTCCTTGCGGGGCAAGGGGAGCAGGTCTCACCACCCGAGACGAGCTTATCTCCGGGTAGCGAACAGATCCGCCTGAGTCTCGAGCAGTCGATCCTGCTGGCACTGGAGAACAATCTCGATCTGGTAGTGCAGCGACTCACTCTCGCCAGTGCAGAGCGGGATCCGCTGATCGCAGAGGCCGCCTTCGATCCGCTTTTCAGGACCGGTTTCACCATCAATAAGTCGAGCACTACCTCGACCAGCATCATCGAGGGTGCGGCAGTGGGCGAGCAGAGCGAACGGGACAATCGCACCTATTTCCTCGGCTTGTCGGGCCAACTTCGCTATGGAACCACCTGGAATCTGCGCCTCAACGGCAGTCGTTCTTCAACCTCCGCCGTCAGCGAGTTCTTCAGTCCGCTCAACTACCGTGGCGCCTATGACCTGTCCCTCAGCCAGCCGCTTCTTCGTGGCTTTGGCCGCAGTATCACCGAGACTTCGTTGCGGATTGCGATCCGCAATGTCGAGGCCTCACGCCTGGCGATGAGGCGGACAGTCGAGACGACGGTGTCATCGGTGGTTTCTTCCTACTGGGATCTGGTCTATGCGAGAAGAAATGTCGAGGTGCAGGAGCGCGCCCTGAGCGAGGCGAGCGAGCTGCTCGAGATCAATCGGCGTCGGCTCGAGGTGGGGACCGGTACCGAACTCGATGTCATCAGTGCCGAGGCCAACATCGAGACGCAGAAGGCCAGCATCATCGATGCGGTCAATCAGTACCGTGATCTGCAGGATGTGTTGCTCGACAAGGTCAATTCTCCGGAGTTCAGGATCGGCGGAGACTCCGGCCCGATGTTTCGCGACCTCGAGGTGATCCCAACCACGTCTCTGGAACTGCCCGATTTTCCGGTGGTGATGGCCGAGGCGGTGGAGGCGGCGCTGATCACTCGCCTCGAACTGTTGCAACGCGATATCGAGATCTCCAACAGCGAGGACCAACTGCTCCTCAGTGAGGATCAGCTACGCCCCAATCTGTCGGTCGAGGGAGGTTGGAATCAACCGGGTAACGACATCAGTTTTGATGGTTCCTGGTCCAATGTCGGCGAAGACTATTCCTGGAATGCCGGGGTTAATTTCGAGTTTCCACTGGGTAATCGTGCCGCCCGCAATCAGATGCTTCAATCACGTGAGAACCTACGCCGTTCCCAGGTCTCGCGAGAGCAGGTTTCTCATGCGATCGTGCTGGAAGTGACCCGAGCGGTGCGTGAACTTCTGAGTGCACGTCAGAGCGTCGAAACGACCCGTGCGGCGACCCGGTTGCGTCGCAAGGAACTCGATGGAGAGACGAGGCGCCTGGAGGTCGGGGTCTCGACCGCCTACCAGGTGTTGCAGGTGCAAAATAGCCTGCTGCAATCGCAGGTTTCAGAGTTGCAGTCGAGAGTTCGATTGCGCAAGGCGATCGCTACCTATCGAAATGCCACTGGCACCATCCTCTCGGGCAGAGGGATCCAGCTCGACTGATCTGGGGAGAGCACAACACAGCCAGTGCTGCAGTCTGTCGCATCAGTCAAGAAAGCCCTGTTCCCCGCTACTGTTGCATTCACCTCATCGGGAATATGATAGTTGTTGAACCTGAATTCCTGGCGACGAAGGAAGTGGGGATGAAGCGATGTCAGACCAACCTAAATTCACCATCCAGGTCCTCCTGGTGCTGATCCTGGGGCTCGGGCTCCTGGCTCCTCTCGATCGTATCGAGGCGCAGGAGTTCGAGATCAGCCTGGGAGTCAGTACCCTCAATGGCACGGCCTACAATCTGTTGGTGGGGATGGCCGAGGGTGCATCGGATGGCTACAACCCCGGTGAAGATCTGTATGCTCCGCCCGCTCCGCCGACTCCTTCCTTCTATTCGAGCATCAACTACTCCAACGATTCCTGGTTCTCCTGCATCATCGCTTCCGATCCCGATCCGGTGGTCTTCATCCTGGAGTTGCAGTTCTTGATCACCGATCCGATCCTCATCGAGTGGGAGCTGGGAGGATTCACTGCTGGCGGGGAGTACACCCTGCGCGATGCGGTGGGGGGGGGATTCATCGATGTGGATATGACATCTCAGGATTCTTTACTGGTCGACAACATCGCAATGACCAACCTGGTGCTCGCGATTGTGCCGCCGCCGGCAGAGACCTTCGTTCGTTCCGATGTGAATCTCGACGGTTCGACCAACCTGGCCGATGCGGTGAGATTGCTCGAGCACCTCTTCATGACGGTGGCGATCGATTGCCGCAAGGCCGCCGACGGGAATGACGATTCTGCCGTCAATCTGGCCGACGTGATTTTCCAGCTGGCTTTTCTCTTCAACGGCGGCTCAACGCCCCCAGAACCGTTCCCCGGCTGCGGTACCGATCCGACCCCGGACCCTCTCGAATGCCAGATCTACTGCCCCTGATCAGACTGACGAGGGGCGGCCATCGGGTATTCTCTCCAGATAAAAGGGGGGATCACAGATCCCAAGAAGTTCACATCGTTGGTAACCTGTTTGTATTCCCGAATATCTCTAGTTAACCCAGATGCCTCAAAACAGCCAGCAAAAATCGTTTAAACAGGCCATGTAAAGAACCCGCGGTGGCTCGCCTAGCTGAAGCCGAGGTTGGTCCCCGTGTATTTTTTAGGATATACGAATGCTATTGTAAGCAACTGTGGCCAGAAGATTTACAGGCAATACGAAGATAACAAGGCTGACAACAGTGCTTATTGCTGCTCACGGGCCTGATACGCCTCGATCCTCTGATGAGGGTCTCGCGAGACGCTTCCGCGATCATCTGGAACCTGGTACTGCAGCGCCAGCTTCTCCAGTTCCTTCTCCAGTTTCTCGCGTGTCGCTGCGTGGGCCGGGTCATCGACGATGTTCTTCATCTCCTTGGGGTCTTCCTGCAGGTCGTACATCTCCCACTCGCCCAGATTGTAGAAGTGGATCAACTTGTAGCGCTCGGTGCAAACTCCCCGGTGACGTCGCACCATGTGAGCGGTGCGCTGGTTCTCCAGGTACTCGTAATACTGGTAGTAGAGACTCTGTCGCCACTCCTCCGGTTTATTACCGAGCAGCAGCGGCACCAGGCTTACCCCTTGCATCTCTTGCACCGATGAGTCCTTCGCTGAAACCCCCGCAAGATCGAGGAAGGTCTGGGCATAGTCGAGATTGCTGACCAGGCTTTCCTCGACGGAGCCGCCATCGACGACACCGGGCCAGCGCACAATCAGTGGCGTCTTGTAACACTCTTCATACATGAAGCGCTTGTCGAACCAGCCATGTTCACCGAGGAAAAATCCCTGGTCCGACGAGTAGATCACCACGGTCTCGCGGCTCAGGTCCAGTTCATCGAGGGTCGAAAGCATGCGGCCGATGTTGTCGTCGACCGCCTGGATACAGCGCAGGTAATCCTTGAGATAGCGCTGGTACTTCCACCGGACCAGGTTGTCGCCGGTCAACTCGAGTTGCTTCAGTTCGGCATTCTTCGGCTGGTAGGCAGCATTCCAGATCGCCGTCTGCGCCTCGTCGAGACCCCGCTGTGGGACCAATTTGAGGTCGTTCTTGGTCAGGGTGGTGGCGATCTCCATATCCTGGATCCGTGCGGCGGTGCCGCGGCCACTGTAATCATCGAAGAGATTGTCCGGTTCCGCGATGTCGATGTCGTCGAAGCGATCGAGGTAGCGTGGGGGAGGTTGCCAGTGACGGTGGGGGGCCTTGTGCTGGACCATCATCATGAAGGGTTGATCGCCATTGCGCTCATCTTTGAGCCAGTCGAGGGCCAGGTCGGTGATGATATCGGTGGTGTAGCCGGAATGTTTGCGGTCGGTATGGCCCTTCTCGTTGTCGGATGGACTACGCATCATCGGATTGTAGTAGGGGCCCTGGCCGAGCAATCGCTCGTAATGATCGAACCCGGTCGGTTCGGATTTCAGGTGCCACTTGCCAAAGATGGCGGTCTGGTAGCCGGCTCGTTGCAGCAGTTTCGGAAATGTCATCTGGGAACCATCGAAGCGTTCGGCGTTGGTCAGCACGCCGTTGAGGTGACTGTGCTTGCCGGTCAGGATCACCGCGCGACTCGGCGCACAGATGGAGTTGGTGACGCCACAGCGGCGAAACATCATCCCGTCTGCAGCCAGTTGATCGAGGTGGGGTGTGATGTGGTCGGGAAAGCGACTGCCATAGGCACCGATGGCATGGGAGGCATGATCATCGGTGAAGATGAAAAGGATGTTGGGCGCCTTGGCCGGTCGCTCTGGATCGATGGGCTTTGGATCGGTGGGTCGAGTGATTCCCGCCCCCGCACAGCCAGCCAGCAACAGCGATAGCCCGCACACCAGAACCCCAAGGGTGGACAGAGATGGACAAGTAATTTTCATCGTGGCTCCCTTCATAACAGGAGCAGCAGCATATCCTCACGCAGGTGCTGTCGCACCTGAGGAGCCAGGCCACGGCTAGAAATAATGAGTGCCATTGCGAGCCGACCTACGGGTTCGATTTGATGCGTCGATCGGACCCGCTGCCGGGGATACACTGTGAAGGATCGATTCTGAGTCCAGATCGAAGACATGACGCGGAAGGTTGGGTTCACCGATGCTGAAATTTCACAGGATCATCGCAGTGGGATTGCTCACTCTGCTGTGGCTCGCACAAGCGACGCAGCCTCCACTGCTGGCGGACGAGCCGCTCGATGCTCCCGCAGGAGGCAAAAAAGAAGTCCAGTTCGTGCTGCAGGATGAGGAACGCTCCCGCATCCTGGATCTGTTCCAGGCTAGCGAGGAAAAGATCAGTCCCAACGGCACACTCGAACTGATCTACGACTTTGTCTCGAAGAATGAGGTCCTCGGTGAGGACTGGTCGCCGATCCCGACCCACCAGTTCGGACGCATTGGCCAGCCGGTGCGCTGGACCCGTGGTGGCGAGGGCGCAGTGGTGGGAGTTACCGGAGGCATCTACATTGCGGACAAGGGGCAATGGTTTCACCGGGCTGTCTGGAAACCACAGGTCAAGATGGAGTCGACCTATTACTCCTTCTGTGGCGGCAGCGTGAGGGATATGTTTGCTGCGACCTACGCATGGACCAAGGGTTTGCGGCGGCGAGTCGGCAGCAATCTTGGCAGCCAGGTGATGAGGATTTCTGGTGTCAAACCGGCGGGCGGGATCGGCAAGCCTTCAGAGATCATCTTTCGTGAGCCGGTGAATTTCGGTTTTGAACTGAAAGATGGCCAGTTCAGTGCTCAGCGCGGAGGTCGCACCAAGGTAGAAACGAGCAGCAGCAAGTTTCTCAAGAAGCTCGACAGTGGCCAGGTCGGATTTGTCTGGAGCGGCAATATCCGCTGCTGCATCACCAAGGTGACCCTCCGTGGCCAGCTCGATCTGGACTGGGCCGCCAAGTCGATTCCCGACCTCAAGACCCGTCTCAAGGAGCATCGGGCGAGCAATGGATCTCGCTGATCAATCCTCTGCGGGTGGTTTCTTCGCAGCTCCACCGAGGGGGAACGAGACCGTCTGGACCGCGACCGGCTCCTTCTTTCCCTCCTCGATGATGTAGGTGCGATCGAGGGAGAAGCCGAGGTAGCGGGCGTGGCCAGAGACAGGCCAGCGCACCGTCACCGCAATCACTTCAGTCGCGGCACCGAGTCCCACCTCCAGTTGTGAACTGGAGGCGCCGAAACTTCCTCCGGTGCCGACCACCCGGTGGATGGTGCGTGGTCCCGATTTCGTCTTCACATCGATCTGTACCCTGGCATGGCGTGCGTCGCGGCTCGATCGGGTGCCGGAGAGTCTCAATGTCAACCAGTGGTGTCCATGGCCTGGGTTTTCAAACAGAACATTGGCATACCCATCTCCTTCGTAGGCTCCCCCCATGGTCGCGAAGATGTCCTGATCGCCGTCGTGGTCGATGTCGCCGAAGGCGATGCCGTGGCCCTTCTGCAGGTGGCCGAAGCCACCGCTGGTGGTGACATCCTCGAAGCGTTTTCCTGCGGCATTGCGAAACATCCGGTTGGGAACCAGGGTGGAGAGGCCCGGCTGACCGGTTCCGAAGTAGGCATCGAGCCAACCGTCACCATCGAGATCGCCGAAGTTTGCGCCCATCGGGAGTACCGTGTGACGGATGCCGGTCTTCTCCGAGACCTCCTCGAACTTCCCGTCTCCGAGATTGCGATAAAGGCGAATCCCCTCGTCGGCGGTCGGCATCCCGAGATAGTCCGCCACGACCCCCTCGAGCATGCTCTCCTCGAAACTACCGTAGGAGCCGGCGAGGATGTCGAGACGACCGTCATGGTCGTAGTCCCAGAACCAGGTCGGGAAGCTCAGTTGGGGCGATTCAACGGCGGCTCGGACAGTGATGTCGATGAATCGAGGTCGCTCTCCTTCAGCCGCAGGGCCAATGTTTTCGTACAGTGCGTTGGAACTCGCCATCGTCGAGAGGTACAGATCGAGATCCCCATCGTCGTCGATGTCTCCCCACGCCACACCCTTCACATAGGCGATGTGGTGCAGACCGACCTCTTGGCTGACCTCGACAAAGGTGCCATCTCCGCGGTTTTCAAACAGCTCGCACGGATGAACCTCACTGCTGGTCGATTCGTTTCCGATGAAGAGGTCGAGATCGCCATCGAGATCGTAGTCGCCCCAATCCGCAGTCTGGGTCGGATGATAGGACACCAGCCCCGAGGCCACGGTGACATCGGTGAACTTCTCCCGGTCATTGCGTAGTAATGTGTTGGGATGATGGCCGGCACTTCCGAGCCATGCTCCACGAAGAATCAGCAGGTCAGCGTCGCCGTCATTATCGTAGTCGGCGTGAGTGATGTTGAGTCCACCGGTGATGGAGGACAGACCCATCGGTTCGGTTCTATCCTTGAACTGTCCCTGGCCGTCACTCTCGAAGTAGTGGACCGGATCCATCGGTCCCCAGGAACTGACGAATAGATCGAGTTGCCCATCTCCATTGAAATCTTCGAGGCTGGCCCCTCCCGCCAGTCCCACCGTGGCGATTCCGACCCTGGGAGCGACATCGCGAAAGCGGCCCACATCATGGGAGGAGGCGAACAGCCCCGGCGACAGGCGTAGCGGCTCCGGAACTCCCTCTGGCCAGTTGCCGAGGGCCATCGAGGCGAGGTTTCGCAACCATCGAAGATCGAGTCGATCGGGAGAACGAGCCAGCGACCAGTCCAGGTTCTCTATCGCCAGCTGCATCCCCTCCGGTTGCTGGTGCACACCACTGCCGCCGATGGGGAAGAGGCAGGAATCGAGACCATGCATCGCCACGCAGTTCTGCTGCTCTCCCAGGCGCAAGCCGCCGATCATCTGGCTCCATCGAAGGGCTTCCTCGACATCGATGATTTGATCTCTTTCTTTGGTCGGTAACGCCGACAGCAAGGAATCGAGGCGGAGCAGTCCCTTGGAGATTTCCCCCGCCTTGATCCATTCGTCGGCGGATTGATGGAACAGTCGAAACTTGTCGCCATTGGTGCTGGCGGTGCGGTAGCGAAGCCCGAAGAGCTCGGCACGCTGGCGGTTGAGGAACTTGTTGCTGCTGGCGTCTGCCTGGTGGAGTACCTCGAGGTAGTTGTCGGCTGGATCCTCTGACTGCACCCATTCGCTGAAGAAGTGGCCAGAAGAGAGGATCAGTGCTGCCAGAAATGCAGTGGCGGGCAGCCACCGGGTCTGGGATCGGATTCTCGTCGACAAGGGAGTTACGCACCTTTCCGCCGATTTGGCTGCACCGTAGCAGCGGAGATCGGATCGACAAGCGGCTTGTCATCGGGCTGTGAAGAGTCCACTGACCGTGAAGAGTATTTTGCAGCAGATCCGCTCTCGCCTCTTCTACTTTCGACGGTCCGAGTTCTCGGTACTCCCGGCTGCTCTCGATAGAGCGATGATCCAGAAGAGAGGTTCTCATGACCATCCTGTTGCAGATACCCACTCTCGTGCTGTTGTGTGCCCTGCAAGGTGCCGAAGGTCGTGGCAAGCCCGAGATTCCTGCCTTCCCGTTGAACGCTGCCGAACAGGAGCGAATCCTCGATCTGTTCCAGGCGACCGAAGAAAAAATCTCCGCCGATGGCACCGTTGAACTGACCGACGATTTCGAGCGGGAAGATCGAAGCCTCGGTGATGACTGGTTCCCCTCTCCTGGGTCGGAGATTTCGGGCAAGTTGCGCTGGAGACGCGACTGGGAGGGCCACTCCAGAGGGGTCTCCGGCGGTGTGATCATCGCCGATGAGGGGCAGTGGTTTCATGCGGCGGTGTGGCAACCGGATGTGCGAATGGAACTGACCTACGTCTCCTTCCTCGGAGGTCGCCGTGGTGACATGGTGGCAGCGGTCTTCGTCTGGTCGAAAAGGCTACGGCAGCGGGTAGGCAGCAATCTCGGAACGCAACTGGTTCGTATCGCCGGCACCCGGGCGGCGGGGGGAGTGGGCAAGGCCCCCATCATCGCTTACGAGGAGCATCACAAGTTCGGCTTCGAGTTGAAGGGGGGTCGCTTCAGTTCCCTGCTCAACGGACGTGCCAAGGAGCAGACGGACAGCAAGAAGGTCCTCAAGAAACTCGGTGGTGGCCAGGTAGGTATGGTTTGGCGCGGCACCATCAGTGGCATCATTCCTCAGATGAAGATCTGCGGTAAACTCGATCTCGACTGGGCCGCCGGCCAGATCGCACCGCTGCGAGAGCGACTCGATCAACACCGTCAGGAGATGGTCTCGGCGAAGAGATGAAATCTTGACAATAATCGCAATGAGGAACCCCCGGGGTGTTGGGAGAGCCACCCCGGGGGTTTTCTGTGTTTTTCGCGGCCGCAAGACCTCAACTGGATTCCCCGGTCGAATCAGTCGCTGCCTGGAGTGCAACAACATGGAGAAGGGCCATCAGGAACCGGAAAAATCGGTGGTGCTGCCGGGAAACTCAACTGGTTGAAACTCCCCCGTGAAATTTCACTGAGAGTGCGACAGGCGGTCTCCAGTTCAGGATCACCAACGGTGCCTTCAATGCCGACAAAGAAGAGATGGATGGGAATGTCGTCGAGGTAACTCCTTCGATTTTGCAGAAACGGTAACAGCGAAGGTTCTCCAGTGGAGTAGCGGTCATCGACGATGAGGACCACTGCCTTGTGCCTCTCAATATCTTTCCGGGCCAGGAGAAGGGTGTTCTCCAGCGCCGCCATCAGTGAGGCACCGTTGGCAGTCACCCGTGTGTTTTGCCAGCTCACCGCCGAACTCTTGATCGCAGGGATTGCCCGCGTCGGAATTTCTTCGAAGCGTTCGACCTGGTTGTTGAAGGCGACCGCTCCGAAGCGAGCCCTGCTCGACATTCTCGCGAGGAGATCATTGAACTCCATTGCGATGATCTGTGCGGGTTCTCCCGCCAATCTCTCTGAGCGCTCCACGCACAGGTAGAGACTGTTGGCGAAGATCTCTTTACCGAAGATGGGGAGGATCTCGGTGGATTCCTCTCCTTCATCCAGGCCTCCTCCTCCAGATGGAAGATCCAGTGGCTTCCTCTGTTGGTTATTGATGTTCCCATCCGGAGAGTCTTGAGCGGTGGCAACAGCTGCGCTGCCTGAAATACCCACCCAGAAGAACAATCCGAAGATGAGAGCACCGATGTGGTGAAGAACGAACCGGTTGGGTCCAGGTTCTTTACGCATGGGTTCTCCTTTCTCGAGAAATCCGTGGCGGGATCAAGAAGAAAGACGGAACAGATGAGGATTTCATTCCGATTATTTTTTTGAGTGCACTAATTATTATATGTGTTTCATATTGGCGAAACGAAACCGCTGTAGTTGTGAAATAGAGTTTACAACTCTGATAGAAGTGTGCAGGTGATGGCACAACGGATGACAGTCGAGAGAATGAACGGATATTTCTACAAGATCAGGGAACCGAGTTCTCTTCACCAGCGTCAAGATGAGTTCGTGCCATGTGAAACAGGATCAGCGTACGAAATTGAAATGCCGGAGCGGGGTTTCCTTCCCCGCCCTCGAGAAACGCCCCGCCGAATACAACAAGAAGAAGCCATCGGGTTGAAGGACTTGCGGCTCTTCACAGGTTGATGGCGACGACTGCTCCGGCGACCGTTGCCACCGCCAGCAGCACACTGATGGGCCACCACCACAGGAATACTCTTTGAAGCCGCATGAAGCGCAGGCCGATGGCGATTGCGATCAGGTTGGCGACGGCTGCGCCGATCAGCAGCACCATGCCGAGATCGGCCAGATAGTTCGATGCGTTGCCAGTGCGGCCGAGGATCAGCGAGATCCCTCCATACAACGCCCCGCCACCGACCGCAGCCACCGCCACGGTCACGGCAAAGAAACGCCCCCCGGATGATGGTTGTCTGTCTGTGACCATGGGATGATCTTATCGCCAACCAGGAAGCGACCGCAGCAATATTGTCAAGAAGCGAGTTCCTGCAGCCGCAGTGAACTGAATTCGAAGCGGACCTGTTGCAACGACTCGGGAGTCGGTTCCTTCCAGGAAACGACATATTGAAGATGACATGGCCAGGGCTTCTCGTTCAGCGGTTTGCCTTCAACTTTTCGTTTGATGGTTGTTGACGTGACGGAGCGCTTCGTCCGCTCTTCTTGAAGGCTTCCAGTTGCGCCGTCATCGACTCGACGATCGCTGGATTTTTACTGAACAGGTTGTGGGTCTCGCCAGGATCGGTCGCGAGATCGTAGAGCTGTCCGGGGGCATCCGGATCGTTGTTTTTCAGGGCGTAGGGTTTCATCCCCCAGGCCCCGTCACGCTGATAGTTGTTGCCCCCCGATCCCTTGTGGTCGAGATACTTCCACAGGCCATCGCGGATCGACAGCGCCAGTGACATCGTCTGCTGCAACAGGTAGCGACGCACCGGTTTGTCGCCCTGGGTCCCGAGCAGCACCGGCAGCATGTTGTAACTGTCTTCTGCTGCATCGTCGGGCAAGCGGGCATCGGTGATTTCGGCCAGCGTCGCCATCACATCGGTGAGACTCAGCAACTGATCGCTGCTGCTGCCGGCCTTGACCTTGCCGGGCCAACGGACGATGAACGGCGTTCTGTGGCCCCCTTCCCACTGGTCGCGCTTGACGCCGCGCCACGGCCGGGCGCCGTCGTGCTGGTGGGTTTTGCGCATGTCGATCACGGTGGGAACTTCCGGACCGTTGTCGCTGGCAAACATCACCAGCGTGTTGTCGGCGACACCGAGATCATCGAGGGTTTTCAGCAGTTCACCGACGATGAAGTCCATCTCGAAGATGAAATCGCCGTGGGGACCTGCACCACTCTTGCCCTGGAATCGTTTGGCGGCGAAGGAAGGGAGATGCACCGCCTGCATCGAGTGGAAGAGGAAGAAGGGCTTGTCGGGGCTGGACTGGACGTGCTTCTGTAGAAACTGCTGGCTCTTCTCGAGGAAGACCAGGTCGACCTCTTCATGTTTGAAATTGTCAGCGACCCTTCCCCCTCGGCAGTCGTTACCGTAGGGATGCTTTGGCAGTGAACTCTTGTCGAGCAGTTTTGTCGGGGGAACCGGGATGCGGTCGCCATCGATGTAGGCGTAGAGCCAGTCGGTGGTGGGGCAGCAGGCGGTGCCGTAGAAGTGATCGAAACCGTGATGGATCGGTGCGTCGGGGATCGCTCGCGTGTAATCGATCTGCTCGACCCCCTTGATTCCTCTGGTCTCGATGCGATTTCCATCCTTGTCGAGAAAAGTCATTCCGATGTGCCACTTGCCGAAACAAGCGGTGGTGTAGCCCTGGTTCTGTAACATCAGCGGAAGCGTCAGCCGTTCCTTCTCGATGAGGCATGGACCTCCAACACCGGTGAAAACACCGCGATAGCCGGTACGAAACGCCATCCGTCCCGTCATCACGCTGTAGCGTGTCGGGGTACATACGGTCGCCGGGCTGTGGGCATCGGTGAATCGCATCCCCGCGCTGGCAAACTGATCGAGGTGCGGGGTGGGGACCTTCGATTCGGAGTTATAAACACCGACATCTCCGTAGCCGAGGTCGTCGGCGAGGATGAAGAGGATGTTGGGCAGGGAGGTCTCTGGCAGGGTGTCATCTCGATTTGTGTCGGGAGAGGAAAATCCCACGATGGTAACTGCTGCGATGATCAGGCCGAGAATCAGCCGATGGTGCTTTTGCATCGCTCCCTCACTCCGATCTGGAAATCGAGTCACTTGTCGGAAAACAACTCCGGGTTCGCTTCACGGAAATCGCTGGCCATGCTGGCGGTGATCTCGGCTGCCGTCGATCGTCCCTGCTGGATCAGTGGATCTCGCGTTGCGCTGAGTTGTCTGTAGCCGCTGAAGTCCTCGTCCTGGGTTCCTGCTGGAGGATCCTGCGCCATGCGGCGAAATGTCAGTTCCAGATCCTCAGCGTTGGAGGCGAGCATCGACTTCTGAAGTACTTTCACCGCCTGTTGTAGCGTCTTTCTGTTGAGATTTTTTGAGATCACAGAGAGGGCGGCATCGATGGCTCGTTGATGCTTGGTGGCAGAGGACACCAGCGACTTGAGGCTCTTTCGCCACGGTGTAGCTCCGCTAAAGGACGTGTTGACGATGCGAAAGTGCGCCATCCAGGGCTGGAAGGAACCCTTCTTCGCTGACTTGCTCGCTTTTTGTGCCTGCTGGATGGTGGAAGCGTGGGCGGATTGCACCTCTTCGAGGAACTCGACTACCTTCTCGATGGGCGCACGAAGTGCTTTACCCTCATCGCCTTTTTCCCGTCTGGCGAGACTTTTTGCCTTGTAGGCGGATGAGGAGACGATGGTCAGGTCGGGGGAGTCCTTGGCCAGTTCACTGAGGGCGACGCTCAATGCCAGTTGCGGGCTGTCTGCATTGACCTGGTCGAGCCAGTCGAACATCTCGGCGACCTGCGTGGGCAGCGGCCAGTGCCCGGAGCGTTTGGTCAATCCCTCGACGATGCTCATCTTGATCTTCTTGTAGCCCTGTTGCTTGTAGATCTTCTCGGTGCGGTGGGCGCATTCGACCGAGACCACCGCGTCTGCTTTTCCATGCAGGATGCCGATCGCGACCTTATCCTTGGCCAGCTTGTTGTGGTTGACGCTCAGCACGTTGCCGGCGTGGGCGACGATTCCATCGACCAGTTCGGTGTAGGCGCCGGCGAACCAGTAGCAGAAGAACGCCCCCTGGCTGTGGCCGTAGACGTAGACCTTGTCGATGGGGAACTTGCTCTTGAAGTGACGGATGAGCCCGGCGATGTGATCACCATCGGGTTTGCTCTGGGTGAAGTTGAAGGTGTCACCGCCGCCGGGTGTCATCCCTTCCGGTGCGATGACGATATCGTTGCCACGAAATCCGCCGCTACTGATGGGGTAGTTCCAGAACGCCCAGCCCCAGGTCAAGCCGGTGCCGTGGAGCATCAACACCAGGTTTGGCGGCTTCTTTGGATTGATCTGGTGCGGCAGTCGGTACCAGTACGACTTCCCCTCAGTGGATGTCCATTCCAGCGTCTGGCCCTGCGGAGCATTCGGCGATGGTGCCACCTTGTCGACCTCGCCGTACTTCTGCGCTGAGGCTTCGGCGCAGAACAGAAGGACAACGAGCAGCCCGGTCAGCAGAACCCGGAAATGGAAGGGGATGTTCATCGGTATTCTCCCTGGTTTCGATCGATTGTATTGACTCCAACATCGTCAGTATCTTCCTC
>JAPKAM010000031.1 GCA_028825265.1 Planctomycetota bacterium
AAATCCGGGGTGTGGGAGATTCCCACAGCTCGGATTCTTAGAAGTCCCAGCCCGTCTGCAGGTAGAAGTAGTCACAATCCTGCGTGGTGGTGGGAGAAGCATCATCCGAGGAGAAACTGGCGTAACCGATGGTCATGTGAACATCGTTTCCGCAGTCCCAACCGAGAATCAGGTCCATTTCAGTACCGATATCGAGACCGGAACTGTCCTGTGCCAAGGTGATGAAATCCACTGTGGCAGTCACGCCCTCCATCGGGCTGAAGGATGCACCGATGGTGGTGTTATCCACATCAGCACCTGCACCATTGGTTCCGACGTTCATGTCGGCGATCCCATTGGTACCGTGGCGTGCATCGCTAAAGGCATTCCAGTCCGCATCAGCGAGGGTGTTGCTCGCATGGAGGTCGAAACCTTCCATGGAGTAGCCGATTGCGATGGAGGTCAAGGTACCATCGTCACCACCGGTGTCATTATCACGGGTGGCGTAGTTCACATCGAGATCGACACCAGACAGGTTGTCCTTGGCGATATCAGCGATGTTGATGGACAGGTTGCTCGGATCAGTAGCAGCACTGGCACCCCAGTACGAAATCCCGATGTCAGCAAATCCGCCCATGTTTCCGAGATCGAAGCTCGCACCCATCATGCTGTCTGCGCTACCGGCGGGGTTTGAACCACCACCGAAGTAGTAGATGTCGATGCCGATTCCACCCATCTCAGAGCCGAGGTGGTATCCGTCATTGGAAGCGGGAGCGGCCTGACCCCAGTCATCGCTGTGGATGACGCGTCCCCCGTCTGGATTGTGCATGCGACCGACTTCAAGACTCCAGCCGGCAAGCATGCCACTGGCTCCTCCAAGATCGTTGATGGAAGCGTACGCTTCCTGGAGCCCCATGGAGGATCCATTGGAGCCGTCACCGAAGGCAAAATCGTGCCTCAGCGATGCCGAGAAACTGACGTTGTCATTGATGGCAGCACCGAGATCGATGTTGGTCACCGCAGACGAACTGTTTGAGGAGGGACTTGTTTCCGGGCCGGCGTAATCCCAGCGCAGACGCATGTCTCCCCCAACTGTAACACCATCCGCCAAGGCGACGGTCGGAAGTAACATGGCCAATGCTAGGCCAAGCAGTGTGCTCTTGTTCATGATCACCCTTTCTTCCCCTTGTTACTCCGGCGGACTTGCCGACGATCCTTAGGGGATTCCCTATACTTTGCTTACTCTGTGACGCAAGCGAGGATCGGAAGGCTCGTTCATGCCTTCCGGGACTTCCGGCCCTCGCCTCCGTGGAGGGCAACAGGCCCTCGCTCCATGGGCGATAGGAGAGACGGATACGAGAAAAGTGGCAAGACCTCTTGAACAGTTTTTCAGGATAAAGAATGGCACCGAGCCCCGGATATGGGCGTTATCGGAACTGGCTTGGGCGACTTTCGGGCCCCACCACCGCTCCGAATACACCTTCCATGAAATCACATAAACTACTTGTTCAGATAACTTTACGACTACAACTAGAGACCCAAGCCGACCCTGCTCAAGAAGAATTAAGAGTCCCCCCGGAGGAGCCATTTGGTGGAGCCGGTGCGGTTCAAAAAAAACTCAGAGAAACCGCTCTTCGGAGCCGATTCTGCCCCCCCCTACTCGCTGGCGAAGGGGTCCCCGATCGCCGTGATATAGGTGATGGCATGGTCTGCAGGCAACTCGAGGATCTCGTTCCACGTATCATCGAAGAAGCCTGCAACGCCGCTGACTCCCAACTCCTGATGAATGCAGGCTAGATTCAGTTGCTGACCGAGGAAGCCCGCATCGAGATGCAAGTATCGATACGCTCGATCTCCCCACACCTCGACGGCATGCGGAAGATCCGCACTATAGACCACCAAGCAAGCGGCATCCCTCGCGAGTTCTTGACCGAGGCACGCACCGTGAACTCTTCTTCTTTCATCGCCGGAACGGATCAAGCGAAGTTGATGTTCGTCGGGGAGGTAACGCCACACACCTGGCTCCAATCCCTTGACCCGATTCACCACCAAGTGAATCTGCAATGCCGGACGCGCACTGAGATATCGGACCGGGCCAGGTGTAGCGTAACGGTGTGCAAAATCGAGCACTCGATCGAGATCACGTCGATTCACCGATGCTCCTGTGAACTGGCGAGTCGATCGACGCCTCACGACGATCCGCGGAAACTCATTGGAGATGTCTCCGAGTGTTTCGACCAGTGGAACCACCCTGGCGTCCGCGGCACCTTCAGCCCAGGTCGGCGGATCGGGAGGCAGCGCCACCTCAGCATCGTGGATCATCGAACTGCTCTCATGGATGGCGAGAATCGGATCGGTCTCGAAATCTGGTGGGGCAGTGGAACGACTCGACCTCTTGACCGCAGCCACCAATCCGTCCGCAGCGGTCGAGACATCGTCGGCACGACGGAGCGGAACTCCGACCAGCACACCTTCCTGTTCCGAATCGAGGAACATCAACTTCTGCAGGGCAGGATCATCGAACCCCGCCAGCGGGATCGCCTGAAGCCCCTCCTGCTGTGCTGCGTGAACCAGATTCCCCAGTACATGGCCAGTATCCAGCAGGATTCGCCGATAGGCTCGATCGTGGTAGCGCCAGCGCGATCTTTGCCAGACTCCGCTCAGCAATACCACCGCCTGAACCCCATCGAAGGAGGGGTGATCCCAGAAGGAGGAGGCGATTCCAGGCAGGAAATCCCCCTCCAGCACCGAGACCAGCTGGTGATTCGGCACCGAGTAGGCATGGAGGCCATCCTCGATTCCGCGGATTCCTCTTAGTGCCAGGGTGATGTCAGTGGGATACAACGCTCCCGCGGAAGGGGCCGCTCGAAAGAGCCAGGACTCTTCGGGAGACTGTTGGATCCCCGTCACTCCCCCGGTGAAGTAGAGGATTCGCGAGAGAGCGCCAACGAATTCGGACAGCAGAGCCGAATCGAGTGGTCTCTGATCTTCCGAGGGGCCCAATGGAAACCCTGGAAACGGTAGATAGGGAACCAGATCGACCGGTTCCGATGCGTGCCACTCCTTGTAGGGAAGCGGTCTTTGATCGACATCCGGGCGAGGAAGCAGGCCCATCGACTGGGGCGAGTACTTGGTCTCCTCATGAAACCATTCGGCGATAGAGGGATTGCGCCTCGGATCCATCGACTAGACCTCGAGTTCTTTCGGAGCCCGGTTGAAGTTTCGGCAGCCGTCGCCGGTCACCAGTACCACATCTTCGATCCGGCACCCTCCATGTCCCGGGTAATACAGTCCCGGTTCCACCGTCACGACGAGACCCTCCTGCAGTTCTGGGCCGATGGCGGAGATACGGGGTGGTTCGTGAATATCGAGTCCCAGGCCATGTCCGGTTCCATGGAAGAACCCGACCCAGGTCCCGTCACGCTGCTCGGTCGGAAAGCCAGCCTCCTCGAAGATCTGCTGGACTCGTCGATGGATCTTTTGACCGCTGGCTCCCGGCCGGATCATCTCGATGGCGGCTTCCTGTGCTCTTTTCACCGCCGCATACATCTTCTTCTGCACCTCACTGGCCACTCCGCGGACCACAGTACGAGTCATGTCTCCCCAGTAGCGGTGAGTCATATGCTGCGGGTAGATATCGATGATGATCATCTCCCCGGCATGAAGCGGGCCATGACCCACATTGTGGGGATCACAACCCTGATCGCCGGGTGCGATGATGAAAGGGCCGATCTGAAGTCCCCGCTCCAGCAAGAAACTTCGCACCATCCCCTTGAGACGTTCCGATGAGAGCGGCTCTCCATCGAGTTGTAGAACCCCGTCCTGACCCGGCTCACTCCGTCGCACGGCATCGATGGCCATCAACATCGCAGCCTCGGTAGCGGCCTGAGATTCCTCAAGGCAGGCGATCTCATCGGCTCTCTTGATCGCTCTACCGGGAAAGAAGGGGTCGGGTCGTGAGGCCACCTCGATGCCACCTTCTCGCAAGGCGTCGGCAATCCGCAGCGGGAAACGGGCGGGGACCTCGACTCGCTCGATCTCACGCTGCCGGAGCAGGTGGAGTACGACTCCCTCGAAGGCCGCCGGTGTATCCGCAGCCTGACGAGCGCCCTGCTCCACCTGGGAGTAGGAGATCACTTCATCGACGCGCGCTTCCTTTTCCCCCCGGCCATACTCGAGATCGGTCAGCATCACGGCTGAACCTCGAGAGTCCTGCAGCCAGGTGAAAGGGTCCCCTGCTCGAAATGAGGACACCCACAGCAAGTCCGATTCCCTCTCGCTATCGTCGATAATGAGTTGTGCCTCGTGGGGTCGGTTCATGGGTCTCCTCCCGGCTATTGACCTTCTGAGCGATGATCCTACTCACCCCAGCGGGGACGAGGCAAGGAGTCGGGTCGACGCTTCCGGCCAGAGCGTCGTATTCTTTCCTGAAGGCGGAGCCCCAGCCCGGGCTCTGATGTGGCGGGATGCTCCAGGGTGACGTCAATAACTTACCGCTCTCGGCCCTGCTCCAGGGTCTGGATGCGAACCGTAACAGCGGAATCCTCTCCATCGAGAGCGGAGACCTCGCATTACGTCTGGGTATCGACCACCGCGGACTCGAATTACTGACCGATTCTGACCATGGATCCTGTCCGCTCGGTGAAATCTTGCAAACCCTCGAGATCCTCCAGCAAGAACAACTCTCCAACATCCTGGCCAATCAAGGCAACACCTGCCTCGGGGATGCCCTGCTACGATTCCGGCTGCTCGACACCGAGATGGCGACCGGTCCGATCCGAACCCTGTTTCAGGAGCGGATCCTTGAGCTGTTCCGCTGGTCAGATGCCAGTTACCGGTTCGAGGTGTGCCCATGGCAAAAGGAACGACTATTTACCGGAGAAGCGGTCACCCCTTCCTTGCGCTTTTCCATTCCCTCACTGCTACTCGAGGTCGCCCGTCGAGAAGATGAAGAACAGCGCTTTCAGGACGGGTGCGTACACCTGCAGGAAATATATCTCACCACGGGAGATTCCGAATCCCTGGCAGCCGCCCTCGAGACCACCTTTCCGCTCGAGCCACTGCGCACCAAGTTCGTCCGTGCACTCCAAGAATCTCGCCCTCTCCATGCTGCGATCCTCTCGAGCGGTACTCCCAGGTTCTTGGCACTGCTCTCGGTTCGAGTACTGGTCGAGTGTGGATTACTGGAACCGATGCCCACTGCAGAAAAGAATGTTCTGGTCGATCGACTGCTCCATCAGAGGCTAACCAAACGTGCGCTGGAAATCCTACGAAGCACCTTCGCCCTCGGAGATGCGGATCACTCTTGCCTCGAAAAACTGCACCCACTTCTACTGCAGGAAAAAGCGCCCGTAGAGGAACGCCAGCAGCTACTCGCAGCTCTGGCCGAAGCAAGGAAAGAGGCGGGAGACCATGCCGGGACTCGCAGCGCCCTGCGTCAGCGCCTCGACCTGCTCCCCAGCAACCTCGCGGCCCTGATGTCACTGATCGAGGAACTCCCTCGTGGAAGAAGCCGCCGCGAAACGGACAAACTGCTGCAGCGCCTACTCGACCAAGTTGAGGATTCTCAGCAGTCGCTGAAAGTCGCAGAAGTGATCGAAGCGAGGCGTGGTGTCGATCCGGGCAAGAACGCTCACTGGCTCGAAAGTTGTGCGCGGTTAAGAGTCCAGGGCGGAGATCTCGAAGGTGCTTCTCGTTGGATTCACTCACTTCTCAGAGAAGCGGTGAAAAAGAACAGAGAAGAGGCATCCGTCGAGGGCATCCTCGCTCTGCTCAAATCCTTCGACGCCGACGCTCATCGCCGCTGGCAGAGCCGGCTGGCTCGTCGTGGAAGCATCGCCAGCCGCAGTCGCGGAGTCCTGCTCGCCGTGGTCCTCGCCTTCGGTACCTTTCTGGCACTTCAGAACTCATCGCCTTCCTCAGCGGAAGCCGATGAAGAAGAACTCCCGTCATCCCCACCACTGTCATCCCTGTTATCCACTCCCATCGAGCCGACGGTACCTGCCGTCTCTAGCATCCAGAAACCCGGCGAGATGGAACGAACCTTCTCCAGGGCACTTCGACTTCGAACCGAAGGACGCTACGTCGAAGCACTCTCTGCGATGCAACAACTGAATACCGAACAACTGCCACCGCCCACCCGCAAGTCGATCGAAAAAACCAGGGAAGAACTCGCTCATTATCTTGAGTCGGCACGGACCCTGTTCCAGCGTTCGATGGAACTGGCTGGCGCTGAACAGCATTCGCAGGCTCTCCTACTCCAACTTCAACTGGTCGATGAGTATCCTCATTCCCCCCTGCTCGAAGGACTGCTGCTGGAAATCCCCATGGAAGTGATTCCACCGGCGGCGCGGATCATGATCGATGGCCAACCGATCCCAGTGGAGATGAATGACGATGGCATCCAGGTCCTCAGTCTCCCGGCCGCAAACTCGGTTTTACTGACTGCCGAAAGCACCGGTCATGAATCCCAGATGTTGTGGCACGAACCGGGTCGTCACTCCTTGCTGTCCTTCAAGTTGTCGCGGCTTCCAGACCAGATCATCTCCCACGAGGAGCCCTTCAGGTCGATCATTTCGCAGCAGGGAGTCCCGTTGGCGTTGGCGGTCGATGGCCAATCGAAGATCCATGCCCTGTCACTCGACGATGGTCACCTCTCATGGGAGCTGTCACTTCAGGGCTCCGGCGACCTGCTCGGCGGAGCACTGGTGAAGAATGATTGCTTCTTCCTCACCACAACCACCGGCCGCTTGATGCGCATCGACACCAAGACTGGGGTGATTCTGTCGGAAACGAAAATCGACACCGACGGCGGAATCTTGCGCGACACTCCGGTGACCGTCGATTCGATGGTCGCCGTCATCTCATCACGAGGCATGGTACACGCGTTCGATTCTGAAACCCTCGCACCGCTCTGGAAGGGTGGTTTTGAAAGCCTCCGCAGGGGTGCGCTGCAATCCTCTTCAGGAAACCTAGTGATCACCACTGGCCACTCCCTGATCGGCATCGATCCCATCGACGGATCGACCCGCTGGGAGACCCCCCTCACTCGCAGGCCATTAGCTTTCATCGGCACCGCCGAAGCCATCTTCGTCGCCACCGATCTTTCGGTGGAGAGATTCGATGGCAATTCCGGGGAGCCACTCTGGAGCCTAAAGATGGAAGAAACGACCACGACCTCTTTACACGCCACCGACGAACTGCTGATCCGGATCGCGGCCGATGGCTCGGTGGATCGTATCGAACCCGATACGGGAAGCATCGAGTGGTCGATCGAGGGCACCTCTCCTCTCCTCTCCACCGCCTTGGGTGAGCAGTTGCTGGCCGTCGGTGATAGCGAGAAAAACTTGCAGGTATTCGACCTGGCCACAGGAGCATCTCTGTGGCTACACCAGGGGAATAGCAACTGTACTGCGGCTCTGTTTCAAGAGAGCCGACTGGTGATCTGCGACGAGCAGGGGGCTCTGCGGATCTTCAGGCAAAGTATACAGAGAGGCGATTTGCCCGCAGTGGCAGGACCATCGTAGTCTTGAATACAGACCCTGGACAGTTTTAAGAAACCACAATAAGTTCCGGAGGATCCTTGGGAATCATCGAATCATGGATGAAGCGATCTCGTCATGACGAGGAGACGCAAAAAGACCTGTTTGCCGCTGGGGCCCAACTCCAGTTGTTGCAGGCTGCAACTCGCGTCAGTGAGCGAGGCCATCGTCTTGCCGCCGCGCGCTTGCTTCGTGCCGGTACGATTCGCTTCCACCCCTGGCCCGAAGGCGAGACCGCCCTCGATCAACTGGAGCGAACTCAGGCACGGGAAACCCTCCACTCGCTCCAAGTCGCAGTTGAATCTCGCTACACCGCAGTAGATGCCGCAAGACTATCAGCCGCTCTCGAACGACTCGGCGACACCAGCGGTGCACTCGGGTGGGCTCACGCGGCCATCGAAGAGGATCCATGCAATCCAGAGGGATACCTCGCCATCGCACGCGGCTACCTGCGGCGATTCCGTCGCGACGAAGATGCCGTGGCTGGCCTCCAGGCGCTGCGATACCTGACCAAGGCGTGCCAGTTGCATGCGGGCCATGGTGAATGCTTGAGATCCCTGGCGATGCTATTGCTGCTCTTGAGAGCGCCTTCTGCAGCAGCCAAAGTGATGCGCCCCATCATCCGGGCGACACCATCCGATCCGCTGGTACTGGCGCTGGAGTCTCTCGCTGCAGTGATACCGCCGGAGAACACATCCAATGTTCAGGAGTTGTTCCTTCGCTGGGAAACTGGCGCCGCTCCGATCCACAACAATGACGCCACTGGAGTGATCCCCGCGCCTGACGGATTCTCGGTCTGGGAACTCGATGGCTCACGGGCCCTGACAGCCTGCAGTGCCACTGCTGACCAGGGCCACGAGCTGAAGGAAAGCCTCTCGGTACTGGCCGGGTCGTTGGTCCAGGCCACTGCAAGAATCGGACTGGGACAGATCGGCCGTGTCACGGTGAGAAGTAGTGACGGTGTACTGATCGGTCTCGCTGAAGGAGATGGAATCATCTTCTCCCACTCCGACCGACCCTCAACGGAAGCTTCTCTGAGCCGCTGGCTCGAGAGCGATCGAGGAAGGGAGCAGAGACGATGAAACGACTACTCGAACAACTGAACTCCACACCGGGAGTGATGGGCAGCATGGTCATGACCGACGATGGCATTCCCGTGGTATCGCTTCTAGGTGACGAGATGAATGAGGAGTGCGTTGCAGCATTTTCTTCGACGGTGCGACTGGCTGCGAACCGTAACGCAGAGCAGCTCGACAATCAGCACCCGTACGAACTCGTCATCGAGGCCGAACTGGGGAATTTGCTGCTGATCCATCTCGATGGATCGCTGCTCGCAGTGATGACTCATGCGGGACTTGAATTGAATACTGGTCTTTTAGAAATCCGTAGCCTCGCAAGACGACTACGAGAAATCCTCACAATCCGAACCCCCTGAACCCCAGGGATTCGGACGATCACGGAGAGTGAAACATGGTACAGATCAACTTCTCGCTGAAGGAAGTCAACTGCAAGATCGTGTATTACGGTCCGGGGCTCAGTGGTAAGACCACGAACCTCGAAGTGGTACATAAAAAAGCACCCGGCCCCAGTGTCGGCGACCTCACCAGCATCGCAACAGAGGGTGACCGAACCCTTTTCTTTGACTTTCTTCCCCTCAACCTGGGACAGGTTGCAGGAATGAAAACGAAGTTCCAGATCTACACCGTCCCGGGACAGGTGTACTACAACTCGACACGTAAACTGGTGCTGCAAGGTGCCGACGGTGTCGTGTTCGTCGCGGACTCCAAACGTGGGAAGATGGAAGAGAACCTCGAAAGCCTGAAGAACCTCCAAGAGAACCTCAAGGAGCACGGCCTCGACATTTCTAGCACCCCCATCGTTCTGCAATACAACAAGCGAGACCTTCCCGATGTGTACAGCATCGAGGAACTGGAACAGGCTCTCAACCGCTGGGATGCTCCCCACGTCGAGGCGGTCGCAAGAGATGGGCACGGCGTCTTCCCGACGCTGAAGAGACTCGCAGGAATGGTCCTGGAGACCCTCAACGAGAATCACGCTCCGCGGAGATCCCCCTCGGTGGTCGCTCCCAAGGGAACCGTCACTGCGGGTGGAGGCTCTCACTCAGCCACCGCAGTTGCGGCTCCTCCGATCAGCGCATCGGCGTCTAGGGCCCCTGTCAGGGCCACTTCGAGAGTCCGCACCACGGTCAGTGCCGTCAGGACTACCGCTCAGGCACCCACGATCCGCACCTCCGCAACCGGACCGCGGCCCGCATTCATCACTTCCCCGAGGCGCAGGAAGCACCAAACCGGCATGTGGATCGGTTTCGTCTTGGCCTCAACTGTTGCAGCAACTGTGTTGCTTCATCTCGCCGGCTTCATCCAGATCTGGTCCTGAGAATTTCGGGAGGAATTAATAAAGTGGTTACCGACAGCGAACATCTGCGCAATCAGCGCATCGTCTTTTACAGTGAAGACATTGAACAAATTGATGCCATCCTCTGCGAGTTCCTGGAACTCAGTGGGAGCAAGTGCAACCTGCTCATCGATAAGGAAGGTCACATGGTGACCAGTTGCGGAGACACCGACTCCATCGATGAGCAAACGGTCGCGGCCCTCGTTGCCGGCTCCTATGCCGCAACCCGGGAGATGGCTAAGTTGCTCGGTGAAGATGAATTCTCGGTGCTCTTCCACCAAGGCAAGCGAGACAGCATCCAACTCTCGATGGTCGGAAACAGGACCATCCTGGCGACCGTCTTCGATGACCGGACCACCGTCGGAATGGTGCGACTCTACGCTCGTGCCGCTTGCGACAAACTGGAAGTGGTCTTCGAGGAGATTCACAGCAAACCGAAACGCAGTGGATCTCTCGGATCAGAGTTCGGCAGTTCCGCCAAAGGCGCACTCGACTTTTTCTTCACAGAATAGTATTCGTGAGGTGAGTGACAGCAGGGGAGAGCGGCCGCCGTCAGCGGTTGTCGCTCTCCTTCTGTCGATCCTGCTCCTCGCAAAGATCGAGCAGCAAGGCGCGGATATCCCACTGACGGTCCGCCATCTCTGCCAACGAATGACTCGCCTCGGACAGAAACTTGACCACTGCAAATCCGAACATCCCCATCAGTGCCAGCCGCAGGCCCAACCCCGGATCCGAGTGCCAGCGGGGGCTCAAGGTGAAAAAGGCCAGCAGCAGAGAACCGCTGAGTATCGTCCAGGCGATCACCATCAACAGGTTTCCCAGTAACCTCAGGCGACGGTTTCGGGTTCCCAGACGCGGCTGAAAGTTACGGACCGAAGCCTCGATCCCAGCGTGCATACCGTCGCCGCGCTCCCGCTCTTCCAGATCCCTGAGTAACGACAGCCTCGATTGATAATCTTCCTCGAGTCGCTGCTTCTGACGGATCTTCTGCTCGATCTCCTTCACCCCGACCTGATCGTGTACCTTGGTCTTCTTGCCACAGGTAGGACAGGTGACCCCGCTACCGAGACTCGTATCGGGTGCCGAAAATCCTGAACCGCAGTATTCACAGATCGAAGCGACCGCCATCGCATCTCTCCATCCTGGAATCAAACCGCTGGAATCAAATCTATGTCAGATCGAGGCATGCGCATCGAGGCATGCTTTCTGACTCGCCCCTATCGTGCAGGGCTGAGCCGTGAACGGCCAGTAGGCGCCAGCAAGAAAAGAACGGCACAAATGAATCATGGAATTGAACTGCAGAATTGAGCTGCGGAATTGGAACAGGGGTGGATCGGAATACCGATCCACCCCTGTTCCATGTCAATTCAAGTCGTCGTCCATTACTGGCGAAACACCGCCGGCTGGATTCCGATCTTCCCCAGGGTGAGTGAAGCGGCCTGGATGAGATCCACCTCGTCGCTCTCCATGGCACCCTTGACCGCACGAAGCACCGCCGAATCAACGGCGCCGCTTCCTCGGTGGATGTTTCCGAGAGCCGCCAGTGCAGAGACTCTCAGATGGATGCTCGCATCCTCCCCCTCCTCGACGACCCTGACCAAAGCAGGACTGGCAGCCTCAGGAGACAACCAAGCCAGCGAGTCACAGGCTGGGATTCGCACCGCGTCGACAGGGACATCCAGTGCACTGATCAAGGCATCGGTGGTCGTGGACAGGTCGAACTGGGTCTCGTTACTGGCCATCCAGTGGATCGCTGTGGCCGCCTGGGTGGCCACCGATTCTCCCCTTGAACTGCTGGACTTGGAAAGAAGCCCGACCAGCAGGTCATTCCTCAATCTCAGCGCATCGATGGAGCGACTCACGACAAATACGCCGGACTCTTCGTCACCGTATGTGGCCTGCGACTGAATGAAGTTTTCATCGTCGGCCACGACGATGATCGGAGTGCGTCGGGTCCTGTAATCATCCCGCAGCCTGCGGATCACATCTGCAGCCGGCAACGCACCGGTGTTGCTGGAGATCACAATCAGATCCTTGGGAAAGGAGATGGCTCGCTCGAGTCCGCGCAGTGCATCAACGTCATTGAAAGGCTCGACGTTGGCTCGACGGAGCAGCGCTCCGACCCGCAAAGAATCATCCTGCTCTGGGAAGATGGTCAACGCCACCTTTCGACTCGCCTCGGAAAGTCCTTCGGCCAGAGTTCCGACGACCTCTGCTGACCCACTGAAGGATCCACTCGGGTTATGGTAAGCGACACACCGAGCGGCAGCGAATCTCACTCCGCGGTGATCGTTGGATAGTGCAGACTGAATGGAGTTCGGCACCTGGATGTCGCTCATCCCCCAGTAGTAGAGGCGCAAAGCCGTCAACAAGTCGATGGCCGCCTGTGGGCGACGATCGGCCAGTGCCAGCTCCAGTGCTGAATTGAGTACATCAACAGGCATCGAGTAGGCCGAGCAGCGCACCCGTTCCATATCCAGTTCCCTGGCACGCAGGTTGGCCAGTTTAGATTCGTCGGCATCGCCAGCATCGACTTGATTGGAGATGACGGCACTGACATCACGATACTCGCTCCAGCGCGCCATCTGGTTGCAGGCATTGAGCGCGAGGGCGGAAGCACCGTCCGCTTGAATAGTCAACGCATCGGCCAGCAGTTGCTCGGCGCGCAGTTCATTCAGTTCCCAGCCCTCCACCACTCGATAGGAGAGTGATCCACCGGAGATTTCCCAGAGAACTGGATCGTGGTAACTGCGAACCATCAAACTCGAATCGTTACTGAACAAGTGTGCCATATGAGTGAGTTGATCGTAGGCCGATGTGTTCCCAAGGCCGGGCAGCATCGATTCGGCGGCCGCGATCGCAGACGCCCGGATCAATGGGTCCTCGCTGGTTTCAGCGAGCCACCAGAGGCTTGGAACCGCCGCAGGGTTGCCAATCTTTTGCAACGAAGCGATGGCCCCGGTGATCACTCCTTGCTCGGAGGAGTGCAAACTACGGCATAGCGGCATCACGGCGTCGTCTGATAGACGGATGATGGCTTGAATCGCCAGCACGCGGGCACCTTGCTCCGGCTGCCCCAGTCGCTCGATCAGTCCAGGCATCAAGTAAACACCATGATTGCTGATCGCCAGGTAGAGCCCCTTGGTCCGCTCGAGCAGGTCGCCATCGGAGAAGTAAGACTCGAGCACCGAATCGATCGTGGCGGAATCCATCGAACGACGCTTCGTTTCGAGGGATGTGAGTCGTAGCAACGACCCCATCTGCGCACCAAGGGTGTCATCCCCGGCACGAATCACCTGGATCAATTGGCTATATCCGACCTGATCCACCCACTCGAGTGCCTCTTCGGATGTCACATCCAGCAGCAGAGCACGTTCGAAGCTCTGTTGAGCTTCAGAAAGTTTTCCCTGCTGGAATAGGTTGATGCCCTCATCGAGGAGTTTCTGCACATCTGGTCGTACTTGGGCCGAAAGAGATCCCGAACTCACCACGGTGAGAATCACCGTTGCAACGATCGCGATTACCACTTGAAGGCCTCGACGGCGATCCGTCATGCGCTCCATGACCACCTCTTTCATGCTCATTATCTCCTTCTGTATACTCGCACGACAAGTGCTGTCAGTGTTGTCGGTGGTGCGATCACCACTCTCCTACACCCACGATACTCATCGATACAGAGTTCACTTCTCAAAGGTGTATTGAAAAGGTCTGTTGTTCAGTAATTACGAGAGGGATCCGCAATGGATCAACGACTCCGGTTGGTTCCGGAATCGAAGAGGCCTGTACGGGTATTTTCCCTCCTGGACATTTCTTTCCACATCTCAAAACCCCACCATCCCCACCACCACCGTTCATTTTCCGGTGGTGATCGTAGATCCCCGAGGTCCGTCCTAGAGGCGCCAACACCCTACTGGAGATCCTTGAAGAACCTTCGGTCAGGCGCAAAACGGTCCCGTGACGAGATCATGTTGTCGCACAGGACCTCTCGCCTGTCGAGGCTTCGCCTCCAACTCATCCGACCGCTCCGAAGAGTGGCCGGAACGCCACTGGAGTCTGCTAGAATCCGGTTGCATCGACCGCCGCTCCGCCTTAGCACAGAGTAACCATCGGTTTCGCCCCAGGTAGAAAGTCGTAAGTACTTCAAAATGAACAACTTGAAGTTTCCAGACAATTCAATCCTGTTCATAGACGCCTCCCATGGGGTGGCTGGAGACATGCTGATGGCCGCACTGGTCGACCTGGGGGTTCCACAAGCCAGTTTGATCGGCCCTCTCTCCGAGGCTCTACCAGAACACCGGCTGCACTTTTCCCCTGAAACCAGGCGCGGGATTGTCGGCTGCAAGGCGGTCGTCGAGACCCTCGAAAAATCGCCTCCCCACCGCCATCTCTCCGACCTCATCGGGGCCCTCGATCACCCCATGATTCCAGAACCGGTTCGCCAGCAAGCGAGCGAAGTTTATCGGCGTCTGGCACAAGCAGAAGCACGGGTCCACGGATCGACCCCGGAACAGGTTCATTTTCACGAGGTCGGTGCCATCGATGCACAGGTCGATATCCTCGGCACCTTGCTGGCGATTCACTGGCTGCAACCGACCGAAATCATCGTCACGCCGATGGCCCTCGGCAGCGGCGTGGTGAAGGCGGCTCACGGGATCATCCCGATTCCAGCCCCAGCAGTGGTGGAACTGTTGCGAGACGTCCCCGTCTGTGCGGGACCCGCAGGCCGCGAATTGACCACCCCCACTGGGGCCGCTCTGTTGACCACTCTCGCCGATCGATATGGCCATGCTCCCGACGGTTCACCGGTGGCCCAGGGCTGGGGTGCCGGCACTCGGATCGCACCCGAATCGGACCCGCCCAACCTGGTGCGTGCAATGCTCCTGAAAGGGGGCGCACCCGGTCGAGAAACCATTGCCGTGCTGGAAACTCATCTCGATCATCTTTCCGGTGAAGAAGCCGGTGGAGTGGTCGACCAGTTGATGGATTCGGGAGCCCTCGATGCAGTGCTGGTGCCCGCCTGGATGAAGAAATCGAGACCTGGACAGCTACTGACCGTCCTCGCTCGCCCGGCGGATCGGGAGCGATTGGTCGAGGAGATCCACATCCTGACCGGGACCCTGGGGGTCCGGGAGCGACTCCAGCAGCGCAGCGCCCTGCGCCGTGAAACGGTCCAGATCGAGGTTTCCGGCGTTTCGATCCGGATCAAGAAGGCCTGGCTCGGCAGTCGTTTGATCTCTCAGCGACCCGAACAGGACGATCTGAGGTCCGCTGCGGCTGTTCTCGAGATTTCGCCGGCAGAAGTCCGTCGCCTGGCAGAAATCGAAATCGAGAAAGTGGGCCATTCCTTTGAATGAAACCCCGACTCCTGCGTCATCTCCGGTGCCCGCCTCCGATACTGGGCGTGGAAATGCCGGCTCGCCTGCCGGATCAACGGGAAGATCCGTGGATGTGGAGAAAGATGATGAAGACCGCCGACTGGTACACCGCCATCTGTCGGGTGACCCTTCCGGCTTCGAGCAACTCTATCGCCGCCATCGCGAGCGTATCTTTGCAGTGCTGGTGCGAATGCTCCGCAACCGTGACGACGCTCTCGAGGCGACTCAGGAGGTCTTCATTCGCATCCACCGGGGTCTCGATTCTTTCGATGCTTCCGGGCGCTTTCTCACCTGGGCCTTTCGCATTGCGACCAACCATGCCATCGACCGGATCCGACGTCGCAAGGTGCGCAAGGAGACGGCGATCGTCGAGGAGGCGGTCGCTCCCAGTTCCGACCTTCGCACCGGACGCAGTCATTCGCCCGAAGGGTCTCACCGGCTCGAGCGAGAAGAGGTCGCTGCAGCCATTCATCAAGCGGTGGATGGCCTGGCCGAAACGCACCGCATCGTCTTCACCTTGCACTGCTATGAGAAACTCTCCTATGGCGAGATCGCTGCTGTGCTGGGGATTCCGATCGGCACCGTGATGTCGCGCCTCTACCATGCAAGACGTAAGGTCAGGGATACTCTTCCCCGCGACTGGGATCCGGGCGGACCCCGTCGAACCAAGAAAAGGGCTGAAGAATGAACGAACTCTCCGACCTACAACGCTTCCAGGAACTGGTCGAAGCTTCGGCTCATCGCGACTTGACCGAGGTCGAAACCGCCTTCATCGGGCGCATTGGATTCCGCTCAGCAGAGTGCCGGCAATGGCTCGAAACGGACGCCGAGGCGGTGGCCAAAGCCATCGAAGCGGATCCATTGCGACAGATCCCCGCCGCCACTCCACTCGACTGGGCACGAGTCGATGCGGGTCTTCGCAAGGCTGGCGCACTGCCCGATCCGAAATCTCAGTCCAGGACCGCATGGCCACTCTTACCCGCTGTTGCAGCACTAGTCCTCTGCATCGGAGTCGTCCTTGCCATCCTGCGTGACGGCCTCTCCACCACCACTCGCTCAGCGCCGCAGGTGATTGCAGAAGTTCTCGACTTGCCTGACGGCGATGGAAGTCTCATCCTCCACGAAGGAGCTGAGGAAGGCGTCTTGATGATCATTCTCTCGAACGGATAGGGAACTGCATGAAAGCCACGATCACTGCCTTTGGATTTCTGCTCCTGCTCACGACCTTCAGTCATGGCGGGGGCGAACCCACCGTTTCCCTGAAACCGATGACGCTGACAGCCGAGACTCCGACACGGCTCTTCAACCCGATGGCGGTCTCACTCGATGTGGTCCACACCGTTGGTGTTTCCAGCGGCGGAATCCCCAAGACCCTGACCCGTTATGGCAAGTATCTGCGACGAGCCGGCTCCGAGCACTGGAAGTTGAACGCCAAGAAACGGGAGCAATTGAGTCCCGGGGCCGAAAAACTGATCACTCTTCCGGGAAAACTGGGCAAGGCGCGGGTGTCCCTCGATGCGAAGGGGGTGGCGACCGTCAAGATCGTGGACATGAAGGGTAAAAGCCTAGGTACCTATCGTTCTAGCCGCTTTCCGCTGGTGATCGCCAACAATCGACTACGCATTGATGGCCAGCCCTATGTCTTCATCTTGGACCGCACCACCAAAAAATAGTCAGACTCTTCAGAAATCCATTGCAGCGATACCCCTCCAGATCCGATCTTTCATGATATGGAGAGTTACCGCATCGCACTACTAGGTCTGGGGACCGTCGGAACCGCCGTCGTCGAACTGCTCACCTCGACGCGCAGCGAATGCGCCGTACGAGCGGGTCGACCGATCGAGGTCTCTCGCATCGTCGTACGAGATCCTTCCCGAAAAAGAGTTGTGCCTGCCGATCTCCCCGGCCACCCCACCATCAGCGGCGATGCCATCGAAGCGATCCAAGATGATGACATCGATGCCATCGTTGAACTCGCCGGAGGCACCGAAGCCCCTCGGGAGTGGATCCGACTCGCCATCGAGCAGGGCAAGGATGTGATCACTGCAAACAAGGCGGTGCTGGCCATCCATGGCGATGAACTGTTCGATCTCGCCAAGCAACATGGGCGCTCTCTCTTCTACGAGGCATCGGTGGCTGCCGCAGTGCCGATCTTGCAGGTGATCCAGCAAGGGATCCCCGCCGGCCCCGTCGATCGACTGACGGGGATTCTCAATGGCACCTGCAATTTCATCCTGGGGCGCCTCGAAGAACTCTCCTTCGAGGAAGCGGTCCAGTCGGCTCAACAAGCAGGACTCGCCGAAGCGGACCCGACTCTCGATATCAGCGGCATGGACTCGGCCCACAAGTTGTCACTGCTGGCGAGGATCTTGCTCGGCTGTAGCGTTCCCATCGATCAACTTCGCATCGAAGGAATTGAGGGGCTTTCCCCCCATGACATCGAGTTCGGCTGGCAACACGATCTCCGCCTCAAACTGCTCGGAATGATGAGAAGAAATGGAGAGGGGACCGCGCTGGGCGTGATGCCTTGTTTCCTTCCGACTTCCCATCCACTGGCATCGGTTCGCGATGAAGACAATGCCGTCCTGCTCGAGGCAGAGCCATTCGGATCGCTGGTTCTGCAGGGCAAGGGGGCCGGTGGAATGCCCACCGCAGGAAGCGTGGTCGCCGACATCCTGCGGGCCGCCCGGGGAGATGCCATCTCCTATCCGGCATCCGGTGCGATCGAAAAGATCACAGACCCCGGTGCCACTCCGGTTCGCCACTACCTGCGCCTCGTGGTCCCCGATCGCCCGGGAGTACTGGCCCGGGTTGCTGGAGCGCTGGCACAGGAGCAAGTCGGGATCTCAGCACTCGACCAACCTGAAAACCTGCTCGACTTTGCCGCTGAAGTGCCGATACGAATCCTCACACATCCGGTAGAAACGACCCGACTCGATGCCGCGCTCGCTCACCTAGACGAAGATCTGAAATCCATCACCAAGCCGATCCGAATACGGATCGAGGAGTAATCATGGCAGGCCTCATCGAACGATTCTCTCATCGCCTTCCCGTCTCATCCAAGACGCCCGTGATCAGCCTTGAAGAGGGATCGACACCCTTGATCCCTGCTCCTGGCCTGAGCGAGATCATCGGTGAGGATCGAAAGGTGTTTCTCAAGTTCGAGGGACTCAACCCGACTGGATCCTTCAAGGATCGAGGGATGACGGTGGCGGTCTCGAAAGCGATGGAAGAGGGTAGTCGCGGTTTGATCTGCGCATCGACTGGAAATACTTCGGCCTCGGCTGCTGCCTACGCAGCCCGCGCAGGAGTGCCCTGCTGGGTGGTGTTGCCGGCAGGCAAGGTCGCCGCAGGGAAACTGGCGCAAGCCATCATTCACGGTGCACGAGTGATTCCCATTCATGGCAATTTCGACATCGCTCTTCAACGGGTCATCGAGATCTCCAAATCGGAAGGCATCACACTGGTGAATTCGGTCAATCCCTATCGCATCGAGGGACAGAAGACGGTCGCATTCGAGATCATCGAAGAACTCGGCGCTGCTCCAGACACCCACTTCCTGCCCGTCGGCAATGCCGGCAACATCACCGCCGCTTGGCGTGGTTACAGTGAGGATCGCGAAAGCGATCGGATTGCACGGCTCCCCCGAATGATGGGCTGCCAAGCAGCAGGCTCGGCTCCCATCGTCTTGGGTACCGTGGTCGAGAACCCGGAAACGATCGCCACCGCCATCCGCATCGGGAATCCCGCTTCCTGGCAGGAAGCACTCAACGCCGTGGAGCAATCGAACGGAGCGATACTTGCGGTTGAGGACGAGGAGATCCTCTCGGCCTATCACCATCTCGCAAGTCGGGAAGGTGTGTTCTGCGAGCCCGCTAGTGCTGCTAGCGTTGCGGGTCTTCTGAAACGTCACCACGCAGGGCTCGAGATCGCCCCTGCAGGGGGCACCATCGTCTGTACCCTCACCGGGAACGGCTTGAAAGACCCCGAGCTCGCAGTCGCCGGCACCGTGTTTCCAGATCCAGTCGATGCAGATCTCGACTCCCTTCGCAAAGCGATGGATAGGTCATGAGTCGCTGGAGAATTCACGCTCCTGCATCGAGTGCCAACCTGGGACCTGGCTTCGATGTGCTGGGGATTGCAGTCAACCTGGGGATTACGGTCGAACTTCAACTGAACTCCGGCGGCGGTTTTGCCATCGAAAGCCATGGCCCGGGGAGCGACACGCTCCCTCGCGATCGCACTCACCTGATCGCCCGGGTCGCAGAAGAAATCGCAGGAGATGCTCTCGACCACGCCGCCATGAAAATCGTGAGTACCATTCCGATGGCACGCGGGCTCGGTTCGAGTGCTGCGGCCCATGCCTGTGGCGTGGCTGCTGGACTGGTGCTGCGGGATAACTGCGCACCCGATCCAGCAGAAGTGTTTCAACGCCTGTCCGTTTTGGAAGGTCACCCCGACAATGCTGCGGCTTGCATCACCGGTGGTTTTCAGGCGGGAGGATTTGGCGAAAAAGGTTGGACCCGAAGCCCCCTCTTCATCGAATCGGAACCTCGATTGCTCGCTCTGATTCCCGCCATCCCCCTTCCGACCCAGCAGGCCAGAGAGGCACTTCCCGATCGCTATTCACGATCCGCCATCATCTCGAACCTAGGTGCGATGGCGACTCTCATCTCGGGACTGGCACGGGGTGACTGGGATGCGGTCGATACTGGCACCAACGATCAAATCCACCAGCCGTTTCGGCTGCCATTGATCCCCGGTCTCTCCGCTGCGTTGGCAGCTCTTCGACAGGCCGATGGAGTTCGCGGTGGCTGGCTCTCCGGAGCGGGTCCGACGCTGGCGGGGTTCCTGCCAGATCCGCAGACAGGAACCGAGGTCGCATCCGTCGCAGTCGATGCACTGGAAGCCGCCGGTACCGCGTGTCAGATTTGCATCCTAGAGGTGGATCGAAGCGGATTACAGGTGGAGAATCTGGCATGACTCCAGCCGACCTGAGCCAACCGATCCTGGTATTGAAGTTTGGCGGCACCAGCATCGCCTCGCCGGCACTGATCCAGAGTGCCGCCGGCAGGATTGCTCGCTGTCGATCGCAACAAATGAATGTCGTTTGCGTGGTCTCCGCCATGGGCGACACCACCGATCGCCTCACAGCACTGGCACGAGAGATTACTGATGATCCACCACGCCGTGAAATGGATGTGTTGCTCTCTGCAGGAGAAGTGCAATCGATGGCCTTGCTGTCGATGGCATTGACCGAACTGGGAGTCCCTGCCATCTCCTTCACCGGCCAGCAGGGCGGAGTCGTCACCGATGATCGTCATGCCGAGGCTCGAATCTTACGCATCGACCCGGACCGGGTGGTCGAAGCACTGGCCCAGAATCAAGTCGTGGTTCTGGCTGGCTTCCAAGGTACAGATGAGCAGCAGCAGATCACCACACTCGGACGTGGAGGATCGGACACCAGCGCAGTCGCCATGGCTGCTGCGCTCGGTGCTCACCGATGCGAGATCCTCACCGATGTGACCGGAGTCTTCACCGCAGACCCTCGCATCGTTCCAGAGGCGGTACAGATCACGGCCCTCAGTTACGACGAGATGCTCGAGATGGCAAATCTGGGTGCGAAGGTATTACATGGCAGGTCCGTGGAACTGGCACGTCGATTTCAGGTGCCACTGGTGGTCGCTTCGGCGACCGAAGATCGTCCAGGAACCCGTATCGTTGGAAAGGATGAACAGTTGGAAGAAGTCGTTGTTCGCGCAATCACCGATGACCGAGATGTGAGTAAGGTCTCAATCCTATCGGTTCCCGATGAACCGGGAATCGCTGCTCGTCTGTTCAGCGTACTCGGGGAACTGGGAGTCAATGTCAGGTTGATCGTTCAGGCTCAGAGCCACGATGGACACAACGACATCACTTTCGTGGTTCCGTCAAATACCTTCATAGAGAAATCAAATCTTGAAAAAGTGGTGCAGGAGGTGGGAGGAGCCTCGTGGACCATCGATGATGAGGTGGCACTTCTCAACATCGTCGGCGAGGGCATCTCGAGAGAGCCAGGAGTCGCCGGGAAGGTATTCTCGGTCCTCGCAGAGGAACAGATCAACCTGGATCTGATCTCCTCATCCAACCTTGTCATCACTTGTGTGGTCAGGGAAGTAGACCTGGTCCGAGGGGCTCGCGCACTGCATGCCGCCCTGATCCAGACCGATCAAGACTGATCAAGAAAGACTGATCAAGAAAGACTGTGCAAGCAAGACTGTGCAAGCAAGACTGTGCAAGCAAGACTGTGCAACGGTGATCCTTCGAGAATCCGCGCAGTCAACAGCGAGCCGAGGGATGAGGAGCCCACTCCCCCATCATGATTCCAGGTATTCCTCCACCGGAGGACAGGAACAAACCAGATTACGATCCCCGAAGGCCTGGTCGATTCGAGCCACCGCCGGCCAGAACTTGTTGGCCTTCTGCTTCGCTCCCGGATAACCCGCCAACTCCCGGGAATACGGATGATCCCACTGGTCGGCAGTCACCATCTCCGCAGTGTGAGGAGCATTGCAAAGAGGATGATTCGCAGCCGGATAGGTACCTTCCTCGACCGCCTTAGCCTCGGCATGAATCCCGATCATGGCAGCGATGAATCGATCCAGTTCCTGCTTCGATTCACTTTCAGTGGGTTCAATCATCAAGGTTCCCGCAACAGGCCAGGACATCGTCGGTGCATGAAATCCGTAATCGATCAATCTCTTGGCGATGTCATCGACGCTGATCCCGGCACTCTCCTTGAGAACTCGCGTGTCGATGATGCATTCGTGCGCCACACGGCCTTGATCTCCCCGATAGAGTACCGGGTAGAACTCCTGCAGTTTTTCAGCGAGGTAGTTGGCCGACAGGATGGCCACTTCGGTTGCTTTTTGCAGACCACTGGCCCCCATCATCCGGATGTATGCGTAGGAGATCGGAAGAATCATGGCACTGCCAAAAGGTGCCGCAGAGATGGCTCCAATCGCCTGCTCCCCGCCGGTCTTGCGCTCCGGATGACTTGGCAGGAAGGGAGCCAGATGACTCGACACTCCGATGGGGCCCATTCCTGGTCCCCCGCCGCCGTGAGGAATGCAAAAGGTCTTGTGCAAGTTCAGGTGGCAGACATCGGCCCCGATGTCACCCGGACGACAGAGTCCAACCATAGCGTTCATGTTGGCCCCGTCGAGATAGATCTGGCCTCCTGCCTCATGAATCAACTGGCAAATCCGCTTGATTGAGGTCTCGAAGACTCCATGAGTCGATGGATAAGTGACCATCAACGCGGCACAACGTGGCCCATGCTCGGCGATCTTCGCTTCGAGGTCTTCGAGCGAGATGTTGCCCTCGGAATCACAGCGAATCACGACCACCTCCATTCCCGCCATCGTAGCGCTGGCAGGATTGGTGCCGTGTGCAGACTGAGGAATGAAGCACACCTTCCGATCGGAATCCCCTCGTTTTTCGTGGTACTTCCGAATCACCATCAGTCCGGCGTACTCTCCCTGTGAACCGGCATTCGGCATCAATGAAACGGCATCGAACCCGGTAATCTCCTGGAGCCACAGCTCCAGACGATCAAAGAGCACCTGATATCCAACGGTCTGCTCCTTCGGCGCGAAGGGATGCATACGGCTGAATCCGGGATACAAGATCGGAAACATCTCGGCTGCCGCGTTCAACTTCATGGTGCAAGACCCGAGCGGAATCATCGCCGTGTTCAAGGAAAGATCCTTGTTTTCCAACCCGTGCATGTAGCGCACCAGCTCCAACTCGGATCGATACCGATGGAAAACAGGATGAGTCAGAAACTCTGATGTCCTCGCCAGTTCATTCGGAATTTCCACATCGCACTCTGCAGCGAAAGCGTCGAGATCGACCGACCCCGCCGTGGCTCCGAATACTTGCAAGATCGACAGAATGTCATTTCGCTGACAGGTCTCATCGAAGGTGATACCAACCGAGCCATCGCTGTAGTAACGGAAATTTCGTTCTTCCTCACTGCTCCGGTTTCTCAGTTCCTCTTCGGAGATTCCTGCCGGAAAAACCTTGACGGTATCAAAGCGAAGGGCTTCGACGACGTCGTGGCCCAGACCCCGAAGGGCGCTGGCGAGGATCTCACACTGCAACCGTACACGCTTGGCAATGGTGATCAGACCTTCCGGGCCGTGATGCACCGCGTACATTCCGGCACACACCGCAAGCAGCACCTGCGCCGTGCAGATGTTACTGGTCGCACGATCACGACGGATATGTTGTTCCCTCGTCTGCAGTGCGAGTCGTAGTGCATCCTTGCCCTGAGCATCTCGTGAAACGCCAACTAGGCGCCCGGGGAGTTGTCTCTGGTACTTTTCCTTGGTTCCTAGGTACCCCGCATGAGGGCCACCGAATCCCATCGGAATTCCAAATCTCTGAGTTGAACCAACCACCATGTCCGCTCCCGCTTCACCCGGAGAGCGCAACAAGGTCAGGGCGAGAGGATCTGCCGCCACCGCCACCAGTGCGTTGGCATCGTGGGCGCGGGTACAGATCCCTTCCAGGTCGAGAACTCGACCATCGGTGTCTGGATACTGCAACAACATGCCGAAGCACCGGGTCGGGAAGGTGAAATCTTGGTGATCTCCGATCACCACTTCG
Source organism: Planctomycetota bacterium (assembly GCA_028825265.1). Taxonomy (GTDB): domain Bacteria; phylum Planctomycetota; class UBA8108; order UBA1146; family UBA1146; genus QNYK01. Next base: position 23,963 of record JAPKAM010000031.1, read on the forward strand.
ATGCCCAATGGAAGTGCCCTCGACTTGACGATCTCGATCGTCTGCGGATGACAGCTCTGGGAGACGAAGAACAGATCCACCGTCTCGTTGCGACGAACCCGTTCCTGAATCCTGTGGCACATCGTCATCGCTTCAGCGGCGGCGGTACCTTCATCTAGCATCGATGAATTGGCCACCTCCATACCGGTCAGGTCACAGATCATCGTCTGGAAGTTGAGCAAAGCTTCGAGCCGACCCTGACTGATCTCCGGCTGGTACGGTGTGTATGCGGTGTACCACCCGGGAGCTTCCAGGATTCCCCGCTGGATCGCAGGAGGTGTGATGCAATCGTGGTACCCGGTGCCAATATGCGATCGGTACTGCTGATTGCGGTTGGCGAGATCCTGAAGTTCTGCCAGGGTTTCGGCTTCAGTGGCGACCTCATCGAGGTTCATGGTGCCGTGAAATCGAATCGCTGCCGGAACGGTTTTCTCTAGTAACTGGTCGATCGAATCCACGCCGATGTCCGCCAGCATCTGTGCGATGTCGGCGGGCCTGGGGCCGATGTGTCGGTCCCGAAAAAGGTCTCCGGAGTCGAGTAAGTCGGTCGAAGAAAGAGACATCGCAGATCCTCCGCTAGCGAGGGGAACAGATTCAGCCCCAACGGGCCACGAAACTCCAGTCCCTACATTAGCCAGATCGATGGGTTGCAGCAACCGAACCGAGGCCGGGAGCGGTAGCATCTCGGTGATTGGCCCGTTCTAATGCGCCCACTCATCTTCAGTATCTGAGCCACGAGGAGGCCCATGGGAAACCAGATCTTCTGCCCCGGTGTACCGGGTAACGAACCCATCCTGAATTACGCACCTGGATCACCGGAACGAATCTCCATCGAAGGTCGCCTCGACTCGATGGGGAGCCAGACCCCGGAGATTCCATGTATCGTCGCGGGCAAGGAGATCTTCACCGGAATCATCCGTGAACAGCGCTGTCCGCACGATCATTCGAAGGTGGTCGCTCGATGGCATGGCGCCACCCCCGACGTCGTGCAACAGGCCGTCGATGCCGCCAACGATGCGTGGACCGACTGGTCGAGTGCTCCCCAGCAAGTTCGATCCGCAGTGATGGAACGGGCGGCACAACTTCTGTGCGGCCCTTGGCGCGATGAACTCAATGCTTCAACGATGCTAGGCCAGTCGAAGACGGTCTTGCAGGCCGAAGTCGATGCCGCGTGCGAACTGATCGATTTCTTTCGCTTCAACAATCACTTCGCACTCGATCAAATTCCCCACGAGCAGCCATTGATCAACCCTCCAGGCACCTGGAACCACGTCGATTACCGCCCCCTCGAAGGCTTCGTCTACGCCATCGCGCCCTTCAACTTCACTTCCATCGCGGCCAACCTTTGCTGTGCACCGGTCCTGATGGGGAACACTGCCGTGTGGAAGCCATCAAAAACATCGATCCTGTCCAACTGGTACGCCTACAAGATGCTGGAGGAAGCGGGCCTTCCCCCCGGAGTGATCAATTTCGTCCCGGGCGATCCGGTCGAGATCACCTCAACGGTTCTTTCGAATGCCAGTTTTGCGGGTCTCCATTACACCGGGTCGACCGAGGTCTTTCGTCAACTCTGGAAGCAGATCGGAAACCAACTCGAGAACTACAGGAGTTACCCGAGAATCGTCGGAGAAACCGGTGGCAAGGATTTCATCTTTGCTCACCCCAGTGCCGATGTCGCCTCTCTGGTGACCGCTGCGGTTCGAGGTGCCTTCGAGTATCAAGGACAGAAATGCTCTGCAGCGAGTCGGATGTACATACCGTCGAGCCTCTGGCCCCAGGTCAAAGAACTGCTGGTGGAAACCACTCGATCCCTCTCGATGGGTGATGTCCGGGATTTCCGCAACTTCATCGGAGCGGTAATCGATGAACGTGCTTTTCAAAGACTTCAGCAGGCGATCGAGAAGGCCAAATCCGATCCGAAGTGCGAGGTCATCGTGGGTGGTGAATGCGACGACTCCCAGGGCTGGTTCATTTCACCGACCGTCATCGAATGTGAAGACCCTCGTTCCTACTCGATGGAGACCGAATTGTTCGGACCGATCCTATCGGTGTTCGTCTACGAGGATGCGGCGATGAGTGAATGCCTGGATCTGGTCGACACCACCAGTCCCTACGCCCTCACCGGAGCAGTCTTCTGTGGCGATCGGGTGGCCGCAGATGCACTCTCCAATCGTCTCCGCTACAGCGCTGGGAACTTCTACATCAACGACAAACCGACAGGCGCTGTGGTGGGTCAACAGCCCTTCGGAGGCGCCCGTGCCTCAGGTACCGATGACAAGGCTGGATCTTCTCTCAACCTATTACGCTGGGTCGCTCCCAGAACCGTCAAGGAGAACTTCTTGCCTCCGACCGATCATCGGTACCCCCATATGTCTTGATCCGCCGACTCTTTCGATAGTTCCTGAATTTTCTGAAATTCCTGAAACCTCAATCCAGACCTCGGGGTTAAGGATTCAATAGGGGAAGAAACGGGGAGAATTCGCTGAATAGTGCTCTCCTGCCTTACAGGTCAGCATCGTCTAGAACCCACGATTCATCGCCTAGCACCGCAATTTTCTGAATTCGCAATGTGCTGAACTCGCAATGTGCTGAACTCGTAATGTGCTGAACTCGTAATGTGCTGAACTCGCAATCGGACTGAACTCGTCATGGA
>JAPKAM010000032.1 GCA_028825265.1 Planctomycetota bacterium
GTCAGTCCCTTGCCGTGGGCCCCGGCGAAGGCGTCTGGGTAGGGCGTGTCGACCCCCATCTGGGCGTGCCACAGGATGCGGTTGAGGGTGTCCTCATCCGCCATGTCGAACATCTCGAACGGCTGTGCCTCGCTGGCGAGGGCCCAGTGTAACTGCTTCTCACCGAGGGCACTCTTCGCCGGGTTCGCCTCATCGAGTGCGATGGTAGCGGGCCTTGCCCGGTAGGGTGCGAGGTTGGGCTTGCTGGTGAAGCAGTTGTCCATCACCGGCATCATGGCCGAGAACTGGGTCAGTGGCGCAACGCCGAGGATGCGGGTCATCGTGTGGAGCACCGAGGTCTGGTTGTAGAAGTCGTGGATCACCTCGCCGCCTCGTCGTGAGTAGGGACTCACCACTAGGCACAGCGATCGGTGTCCATCGACATGGTCGAAGCCGTTTTGCGGGTCGTCCTCGATGATGAAGATGCAGGTTTTCTCCCAGAAGGGACTGTTGCTGATGCCCTCGACGATGCGGCCGATGGCGAGGTCGTTGTCGGCCATGTGGGCGCGAGGGGTGGGGGCGCCGGCAGTCGTTCCTGTGGTGTGATCCTGCGGTAGATAGACGACACTGAAGTTGGGGAAACCACCATCTTCGGAGAAGCCCTTCAATTCCTCAAGGAACACATCGGCTCGCAGAACATCCGGGATTCGCATATTCCATCCCGGATACTCGCGGCAACTGTACTCTTTCATCCGTGCGACCCCGATCTTCTGTGAGAACTGGATCTTCTTTTCACCGCTAGTGTAGTCGTCGTAGATCGCCTGGAAACTGAGCCCCGAAGGGATCGGTTCGGCGTAGTCGAATTCGCCGTAGTTGCGAAATGAGAGGCCCGCCATCAGCACACGATCCCAGATGAAGCCCTCCGACGAGTAGGTCAGCGGATCGTCTCCGAAAGTGTAACTACGGGTGAATCCTCCGAAGCTCTTCTCTAGGTGGTCGGTGACGATCCCTTCCGTGGTCCAGGAGTGACCGTCGGAGGAGTTGACTCCATTGCAGTAGTAGTTGTCGAGCAGCACGAACTCATTGGCGAGCGCATGATGATTAGGCGTGATCTCCTCGCCGAAGATGCACAGCGATGGATCTCCGTTGCCACGCTCGATATCTCCGAAGACTTGATCGTAGGTGCGATTCTCCTTGATGATGTAGATGACATGATCAAATACAGAAGGCTCGCCGATCTTGCGTGGCACTGGACGGGGAGTCCCACCGCTTCCACGCATCGTATTGGAGCGGAGTGCATGTTGGCTGCGATTGTCGGAAAGAACCTTCCGGGTCATCGCTTTCAGCTCGTATCGATTTGGAACCTCGACCCGATTGACGGTGCCGCGGTACCAGTAAACGCTCCAACCCTTCGGCTCAGGATCCCCCGCTCGGCTTCCCACACCCTTGACGCTGGCGCTGTAGAGAAGACCTTCGGAGATGGTCAGCGCTCCCGGAAACCATCCGGAAGGAATGAATCCGATGACCTCGTTGTTGCTGTCGAGGTCGATGGTGGCGACCGCGTTGTTTCCTCCGTTTGCGACATAAAGCCGCTGGTTCTTCTCATCGAGAGCCAGCGCATTGGGGAGGCTACCAAAGGGAAGATCGTCGAGCGGGCGGGTCGAAATGTTTCCCGTGATCTTCCCGGTCGCCGTATCGAGGATGTCGACGCGGTCGGAGTTGACGCAGGCGACATAGAGAGTCGAGCCATCGGCGGTGAGAACCATGTCGGATGGGTGCAGTCCGGTCTCGATGGAAACGATTGGATGCCGTTGTACATCTGTCAGATCGATGATCGATACGGAGCCGCTGGCGGCGACTCCCTTTTCATCGACAATCACCTCGGTTCCGGAGGAATCTGCGGTCAGATCTCCGGACCCCGCTCGGCGACCACCCCAGTTGGAGACATAGGCGCTATTTCCATCACTGGAGAGGATCACATCGTAGGGAGCAACTCCGACGGCGATCTCTCCCACTCGTTTTCCTGAAGTCAGGTCGACGATAGCGAGGGTATTGTTCCTCGATTGGCAGACGAAGGCAGTTTTTTCATCACTGGAGATGGCGATACCGGTGGAATGGGAATGCCCCTGGCCTTCTGGCCCGGGCAAGGCGATCGATCTGGACCACGAGATGGTGCCGTTTGCGGCGATGGAAGCCTCGTGCAGACTAGATTCGGCATTGGTCGCCCACAGGCGTGTGCCGCTGTGGTCGATGGCGATGCCATGCATCGATCCGCCACCGCTGGGAAACCGCAGTTCTTGCAGTGGCGTCTTCATCGATCGATCGAGGACGACGATTCCCCGGTGATCTTTGATGTAGATGAAATCGCCCGTCGGATGGGCAATGAGGTCGACCGGTCGACCGGAAAACTGCACCGTTTGTCCCGCTGGCCGGATCAACTGCCGGGTGGGGATCCAGTGGCCGTCATCTGCTGGACCGACCACGGGATGATCGGTGGTCTTGCAACTGGAGAGCAGGGAAACGAGAAGGGAGATCCACAACAGGTTGGCCAGCGACAGCAGGCGCATGGGCACCTCAATTCTATATTTCATTGGGTTATCGGTCTCACTTCCGGGTCGGACGAACTCCGATGAAATCGTCCCGATCGTTGAGCTGGCTTCCCTCGCAGATCTGCTGCGGATTGCACCCTGAACAAGGTTGCACACTGAACAAGGTTGCACCAGAACAGGAATGGCCAATCTCATCGATTTCCGCCCGCGGCTTCAAAGAATCCTAGGGTTGTTTTTTATGATCCTGCTGGAGCTCTTCTGTACCCAGTAGCGATTGAAGGCGTTTGATCGCCGAGAGAGTGTCCGCGTGATCTGGGCCCATTGTTCTCGATAGGCCCGCCGCAGCCTCCCTCAAGCATGATTCTGCTTCCGGAAGTTGATCGAGGGCTTGGAGTACGGATCCCAGTTGGCGGATGGCATGGAGCGTCATGGGGTGGTCTGGCCGGTAGACTTTTTTGCGACCCTCAGCCGCCTCTCTGAAGAACGGCTCCGCTTCGGCAAACTTTTTTTGATCCACAAGAACAATTCCAAGGTTGAAGAGAATCGTCAATGTTCCAGGATTCTCCGGTTCCAGGTTTTTGCGAGAACCTACCAGAGCCAGCCGCAAGTAATTTTCTGCTTCTTCAAGTTCACCTTGGTCTCGCATGAACAGTCCCATGTTACTGATACAGGCAAGAGTGTCGGAGTGGTTCTCCCCCTTGGCCTTTCGAAAAGCAGTCAAGGCCAAGCGAAAGAAACTCTCCGCTTCATCCATCTTCCCCTGGAGCTGCAATACAGGACCCATCGAACTGATCGCAGTGAGTGTGCATATGTGATCATCTCCCAGAGCATGGCTAGAAATCTCTAACCCCTGTCGGAAGTAAACTTCAGCTTCTTCCAGTTTCCCCCGATCCTGGAGCAGGTATCCCATGTTGTTGATGGCCGTGAGAGAAGTGGGGTGCTGTTTGCCAAGATTCTTGCAGAAACCATCTAGGGATTGTTTCAAGAAAGGTTCTGCTTCATCTAGCTTCCATTGATTCATGAGGAGGAACCCCATGTTGTTGATGGAGATGAGAGTACTCGGGTGATCTTCTCCCAGGACCCTGCACTTTCCTTCCATCGCCGCTTTGTAGAAGGGTTCTGCCGCGGCGAATTTGCCTTGAGTGCGGAGCAATTTCCCCACGTTACCGAGGGCATTCAGTGTGCGAGGATCATCATCACCATGGAGTGAACGGTACTGTTCGAGCGCTTCACGGTAATAGGATTCGGCCTCCGGATACTCGCCCTGAGCCTTGAGCAGGTGTCCCATGTTGTTCATGGCGCTGAGGGTGAGAGGGTGAGAGGGTCCGAGGAGACGAAGTGCTCCGTCTCTGGCTTCTTTCAAGAGCCGTTCAGCGGCACCCAACTGCCCTTCTTCTTGCAGCAAGATTCCCATGCTACTGATGGAAGAAAGGGTGCCCGGGTCGTCCGCACCAAAATTGATTTTGTATCCCTCAAGAGCTTGGATCAGAAGAGGTCGAGCATCCGCAAGCCTACCTTGCTTCATCAGTAAGGAACCCATTGCATTGAGGGAGACGAGGGTGAGTGCGTTATCGTTTCCGAGCAATTCCCTGCGGATTTCCAGTGATCGAGACTGCGGGTCTTCAGCCGCTTTATACAAACCGATGCCGACAAGAATCTGGGCCACGGTATTCAGCAACTGAGCCTGAACCAGCGGCTTATCTTCAAATTGATCGATGGCACGGAGTGTTCTGGAAAAATATTGCTCTTCAAGGGTTTTCAATGACATACCGGTGAAATCGATGCGGCCGAGGGAATTCCGAAAGAGTTCGAGCGATTTGGATTGCTCTTCGACGTCGAGTTGAGTTTGCGGAAGAGAGTTTTCGAAATCCTCTAGCAATAGTTGCCGTATTTGGAACCCCATCGATTGAGGATCCAGCGACGACAACTGCTCCGATTGAAAACTCAAGGCGCGTTGTAGTTCCTCCGATTTCTTATTGGCATGATCTCGTTCCAGCAGAGCCCATGCGGTTCCCAATAGCAGGGTGATGAAGATCGAAGCGACAGTGGCAAAGACGAGCCTGTGTTTCTGGAGAGCCTTCCTCGCCAGGTACGCAAACTCAGGGGGTCGAGCCAGAACGGGTTCTTGCTGGTGTTGGAATCTCGCGATGTCCTCGGAAAACTGGAGCACGCTTGCGTATCGACGATCGGGATCCATCTCCAGTGCTTTCAGGATGATCCAGTCCAGTTCCGTACGTAGAGCGGCGGAAGCGTCGCTACTGTAACGGTCGCTTTGGCCTTTGAACCGCCGACTCGGGCGGTCTGGTGTGTCGTCCCTGAGGATCCGAACGATTTCAGTCTCGTGATGGTCTCGAAGCCCTTCATGAGGAGGATGTCCAGTTAGTAATCGATATAGGACGCCGCCGAGGGAGTACACATCGCTTCGCGTATCGACATCGGATCCATGACTCAACGCCTGTTCAGGACTGATGTAATCCCATGTGCCGAGCACGTAGTGAGTTCCGGTCATCAGGGTCTTGTCTGTGAGTGGATCAGAGAGTGCCTTGGCCAGTCCAAAATCGATCACCTTGGCTCGCGGCTTTCCATCGTGCTCGGTGACGATGATGTTCCCTGGCTTCAGGTCCCGGTGGATGATTCCCTTGCTGTGTGCGTGCTGAACTCCAGCGCAGATCTGCTGCATGACATCCAGGCGCACAGCCAGGGAAGGGGAGTACTGATCGATCCAATCGACGAGGGTGAGTCCATCGATGTATTCCATAATGAAGTAGGGGCGTTCCCGTTCGGTGGTCCCACTGCCGATGACTCGGGCGACTTGTTCATGGTTCATCTTGGCCAGTGCGTGCATCTCTGCATCGAATCGGGCCAGAATTTCCCGGGTTCCCATGCCGAGGCGAATCACCTTGATGGCGACCTCTCGACCGAGGCCTTCGAGTTCCCTGCAGTGGTAGACCTCGCCAAATCCGCCTTCACCGAGGAGTGATAGGACCTCATGTCCCGGGAATTCAGGGAAGTTCCGGGACGGATCAGGCTCAGTATTGTTGTTCATGATCTGGCGTCCCCATGAAAGAAGTTCTCACTCGGCCGATGAGGGAGATGGAGGAGATGATAATACATCTATTCAATCCAGACAATGATGTCTGGATTGAAGAGTTCCGCAGTCGATCCACCGGAGAATCGACTGGCAGGTCCGGCTGATCTTGGTCAGGAATCGGCGGCTATCTCGCACCTAGCAGGTGCTCGATCAAGATCTGATCGAGTCGTTCCCACTGCATACCGGCGGCTCCGATGGCATCGTGGTCGATGGAGAGGGAGCGCAACGCTTCGACCTTCTGCGGAGAAAAGTCCTTCAGTAGCGGGTCGATGGCTGGGTCGACCATCTCGGCGGTCAGTTGTTTCACTTCCGCATCAGAATCGAAGGCCTGGGCACGCTCTTTGAGGATGTTGTAAGTGCGCATGCAGCCCCTGGCAAAGTCCCACACGCCGTCGATATCCTCGGTGCGGTAGGAGTGGGCATCAAAGTGCCGAGAACCTTCCCAGCGCTCACCCCCTGCGGTGCCCTCCAGCAATCGAATCAGCAGCAGTGCTTGTTTTGGATCTTCAGCGCCGAAGCGAAAGTCCTGATCGTAGCGGCCGATCTTCTGACTGTTGAGGTCGATATGGAACAACTTGTTCGCCTCCATCGCCTGGCCGACGGCGTGAACGAAGGAGAGTCCGGCCATCGTTTCGTGAGCCACTTCTGGATTGACGCCGACCATCTCGGAATGATCGAGGGTTTCGATGAAGTGCAGCATGTGGCCGGTGGTGGGGAAGTAGATGTCGCCGCGCGGTTCATTCGGTTTTGCCTCCAGGGCGAAGCGAAGGTCGTAGCCCTGGTCCTTGACGTACTCACAGAGAAAGTTGATGCCATCGCGGAAGCGCTGGATGGCTGTCCTCGGGTCTCGACAGGCATCCGATTCGGTTCCTTCCCGTCCGCCCCAGAAGACGAAGTTCTTGGCTCCCAGTTCGACACCCAGATCGATGGCGTCCATCGTCTTCCTGAGAGCAAAGGCGCGTACCTTCGGATCGTTGGCAGTGAAGGCGCCGTCCTTGAAAATTGGATGGCTGAAGAGATTGGTGGTCGCCATCGGTACGACGATTCCACTCTCTTCGCACGCCGCCTTGAAGTTGCCGACGATGGTGTCTCGCTCTGAGGCACTGGCATCGAAGGGAATCAGGTCGTTGTCGTGAAGATTGACACCCCAGGCGCCGATCTCGCCCAGTTTCCGGACCAGGTCGCAAGGATCCTGTGTGGGTCGCACTGCAGGACCGAAGGGGTCTCCCCCCGGATTCCCCACGGTCCAAAGGCCGAAGGTGAAGCGATCCTCTGGTTTCGGTGCGTATCGATCGGTCATGCGAGTTCCTCCTGGCGGGGAATATCGATCCAGCGATCTTCTTTGCTAGAGCGCAATGCGGCACCGATGAAGCGAATCCCCCGAACCCCGTCCTCGATGGTCGGGAAGGGATGGTCCATCGGTTGTGCCTTGTCCCTGACGGCACGAGCAAAGGCGCTATAGATGTTGCCGAACGCTTCGAGATATCCCTCTGGATGCCCTGCTGGAGTTCTAGTCAGCGATGCCGAAGCCGTTCCGACCACGCCCGTGGCGCACCGGACCGTGGTCACTGCCCCGTCTTCACCGGTCACGTGCAGATCATTCGGGTGTTCCTGATTCCATTCAATCGCTCCACTGGTGCCGAAGACGCGGATTCTGAGACCATTTTCTCGACCAAAGCAGATCTGGCTGGAACAGAGGGTTCCGGTGGCACCATTTTCCATTTCGAGCAGTACCATGTCGTCATCGTCGAGGGCACGACCATCGACAAAGGTGTGAAGCCTCGCATAGATGGAGGCGACATTCATTCCCGTGATGAACTCCAGTAACTGGTAGGCGTGGGTACCGATGTCGCCGAGTGCCCCGACCGGGCCCGATCTCTGTGGATCCGTACGCCAGTGGGCCTGCTTATGGCCCGATTCTTCCAACTTATCGGAGAGCCACCCCTGCAAGTATTCGACATAGACCTTGCGAATCGTGCCCAGATCGCCTCGGGCGATCCGCTCTCGTGCTTCGCGAGCCATCGGAGAAGCACAGTAGTTGTGGGTCAACGCGAAGACCATTCCCGTGCTCTTGACGGTGGCGGCGAGATCATCCGCCTCCTCCTGTGAGATACACAGCGGCTTGTCACAGATGACATGAAACCCCGCCTCCATCGCAGCCTTCGCCGGAGCGTGATGGAGATGATTGGGAGTGACGATGCTGATCGCCTCGATTCTCTGATCTTCAGGAAGTTTTGATTCCGCCTCGATCATCGCCTCCCAGGTGGGATAGCAGCGCTCTGCATCGAGCCCCAGTTCTTCGCCGGTGATTTTTGTGTTGTTGGGATCTCTACCGAAGCAGCCGGCCACCAGGTCGAAGGCATCGTCGATTCGCAGTGCGATGCGATGCACCGCACCGATGAAGGCTCTCTGGCCACCGCCAATCATTCCAATCCGAACTCGGTCACTCATTTGATCCCCCTCAGTCCAGACCCAGGATTTTGCGATTCTCGGATGGATCGCTACCGCCGGCAAAATCGTCGAAGGAACTCTCCGTCACCTGGATGATGTGAGCATTGACGAACTCGGCCCCCTTGGCCGCTCCTACCGAGGAGTCCTCGTAGGGGCATTCCCATTCGACCACTGCCCAGCCATCGAATCCGTGGCGAGTCAGCGCCGTGAAGATGGCGGAAAAATCGATGGCGCCTTCTCCCGGGGTACGGAAGCGACCGGAACGATCCTTCCAGTCGAGGTAGCCACCGTAGACCCCCGTTCTTCCCGAGCGCACCAGCTCTGCATCCTTGACATGGAAACTCTTGATCCGGTCATGGTAGATGTCGATGAACGCGACATAGTCGAGGGCCATCAGTTCGAAATGACTGGGGTCGTAGTTGATGCAGGCACGCGGGTGTCCGTCGACGGCATCGACGAATCGTTCAAAGGAAGCCCCGTCATGAAGGTCCTCACCGGGATGGATCTCGTAGGAACAATCGACCCCACACTCATCGGCATAATCAAGGATCGGTTTCCACCTTTTGGCGAGTTCTGAAAACGCTTCCTCGATCAGTCCTGCGGGGCGCTGTGGCCACGGGTAGATGTAAGGCCAGGCGAGGGAACCGCTGAAGGTGACCATCGATGTCAGTCCGAGCCGCTGGCTCGCCTTCAGGCAGTTCTTGACCTGCTCGATGGCCCATTCCGTTCGAGCGGCAGGATTTCCCTTCACTGCATCTGCAGCGAATCCGTCAAACATCGAATCGTAAGCGGGATGGACCGCAACGAGTTGCCCCTGGAGGTGAGTGGACAGTTCGGTGACGGCCATCTCCTTCTGTTCGAGGCGGCCCTTCCAATCGTCGCAATATCCTTGCGATTCGGCTGCCTGAGCGAGGTCGATACAGCGGGGATCCCAGGTCGGAATCTGCACGCCGGTGTAATCGAGGTCCTTGCACCAGTCGACGATGGTGTCGAGGCTGTCGAAGGGGGCCTCATCGGCCATGTATTGTGCTAAAAACAGCGCCGGGCCCTGAATGGACGCCACGGATCACCTCCTCGGGAATGTGCGGCCAGGATTTCACGTCGGAGGCGGCCCTCCGCGATGGTATGAGAGTCCTCTGGAGAGCCCGGGGTGTCAAGGATCAGGGATGCACTGACTTGCCGAAGAGTCGCTTCGGGGTGATCTTCTTGCTGTGGTGTTGACCGTCTCCAGGGCCGATTTCATCGGGGGAGCCAGTAGAAGAGGAGGCCAGAGCTTGCGAATCTTGCTGTTTATCCCGTGCTTGGCGGATCAGTTCGCCCCCCGTGCGGCGGAGGCGACCGCCCTGCTACTGGAGCATCTCGGTTGCGAAGTGATCTACCCCGAGGGGCAAACCTGCTGTGGTCAGGCGCACAGGAACTCTGGTGACGAAGAAGCCGCAAGAGCCCTCGTCTTGAGGATGGCCGAGATCTTCGAGGGAGATGAGTTGATCGTGACTCCCTCCGGATCCTGTGCTGCGATGATCACCCAGCATGCGCTGGGATTGTTCGGGGCGGCGACCCCGGTTCCCGCGAATGTGCAGTCGCTGGTTCAGCGAACTCGGGAACTGGTGCAGTTCATCGAGCAGGATCTGGGATTGGCTCCAGATGAAATCGTCGGGGGTCCGGGAACTGCGGCATCGGTGGTCGCCTGGCATCCTTCTTGCCACCTGAGGGAATTGAATCGATTTCAGGCTTCTGGGCGATTTCTCGAGTCGATCCCGGGATTGGCAGTGAAGCGGTTGCGGCAGGAAGAGCAGTGTTGCGGATTTGGCGGCACCTTTGCCAGCAAGTTCGGAGCGATTTCTGGAGCGCTAGCCGAGGATCGCTGTGCTGCGTTGGAGGAGAGTTGCGCACCGGTTCTTCTCTGCAATGACACCGGCTGTACGATGAACATCGAAGGGCGGCTCTCGCGCCGCGGAACCCCGATCCAGATCCAGCACGTGGCGGAGTGGTTTTGTCAGGCCCTAGGACTGCAATCGTCGGACGAGGGATCGAAAGATGAGAGATCGAAAGACCAGAGATCTAAAGATCAGGGAAATAGTTGATGAATCGATCATCCACTCCCACCAGTGTCGATGGGGAGCCGATCCTGTTTCCTCGGGGAACTCATGACATCCGCAGCAGGGCGGCTGTGTTCCTGCGGGATGAGACTCTTCAAGGGGCAGTGAGAGAAGCCACGACCCTCAAGGACCAGGCTCGTAGGGATGTGCTGAAGGAAGCATTCGGCGAAGATGTTGATCAAATTCGTTCCATCGCAGGAGAGATCAAGCGTCATACCATCGATCATCTCGATTATTACATCGAAACCTGGATCGATCGCGCGGAAGCCGCAGGGACAAGAGTTCATCTAGCCATCGATCATGAAGAGGCGAATCGAATCGTGGTGGAGATCGCCAGGGAGAAGAATGCCAAGTTATGCGTGAAATCGAAGAGCATGGTGACCGAAGAGACGCGCCTGGTTCCTCAACTGGAGGCTGCCGGCATCGAGACGGTCGAGACTGATCTGGGTGAGTTCATCATCCAGATCGACGATGATGCTCCCAGTCACATCGTGATGCCGATGATCCACAAGGATCGAAAGTCGGTGGCTCGAGCTTTTGTGAGAGAACTCGGCGCCGAATACACCGAGGAGCCGGAGCAATTGACTCGCATCGCCCGGGAGCATCTGCGGGAGAAATACAGACGTGCAGATGTGGGCATCTCGGGAGGCAACTTTCTCGTTGCTGAGAGCGGATCGTTGGTGTTGTGCACCAATGAGGGCAATGGCCGTTTTTGCACGTCGGCACCGCCGACTCACATCGCAGTGGTGGGGATCGAGAAAGTGGTTCCCGGATTCAAGGATCTGTGGTTGTTGCTGCACCTGCTGGCGCGGTCGGCTACTGGTCAGCCGCTGACCTGTTACAGCCAGATCTTGACTGGGCCTCGTCGGCAGGAGGATCAAGATGGACCGACCGAAATGCATGTGGTCCTCGTCGATGCCGGTAGAACTCGAATCCTGGCGGATCCTGAATTTCGGGAGTCACTCGGGTGTATCCGTTGTGGTGCATGCCTGAATGCTTGCCCGGTCTATCGAAAAGCAACCGGTCACGCCTACGGATCGGTCTATAGCGGCCCGATCGGAGCCGTGATCACTCCACTCCTGCAAGGCCTCGACAAGAATCCCACCCTTCCGGAGGCATCCAGTCTCTGCGGTGCCTGTTTCGAGGCGTGCCCCGTCAACATCGATCTCCCGCGCATGCTCGTGGCGCTGCGTCGGAAAACCCGCAAACGCCGAGGCACACTCGGGGAGAGGATCGGGCTGTGGTGGCTGCGGAGAGTCTTCTCTTCGGTTCTTTTCTATCGAGTCGCCGCCTCGATTCAGCGATTCGCACTGAGTTGTCTCACCGGAGGATCCGATCGGCTACGAGCGGCTCCAGGCCCTTTGTCGGGCTGGACGCGAGATCGGGACTTGATCCTTCCCGCCCGCCGTAGTTTTCGAAAACGGTGGCACGATCGAGGGGGGGCGAGCCGATGAAGGGCACTCTCCGGGAGATTTTTCTCGAACGGATTCGTCAGGCTTTGGGGCGATCCACTCTGCAACCTGTGGAACCTCTGGAGGTCGACCACGATCTGGTTCGACGGCCATTGCCAGTGGCTGCTGATGCGAGCAGGGCCCGGAGTGAACTATTCACCGATCGAGCCCAGGCCGTCGGGATGAAGGTGGTTACCTGTCAGCGTACCGAACTGGCCACGACAGTGGTGAACTTCCTAACAGAAGCCCAGATCTCTTCGGTTCAGATCTCCAGTGATCCCATCTTCGATCAGGAATTGATCGAGCCGATGCAAGAAACTTCGATTCGTGTGGTCGGTAATGAGATCGATCTGGACACCTTGTACGATGGGATCGAGTGCGGAATCACCATGGCCAGTGCAGCAGTGGCCAGCACTGGATCCGTGATGGTCAGTGCGTCCGATCAGGAGTCTCGGCTCACTTCCTTGGTGCCACCGAACCACCTGGTTTTGGTTCCAACTTCCCGCATCGTCGACGATCTTTTCGACCTCTCCATTTCACCGAAAAACCCCCCTTCCTGTGTGACACTCGTGACAGGACCCTCGAAAACGGCAGATATCGAAGGGGTGCTCATCACGGGGGTTCATGGACCAGGAATGGTCCAGATCGTCCTCTTCGATGGCTAGAGTTCTGTGGGTTGAAATAATTGGTAAATTCGGGCTAGGAACCAGGATCTGATCGGGACTGGCTGGCGTTGTACTACTGAAGTGAAATCCAAATCCAGGAGGTGGATCAGGGATCACCCTGATCGGAACCCCTGCAATAGAACAGTTCCAGCGGGATCTGGACCAATTGAATAGGGGCCTGGAAATGTCAGAAACAGGGAAAACGGCGCTATTGCTGATCGGCTTTCAGAACGATTACATCCATCCCGATGGGGTCCTTCATAACGCCATTGAGGATTCTGAAGGACTCGATCAGATGTTGGGAAATGTATTCCAAATCATCGATGCGGTCGACGACGATTCGGTGCTGGTGGTTCATACGCCGATCGTCTTCAGTGAAAACTATGAAGAACTGGATGAACCGACTGGAATCATGAAACTGATCAAGGATACCGAGGCGTTCAAGAGCGGCACCAAGGGGGCCGAGATCATCCAGCAGTTCGATAAATATGGTGATCGAATTGAAGTGATTCCTGGCAAGCGTGGGCTCAATGCCTTTTCCAACACCGATCTCGCAAGTCGACTTGCCGCTGAAAACGTGGTGCGTGTTTGCATCGCAGGTGTGGTGACTTCCATCTGCGTTGACACTGCCGGACGAACAGCCCATGATCTCGGTTACAAGGTGTCCATTCTTGAAGATGCGACCTGTGGTCGAAATGCCTTTGAGCAAAAGTATTATTGCGAAAATGTGTTTCCACTCTACGCAGATGTGTGGACCTCTCAGCAGTTTCTAGAATCAGTGGGGGTTTCAGTGTGAGTGTGCCGGATTCGGAAAAAGACCTGGAGATCCACATCCAGGTCGAAAATAAAATGTTAGAGCGCTTGAAGGCCTCCGAAATTCGCTATCGGAATCTTCTGGAGTCGATGCCCAGCATCGTTGTGGTCTATGACGGCGATGGTGTCATTTCTTACGCCAATCAGGCATGGAAACAACTGTTCTGCGATGAAGCGAAGGATGTGGTCGGCCAGAGACTGGTCGACTTCTGTCATGCGGATGATCGAAAATTGATCGACCCGATCGGGCCGATCAAGAATCCCATCGAGGTTCGGCTTGGCAGGGTTTCGTCGGGATATTACTGGCTGAAACTGCAGGCAGATAAAGGGCTCGATGGGCAGTACCAAGGATTCCTGGTCGATGTGTCCGAAACCAGGAAACTGGAGGAGATCCTTCGCAAGTCTTTGAAAATGGAAGCCATCGGTCGAATCTCCGGTTGGATGGCCCATGAGTTCAATAATCTCCTGACCGTCATCTTGGGGGGCTCTGATCGGATCCTGAGAGATCAAGTGCAAGACCTAGCAGGTACGAAGCGAGAAGCGGAGAGGATCCAGAAGGCGGCCAATCAAGCGGCCAGTCTGACCAGGAAATTGATGGCAGTGAGCAGTCAGCAGGTGATGCGCTACGCGGTCGTGGACTTGGTAGAACGGGTACAGGACTTCTTCAACTCGTCGGAAGAAAATGAGGTCGGGAAGAACATCAAAATCCACAAGCGTGGATTTGACCTCAAGAATCTCCTGGTCAAGGTCGATTCGTTTCAGTTGGCGGAGGTGATGAGAAACCTGATTCACAATGCCAGAGATGCCATGGAGCATGAGGGAAATCTTAATATCGAAATCGATGGTCGAACACTCACCAGCGGGAAGGGCAGGAGTCACGAACTGCCCCCAGGAGAATACGCACTGCTGGCAGTGGAAGACGATGGATGTGGAATCGCTGAGTCGAATATTGATCAGATTTTCGAACCGTTTTTTACCACCAAGGATCAAATTCGGGGAAAGGGATTTGGACTGGCGATCGTGCATGGGATCATGAAGCAGTCCCATGGTGCGATTACTGTCCAGAGTACTGTCGGGGTCGGAACTCGATTCGAAATGCTGTTTCCTCTGGTGGCCTCGAAAGCCACTGTCGAGAAAAAATCCCACAGAATCTTGCTGGTCGATGATGAGCCGATGATTCTCGAACTGACCGCAGGGGCACTCGAGGATATGAACTACCAGGTGGATACCTCCAACTCTGGAGCGGAAGCCATCGAAATGATCAAGAATGCTGAACATGAATACGATCTGGTCGTGACCGATGTGATCATGCCGGAGGAAGGTGGCAAGAAGTTGCTGGCCTACCTCTCGGCCCTCGAGGGCGGTTCGAAGGTGCTGGCCGTCAGTGGCTACGACCGATCGATTCTGCCGGAAATCGCTCCGGCAGCGAACTTTCTGCAGAAACCCTTCCGGATTCAAGAGTACATCCAGGTGGTCTCAGACCTACTCGCCATCGACTGAACTGGGTTCAGATCCCCACGTCCTGCTCACCCTGTTGCGAACCGGTGGCTCCTTTGTCACACTCCCGAGCCGGAAGGTCTCGCCTTCCACAGTTCGGGGAAGCCGTTGTGGTTCCCCTCCAAGCATTCTAATGAATCTGTGAGGTGTTGATCCATGTCGGCGAACTATCTCTCCACGCCCCCCCTGACGACCGAGGTTCCCAAGGGGATCCCCTACATCATCGGCAACGAAGCGGCGGAGCGATTCAGTTTCTACGGCATGAAGGGGATCCTGGTCGTCTTTATGACACAGTTCCTCTACCTGATGCCTGGGGCCGGTGGCGGCGATCCTATGGCCGAGGCCACCGCGGTCGAGAATTACCACCTTTTCACCACCGCAGTCTATTTTACTCCCATCTTCGGAGCGCTGATCGCTGACATCTTCCTCGGCAAGTACCTGACCATCATGTCGCTGAGCCTTGTTTACTGTGCGGGGCATGGGGTGCTCGCTCTGATGGGCATCCATGCATCTCTCGATCCGTTCCAGACGCTGTGGATCGGGTTACTCCTGATCGCTCTCGGCTCCGGGGGAATCAAGCCCTGTGTCTCTGCGCACGTCGGGGATCAATTTGGAATCAAGAACTCTTACCTGCTGACCAAGGCCTTTGGCTGGTTCTATTTCTCCATCAATACCGGTGCCTTCCTGTCGACCTTGCTGACCCCCTGGCTGCTGGAGTGGTACGGCCCACACCTCGCCTTCGGGGTGCCAGGTATCCTGATGGCGATCGCCACAGTCGCCTTCTGGATGGGGAAAGATGTCTTTGTCCACATTCCTGCGGGGGGGGGAGACTGGTACCGGGAGACCTTCAGCGCTGCGGGTCTCAAATCGTTGCTCAAGGTCAGCAGTATCTTCATCTTCATCGCGGTCTTCTGGGCGCTGTTCGATCAGACCGGTTCTTCCTGGGTGCTCCAGGCGCAGGATATGGATCGGAACTGGCTAGGCGTGACTTGGCTGGCATCGCAGATCCAGGCGGTCAATCCTGTGATGATCCTGCTCTTGATCCCGACCTTTCAGTTCTTGGTCTACCCCGCCATCGATCGAGTGTGGAAACTGACTCCGGTGAGGAAGATCTCTCTCGGGTTGTTCGTGATGGTCGGAGGCTTCGCCATGGTGGCGATGGCCCAGGGGCTCATCGATGACGGTCAACGCCCATCCATCGGCTGGCAGGTTCTCGCCTATGCGATCCTCACCGCTGCCGAGGTGATGGTCTCCATCACCGGGCTTGAGTTCGCTTATACCCAAGCACCGAAACAGATGAAGTCGGTGATCATGGCGCTCTTCTTGATGAGCGTCTCTTTGGGCAATGTCTTCACAGCTGCGGTCAACCACAACATCGTCGTGCCCGATTCCATCGCTGTGGCCATCCAAGTCGCCGATGAATTCAAGGATGTAGAATCTGAACCGGAGCGGATGGGACTGCTCTCTGAAGCCAAGATGACCATTTCACGAGAGGACGAGGGCTTCATCTTGTTTCTTCAGGGGTTCTCGGCCGAGGATCCTAAGGATGACATCCAGGTGCACTTCGATAAGAGTGGCCGCAAGAGTGGTCTGGTGCTAGCAGAGACGGCAATCCTGGAAGAGGGGCTCGATCTCATCGATCAGTACTGGAAAAAGAACGATCAATTACCACTCACCTCCGCTGGAGGCGACATCGTCAAGGCGTTGATGGATCCCTGGGGAAAACCTCTGCGCTACCAGTTGATCAACCGTCAGAACTTCATCATCTCGTGCGATGGCCCAGACGGTATCCAGCACACGCCCTTTGATGCCTGGTTTGGAGTCGAAGTCACCAGCCTGTCGGTGCAATCCCAGCAGGAAGAGGCCGACCGCCAGGATCAAGAGGATCCCGAAGCCACTCCCCGGTACTCCTGGCTTGAGCGGCGCAGGGCGCAGCTGGAACTGGATAAGGTGAAGAAGCAACAGCCGGAGCTTTCGGTCGAGGACTTCCTGCCGACCCGAACGAAGATCGTCTCCGCGGAGATTGCACGCCAGCCCTTCCAGGGGCAGGTTCTTGCTCACGTCGGTGGAGCGACCACCTTGCGTGGTGCGCCCTACTTCTGGTTCTTCACCCGGTTGATGCTGGGCACTGCGGTCGCCTTCATGGTGGTGGCCTACTTCTACAAGCCGAAGGATTACATCCAGGGCGAAGATACACCACCCCCTGAGAAACCGGTCGAGGAAGGATCCTAGTGACGACTTCACCAGTCCGCTCGGGCGCCTGCGCGATGGTTTTCTGGATGCTGCTGGGGGGTGCGTCACCGGCTCTTGCTGTGGACCTGCGCATCGAACTGGCGCAGGAAGGGTGGGGGGACGCCACCCAGGCGGATGTACATGCGGTCCTCGTTTCTGCCGCTGAACCGCTGTGGAAGGCCGCGGGATCGCCATCACTTCCAAGGATTCGAGTCGAGCCCACCGGTGGACCGATCGTTCTTCACCGTCGGGCCGCCGACGGTTCCATCCGCGTTCGGCTGGCAGTACAAGGGCGGCGCTGGGCGCAGATGTCCTACCAGTTTGGCCACGAGATGGCGCATATTCTGTGTGGATTTGATGAGGATCCCGATTCACATCATTGGCTCGAGGAAGCGGCCTGTGAGGCGGCCAGTATCTTCACACTGAGGAAGATGGCGAAGAACTGGAAGGATCATCCTCCCTACCCCAACTGGAGTCCTTATGCAGCCCATCTACAGCAGTATGCCGACGATCTGATCCACAAGGGGACTCTCGAGAAAGGCACTAACTTTAAGGAATGGTTGCTAGAGCATCAGGATCAACTACAGAAGAACCCGCATCCGCGAGATCTTCTTCGAGTGGTCGCAGTGCAGTGGCTCACCTTGCTGGAGAACGATCCAAGAGGGTGGCGAGCATTGAGATTCTTGAATCATGGAGTTCCTGAGCCGGATGAGAAATTGAGCAATGCGCTTCAGCGCTGGCAACAGAACTGCGCCAAGGCGGATCGAATCCAGGTCAGTCGCGTCCGGAGCTTGCTGGGATTCTAGTGACGCGAGGATCACAACAGGGCTCCCCATCGTCGCCATCAGAGAAGCGAGTGTTCCCTGGTCAGGCCTAGTTCTTGTAACAGATCATCGGAGAGTGAGACTTCGCCGACCAGGAACAGGTGCTCGGTATTCTTCACATGAGAGACCTTCCCGACCTTCCGCCCCGATGGGTCGTGGATGCCGATCCGGGCTCCGACATAGCGAGGATGCGGCCGTGATAGGGTCTGGACTGGACCACGGCTCGACAAAATCTGCTCCATCTCTGATCGATCGATGTATCCCTCGTTATTGAACGAGACCAGCAAGAAGCGAACGGACAACTGCTGGACCATCTGCTCCATCGCCGTACGGATTCCTGGGCGAGAGTTGAAATCACTCCTTCTCGATCGGCATTCGATCCGCTTGCATGCCACGCCGTAAACCTCCGGTTGATCCCACAGCACGAGGGTTTCCCAGATGTGGTAGTTGCCGAGGTATTTGTGCTGGTTGTAGGGCGGGTCGAGGTAAGCCACATCGGCTTCCAGCGTTGCAGCAGCCTCGCGCGCCTCGAGTCGGTGGACCTCGGCCTTGCCATGAGGGCTCCTCGGGATGGGTTTTGGATCTCGCAACTGGAGCGGTTGAAGTGCTCGTGAAGCCCAAGCTTTGAGATAGGCCATCTGGACTCCGACCGTCGAATCGACTCGATCAGCCGCTTCCATCAAGGAGGTGAGAGCAACGCACCTGAGTTCATCATCCAGATCCAGTTGTTCGATCGCTTGCCGAATCCCTTCGATGCGAGCGCCATTTTCTGGGGTGAAATACCGGCTCTTGCGGCAATAGGTTTCAGTGAACCAACCATCGATCGGGGCGGCCTGGCGTAGATGATCGAGTACTTTTGTCGCTTCTTCGAGACGATCGGGGTCGAACACTACATGAGACATGGCCAGTGTTCGGGCATAGTGATTCCAGTCGTTGGAGACCACTCTCCAACCGATGGACTTCATGGCACAGCCGACTCTCGAGGTTCCGCTGAACAGATCGAGGACGCTACAAGAGTCAGGAATGTTCCTGAGTAGGGTCGAGATGGCCGGGATCAGCACCCGCTTGGATCCGAGATACTTGATCAATTGATTCCATCCCCATCAAGACTTGAAGGTCATCTGGATTGGCCGATACGACAATTCTAGCGGACGCTGGCCTCGTGTCCGGTATAGTAAGGATTGTGTGTCAAGTTTCAGTGGGTTTCCCGGGCAATCTGTGGAATTGTCCGGAATTCGAAGAGGAGTGGTGGTCGTGAAGAATTGTGTCTGCGGTGTGTACCTGATACTGGCCGTATTGTGGGCTGGCGCAGGGGATCTGACCGCTCAATGTACTCCTGCATCCTGGGTGATCTCTGGTGTGGTGGTCGATAGCAACGGACAGGGAGTCGGTGGGGTCGACATCGATATCACCCAACTCTCGACCGGCCAGCCGATGACTCTGAGTCAGGATTTCACCCTAGCCAATGGAAGTTTCTCACTGGCGATCTGTCAGTCAGTTCCCTCCGGTTTCTTTGACATTACATTTCAGGTAGCCGCAGCGGACCCATTTTTCGATCGAACTCTCCAGACGGTGACCCTCTCCGGTACTACGAACCTCGGAAGCATCGAACTGACGGATGCCGGAATCGTGACCGGGCGTGTTGTGACTGAACTGGGGCAACCGCTGGAAATGGTGGACCTCGATTTCTTTGATCCTGTCAGCGGTCAGGCAACGCTATTCTCCGGAGATACAACGGATGCCGCTGGGGAATTCTTGGTCAAGGTTTTCCCCGCATTCTGGGATGTGCGATTCGTCGCAGACCCAGCCAGTAGTTCGGTTCCGTTGGTGCCGGTCCTGCTGTCCGATCGAGCATTGTTTTCCAACATCGATGTGGGTGACGTCGTGTTGCGAAATGGCTACACGTTGACGGGAACCGTTCTCGATGGGGGCGGATTTCCGGTGGTCGCAGGCGACATCGATGTTCGAGATCCCATCACGGGAGACAAGATTCTCACGCCGGGAGATAACACCAGTGGATCTGGGGTCTTCAGCGTGTTGGCACCCGCTGGAGATTTCCAGCTGGAAATCGATCCTCCTCAGGGCTCTACCCTGGTGTCGATCCTGACGCCGATCTCGATCCCGGTGGGTGGCGCAAATCTTGGAGTCCTGACCCTGCCCAATGGTTTCTCTGTCAGTGGAGAGGTGATCAATTCCTCGGGGCAGTCGGTTCCGGAGACCGATCTGGACTTTTACATCAGTGCCACGGGAGTAGAAATTCCCACTGCCCATGACAATGCCAATTCTTCGGGATTTTTCTCCGTCCAGGTAGAACCAGAGGTCTATGACATCGCCTTCAGGCCGAAATTCTCGAGTGGTGCCGCTCCTCTGGTGATCGAAGGGGTCAACGTGGCGAACAATGTCGATCTGGGAAGCGTTATGGTGCCCGATGGGATCGCCATCACTGGAACGGTTCTGGCAGGGACCACCCCGGTGGGTGAAGTGGAAATTGATCTCATCGATAGCAACACAGGGGAGCAGATGTATGTCCACGGAAATGACTCGGATGGACTGGGTGCATTCGCTCTTCGACAGGTCGCAGGAACCTATGATGTGACCGCCACACCCCTTCCAGGAAGTGGATTGAGTCCTGTCACCCTTCCTGCGGTGGTCATGAACTCGGATCAAAACCTCGTCATCGATCTTCTCGGCGGAGGGCCGTCGACTCCACCTGATCCGATTGTGGGTCTGGAATGCACCCTCACCGCGGGATCGATCCAGTTGATCTGGACGCTGGGGAATATGGATTACGACCAGATCCAGATCTCCAGGAACGGTGCAGTTCTGATCGACCTCGCCGGTGTAGCGACCAGTTATATCGACAACCTGGCTCCTCAGACGCTGCTCGACTACAGCATCGTTGCGATTCGCGCTTCGCTCACGAGCATTCCCGTCTCGTGTCAGGTTGACAACTCACCTGTGGTCACCGCCCCGCCGCCGGTGGAATCACTCACCTGTGTCGCGGATCCGGCAGGTGTTAATCTTTCATGGATTCTCGGTGCTCCTGATTATGATCTGATCCAGGTGACCAGGAACGGTGTCTTTGTCACCAATCTGTCTGGATCCATCACCCAGTACACCGACATTTTTGCTCCACAGGCTTTGCTGGAATACACCGTCACGTCGATTCGAGGCGGCCTCGAGAGTACTCCATCCACCTGCATCTCTGACAACTCTCCAGTCTCTACGCTTCCATCTCCGGTGAACAATTTGACCTGCGTCGATGATCCCGGTGGAGTTCAGATCTCGTGGGTCAATGGAAATCTGGATTATGACGTGATCGAGATCTATCGCGATGGGGCACTGCTTACGATCCAGCCGGGACAAGGAGTTTCCTTCCTCGACAGCGGTGCTGTTGCGGGGAATCGTGAGTATGTCTTGCTCGCATTGAGGGATGGACTCGAGTCGGGTCCAGCGTCTTGTTTGGTGGATGTGGGGTCGACGGCCCCGATCTTCCTCCGAGGAGATGCAAATCAGGATCAGATCCTCAATCTTGGTGATGTGATCACAACTCTCGACTACTTGTTTGTCAGTGGAATCGCTCCGATCTGTCCAGACGCGGTCGACTCCAACGATTCGGGGAATATCAATATCGCCGATGCGATCAGCGTACTCGGTTACCTCTTCAGCGGAGGTGCACCTCCTGCACCACCGTTCCCCGCTCCTGGCCCCGATCCAACCGATGATGCGCTCACCTGTTTCTGAGCACACCCGTTCTCTGAGCAGCCGTTTCTCTCAACAGCAGTGGAACTGACCGGAGAAGGTCTCTGGCAAGAGAGAATCGAGTGCCCAACGGATGGCTTCGATGCCGCTGCGAAACTGGTGACGATGGAAGTACATCAGATTCATAGGTTAACAGCCTCTACTTTCAACCGATTGAAATGTCGCCCAGTGTACTGAACAGTACGAGCCAAAGGCGCACTGGCGAGATCATGGTTGACTACCCAACGGCGCGACGATTCTCTCGACCTCTTTTCCATTACCAACGTGGCGGGTGCTCACTTGATGGCCCTCGAATTCCTTTATCTACTGCTGGGGTTTCGGGGCCTCGATGGAGGGCTTCCGCATCCGTGGACTCCTGCGGACCGGTGAACTGCGGACCAGTGAACCGAGCGGAGTTCCACTGGATCGCGAGGCAAACTCAAACTGCATTGGAACTCGGGAAGGTGTACCTACCCCATGCGTACCACTCCCATATTCATCCTCGGATCATTGCTGTTGCCGTTCACATCATTCCTGCATGCAGACACCCTTACATTTCAGGAGGGGGTTTATAGCCACAGTCAGACCACCGATACATGGCTGCAGGGTGCGGTGGGAAATGCGAATCATGACACCAATTCGGTGATCGAGTGGGATGGTTCCGATGCCGGGGGACAGAACTTCCTGATCATCCGGTTTGATGAGATCTTCGGGTCACTGCAGGGGCAGATTCAGCCTTCAGACGTGATCACATCCGCAACTCTCTCCTATACCTCGATTGACCCCGGTGATGCGGCGACGGTCAATGAGATCGAGGTCGACTGGTCTCCACCGTCTCCGACTACTTTCAACAGTTTTGGAGCCGCTGCTGGCGTGCAATCTGAAGATTATGGATTAGAGGTCGGGTCCGCACTCGGTGCTACCGGGCCGCAGTCCATCGATGTACTGCACAGTATCGAACAATGGGCGGTCAACCCGGCCAGCAACCGCGGTTGGATTTTCCGGCCGACCGGCGGAACTAATGGAGCAGTGTTGCGAAGTAGCGAGGCGACTCAGACAACAGAGCGACCGAAACTCACGGTCGTCATCAATGAAGGTGCGCCGCCTCCAGCATCTGTGCTGCGCGGTCCTTATCTTCAGAGGGTCACAGCTGATTCGATCACGGTCCGATGGAGAACCGATACGGCAACGACCAGTAGCGTGCGCTTCGGGGTCGAAGCAGGTTCATTGACAGGTTCCGTATCTACATCGACCACTACCATCGACCATGAGGTTGCGCTGACTGGCTTGATGCCAGATACCCGCTATTACTATTCCATCGGTACGGCAGACCAGGACCTGGCAGGCGATTCCGCAAATCACTTCTTCGAAACTTCTCCCATCCCGGGATCTGCGACCCCTTTCAGTGTGTGGGCGATTGGAGATTTCGGAACCGCAAATAGCAGCCAGGCACTTGTGCGAGATGCTTACTATTCCTATTCGGATTCGACATACACTGATCTGTGGTTATTGCTGGGGGATAACGCCTATCTCTCTGGCACCGATGCCCAGTATCAGGCTGCGTTCTTCAATGTTTACCAGCAGATGTTGATCCAGACACCGTTTGCCTCGACACGTGGAAACCACGAAACGATGCCTTCGGTCTACTACGGACTGGTAACCAATCCGACCGATGGAGTCTCTGGGGGAGTCGCTTCCGGGACAGAAGCGTTCTATTCCTTTGATTTTGGTAATGCGCACTTCATCTGTCTCGACTCGGAAGGATCGGACCTCTCTACAAGTGCGCCGATGTTGACCTGGCTTGAACTCGACCTCGCGAGCACTGCTCAGGATTGGATCGTGACCTTCTTTCATCATCCTCCCTACACCAAGGGGACCCACGATTCGGACCAAGTGGCTGACAGTGGCGGTCGGATGAGAGATATGAGAGAGAATGCGTTACCCATCCTCGAGGCAGGAGGTTGTGACCTGGTGCTGTCGGGGCATAGCCATGTTTACGAAAGATCGTTTCTGATCGACGGACACGATGGCAACAGTGGAACCTGGAACCCCGCACTCCACATCGTTGATGGTGGTAACGGAGACCCGCTCGGAGACGGAGGGTACCAGAAGGACTCGTCGCCGAATCAGGGTACCGTGTACATCGTCATGGGATCGAGCGGCACGGTGGGAAGCGGATCGCTGGATCACCCGGCAATGTATTACTCAGGATCGGTACTCGGGTCACTGGCGCTCAACTTTTCCGGATCCAACCTCGGAGCCACGATGGTTCGAAGCGATGGTAGTTATGAGGATGTATTCAGCATCTCCAAGGGACCACCGCCCGACTGCAATGGCAACGGCGTTGCCGATTCTGTGGACCTGGCCTCGGGTACCTCTACTGATTGCAATCTCGACGGTATTCCAGACGAGTGCCAGGGACCGGATGAGAACGGGGATGGGGTTCTCGACGTTTGTCAGGGCAGTGCTTTCATCCGAGGTGATGTAAATCAGGATGGCGGCATGGATATCTCCGACCCGGTCTGGATGCTGCAGTATCTGTTTGCAACTGCGCAGGTCGATTGCGTGGCAGCTTTCGATTTCAACGGTGACGAACTGCTGGATCTATCGGATGTGATCGGGGAGTTGAGCTTCATCTTTCAGGGTGGAACCCCACCAGAGTTTCCCTACCCGGACTGTGGTGTCCCGGCGGGAACTATCGGTGGTTGCGACTCATTTTCTGTCTGCCCCTGATTCTCCATCAGGAACAGGAATGTGCCGTGAAGCGGATGTGATGGTCTCAGGATCAGCAGGCGTTGTACACCGCGCAGAAGAGAGTGTCGTTGTTGGTTTCATCCCAACCGCATGAGCCAGGGGTGGGAGGATCTGGCATCGTGCCTCCATTGAACAATGCAGCGAGGGTGAAGATTGCATCGGCAATATTGATGCTCCCATCATCGTTCGAATCGCATGCGTCGCCGCAACTGCCATCCACTCCACCGCCAAAGAGCGAATCCAGTGAAAAAATGGCGTCTGCGATGTTGAAAGAGCCATCGGTGTTGCAGTCCCCGCGCTGGAACTCCGGTCCCAGAGAATCCGCAACTGGGAACAGTTCATCGAATGAGACAACAGCACCCGTTGTGGATGTGAAGATGGTATTGACCCCAAGGTCTTCACCTGTCGGCGAGTGTCTGAAAATCGGCTCGGTGGTCCAGATCAGTGGGACATCGAAATCTAGAATTCCAGTCAAGGGCAGGCTACCCGCATCTGTGACACTCATGATGCCGCCGGTGTCATCAGGCAAGTCAGTGAAGAGAACATCGAATGCTACCTGACCTGTTGGGTTGGGGAACCCCAGCAGTGCAAGACCCGCCGCAACATTTCCGGTGATCTCTGTGACCATTGCGATCGCACTCATCGTATCGGAACTGACCGTGCTGATTTGAACCTCGGCGATGATCTGTCCGGCGACGATGACGACAGGAGTTTGAATGAGGATGTCGAAGACGACTGCGCCGACCTGCTGACTGGGAACGAAGCCGGTGAAATCAAAGGAGCCTCTATCGAACTGAATCACGAGGCTGGTGGGTCCTTCACTGCCCTCGGGGAAGAGTACGTCCTGACTGAACCCACTCGCGAAACCGCCCTGCAGGTTGTCGAAGGATGTGGTTACCGATGGGTCGAACTGCGCTGAACAGGGAGTGGCTATCGCCAGCAATGCCAGCAGAACCCCACGGCACAGAATCGTTGTATCCGATGGAGAATGTTCGATGTTCACCTCCCCATGCCCGACGAATCAGGGGCAGTTGTTGTTTTGCTGGAGACAGGTCAGTAATCCAGGAGTCGGATCATCCCCACATGCACCATGGGGAGCGGGAGGCTGAGCTCCGCTGCCGAAGAGTGCGCTCAGGCAGAAGACCGCATCTGCGATGTCGACCCCGTTATCGTCATTGGCGTCACAGGCCAGTACGCAAGGAACGGTGCCGTTGTTGAACAAGAAACCGAGCATGGAGATCGGGTCGCTGATATCAAAACCACCATCCTGGTTGGCGTCGCCTCGATTGAACTGATCCGGAGTAGCGCCCCCACTGAGCGGGAAGACCTCGTTGAAGGAGGACTCGATGCCAGTCGTCGAGGTGAGTAGCGTTTCGACGACGAGATCTCCTCCGAAGGGGGAGTGAGTGAGAATGGGAGCAGTTGTCCAGGTCAGTGGAATGTCGAAATCTAGATTGCCACTCAGCGGCAGGGATCCTGCGTCGGTGACATTCATGGTGGCTCCGGTGTCTCCGGGAAGATCGGTATAGAGCACATCGAATGCGGTATCGCCGATGTTGAGATCAATCCCCAGCAGCGAGAGACCTGCCGAAACATTTCCCGTGATGTCGGTGATGACTGCGATCGCCTGCATCGTATCGGGACCGACCGAGGTCACCTGAACATCCGCAATGATGTCCCCTGAGATGGTGACGAAAATTACACTGACCAAGACCTCGACGACCAGACTTCCCACCAGTTGTCCTGGAGCATATCCGGAGAAGTCGAAGGAGCCGCGGTCGAATTGGATCAGCATCGAAGAGGGCCCCTCTTGACCCTCGAAGAAGAACCCATCCTGGATGAATCCACTCGCTTGCCCTGAATCGAGATTATCGAGAGTGGTGGACAGGGTTGGAGTGAATTGCGCCTGGCAGAAAGTGGGGAGGGTAAGGAACAGCAGCAACAAGCAACCGCATTGCAACAGGAGAGATGATCGAGAATCTGAAACTGGCATGATGACCTCCTTCGGCCCTTACCAGCAATGATACTGTCGTTCACAGCGCTACAACAGCACCCGCCGACTGCCCAGACCTGAATCACCATCAAAGCGGAGATGACTCCCTTTGCTCAGGAGATCGCATTCCAGATCGGTTGTTCATCTTCGAATCCGACCAGTTTTCGATCGAGTCCGGCATGGAAATAGGTGAGCCGATTTGGATCGAGCCCCATCA
>JAPKAM010000134.1 GCA_028825265.1 Planctomycetota bacterium
GAACTGTGTTTCTGCGACATCCCCCCCTGCAGTAGCGGTAGTTGCTCGGTGGCCGAGACGGAGATCGTCGTCGGTGGGCAGTCCTACTCACCTGCATTGAATTGCTTCAGCATCTTCGATGGAGATTATCTGCGCGGCGATAGCAATGGCGACGGCAACATCAACATAGCCGATCCCATCTTCAGTCTCGCCTATCTGTTCAACCAGGGATCGATTCCACAGTGCATGGAGGCTGCCGATGCCAACGGCGATCTCGGGATCGATCTTGCCGATGCTCTGTACTTGCTCAACTACATCAATGGACTGGGGCCTGCACCTCCGGCGCCCTTCCCCGATTGTGGCAATGACCCCGGGACCCCGCTGCTCGGCTGCGCCAGTTTCAACGCCTGTCCCTGAGCAGGACAGGACACTCAACGGCTTGCATGGAGATTTCCGCTGCAACATCAATTATTTTTCCATCTGGAAGATGCTCTGTTTCCAATTAATAAAAGGGCCTGACCGCCGCTGCGGTCAGACCCTCTTTCTCAAGAGAACTGAATATCAAGTAAAAGCTCAATCCGTCTTGTTCAGGCTTTCTTCCGATGAGCTACGATCGCCATGAAGCCGAAAGCACAGCCGAAGACCAGTACCATCGAACTTCGCGACTTTTTCAAGGCCTCGGCTTTCGCCCTATCTCCCCGATCAGGAACAGGGGGAAGTTCTACCAATGCAATTGACTCCTCCGGTGGGCCAACGTCTTCGATGTCATCACTCTTATCTAGAACCGCACCCTCGTTCTTCTGACAACAATCAGGAATCTCTGCATCGATCTGGGCCATCAATGCCTCTACAGACTCCATCTTTGAGACTCTGCGGCTTTCCGCCTTCAAGAATTCGATCACACTAGAAACTTCATGATCATTGAGTTCCATGTTCGGCATCTGGACCTTTTTGTATGCTGCGAACAGCGACAAGGCGATCGGATCCTCTTCCTGGATCATCACATCGGGTTCCTGAATCCAGCGTCTGAGCCACTCCGGTTCTCTTCGTTCAGAGACTTCCAGTAAATTCGGGCCCGTTCGTTTCAGGCCATCACCCAGACCAATATTGTGACAGGCCGAACATCGGGTACGAAAGAGGCTCTCTCCCTGAGTCAACTTCCGAAGCTCAGGGATTTCTCCGTCATAGCTGTTGAGATTCTGGTTCTCGTTCTTCTTCTTGTAGCTATGCAACCAGGACCCTATTT
Organism: Planctomycetota bacterium; assembly: GCA_028825265.1. Classification (GTDB taxonomy): domain Bacteria; phylum Planctomycetota; class UBA8108; order UBA1146; family UBA1146; genus QNYK01. The sequence continues at coordinate 1,226 of JAPKAM010000134.1, forward strand.
CATTGGCAAGAATGTAGGGGTTCTCGAAAGGGGATCTTTTCATCCAACGACCGGATCTCTGATTCCCGATGATCATGCTCAGATTGTGGTCCTTGGGATCCTTATTGATCTCATCGATGTACAGTCCGAGTTTGCGACGTAGCAGTTCAATCTCTTCGCTCACACCGGTCAGGAATAACCAACCTGGACCGGTTTGATAGCGATTTGCATAGTCTGCAAGAACCTCTGGAGTATCTGTCTCCGGGTCGATGCTGATCGAGTAGAAGAACACATCGTCACCCACTCGATTTCCAAGAATCTCATAGACCTCTGTCAGCCGTGCCGTCTCCAGCGGGCAAGCATCCGGGCACTCGGTGTAGATGAAGTTGATCACCACGACCTTGTCCTTGATGAGATCGTCAAAGAATCTCACCGTCTCGCCCGTATGAGTTTTCAACTCCACATTTGGGAAGTACTGAGATCCCCACCGGTTCCCGCCAAGCCGGGGATCACTCGATGGGTCTACTTGCGCGAAAACCGCCGGGGCTGCAAAGAGCACCAATGAGGCCAAAAAGCCGAGCAACAGGGCGTAGAGGCCCCCAGGAGTTGGATAGTTTTTCTTAGTTGTCATCGTCTTCCTCTTCTTCGTCCTCATCATCGTCATCACCGTCATCATCGTCGTCATCGTCGTCGTCGTCATCGTCGTCGTCGTCGTCATCGTCGTCATCATCATCGTCATCGTCATCATTGTCATCGTCATCGTCATCGTCATCGTCATCATCGTCATCATTGTCATCGTCATCATCGTCGTCATCGTCATCGAGGGGATCGCCGGGAGCTGGACCGCCTCCGACACCGACACCGAGCCCATGACCACTGATGTCTCCCGAGTCAACACCAGAGCCGAGATTCTCAGCACCGACGCCGGTGAATCCTAGTACCTGTGGGCCGAATCCATCTCCGGTCCGGAAAGTGGAGAGTGCTACCGTGTCGACGTACTCCACACCCTCGTAGGTGGGTAATGGAGTGGGCATCAGTAACACCTGACCTGGATGTTCGATGTCCCACCTGACTAGCATCGCGTGGTCCTCATGCTGCGTGTTATGGCAATGTTCCATGTAGCTGCCTGCGAACTCACGGAATCTTAGTGCGATCTCCACGCTACTTGTGCTATCAGGCATGCGGCCAATTCGGTAAACATCTTTCCTGGCCCAGCGTTCCCACTCGGGCGGCGCTTCTCCACCCCGGCTGAGAATGATGCCTTCTTCGAAGTGAATGTGAACTGGATGGCTCCAGCCATTTCCACCATTTTCGATGTGCCAGATTTCGAGTTGGCCCTGGCTTGCAGCGGCACTCAATCGCCGTGCATCTGCGGTCAGCCCTGCTCCACCATCGGTCTTGACTGTCCACGGGGCACCATCGGTACCTGAACTTCTTCCGAATGTGAAGGTACGGTGGATCGCATTGTCAATCTCCTCCTGAGTCGGCTGCCTCAGTGGGATCATCTTCTTGCCACCAACGACATAGTCCTGGGGATTCATACTCAGGTCTTCGCCATCATAGCTCTTTACGCGGAACTCAAGGAACTTACCGACACAAGGATCTCCGCCGATCCACTGATCGCCGTCATCGATCGCTTGATAGGCTCCTGAGATGACATCCTCGAGAGGAATCGCCTGCTCTGGCCTTCTTCCTCCCTTGTGTTCGAGCACGTTGACGAAGTGAAGCACATCTCCTTCAACGAAATTGCTGAAATCAATGACGATGTCATAACGCTCTGCAATCGACTGGGTGGGCAGAATCCCCACTTCAGTTCCAAGCGTGCCGTCGAAGGCCACGGCGTGCTCCATGACGTTTCCATCATTACAGATCATGTGGAAAGGAACTGGTGTTCCGTCCTGCTTGACCAGAGCGATCTTCATGTAACGCGAGACGGATCCATTGAGAATTCTGAAGCGATACTTTCTGGCTCGGACATCCATGTATGGCTTGTACTGCCAGTTGGTGAGAATCCTGTCGCCCATGAAGCCATCGACGTTGAATGGGTTGAACCAGAGCTGGCCTTCATCGTCCCATGCCTTGTCGGCGAGTACCAGGTTCACATCGTAGTCGCGGTTTCCCCAGTCCAATGCTGTGCCACTGGGGAACCTGAGATTCACTTCATCAATCAGGCCTTCATTGCCACGATCGAGTGAACTGTAATAGTTCATCATCGCAGCGTTGCCCTTGTAAACGTTTTGAGCCGTGTAATCTATCATGTGATCGTGGAACCAGTGGGTGCTCATGATTTCCCGGTAGTCGCCAGGAATCATGTTGATTCCACCGTTGCCATCGGGAGAACCGCATCGTGGATCCGTCGCTTCGGTATTGATGGTGTCGTGGCCGGCAACCACCATCGGCCAGCGGTAATCGTAGAACTGGCCCGGAAAGAAGAAGGCGTTCATATAGCCATCGCTCTCTGCCGGATTGTGGCCGTTGTGCTCATGAATGGAGATGGTGTGAAGCCCAAATCCACGATTTGCGGCCGGATCGATCGGAAGCGCATTGTGGATTCTCATCACCACAGGCTCTCCGTAACGGGCTTTCAACAGCTTCGGAGGAAAAGTGCCGTCAAAGGTCCAGAGTGCGGATTCAACTTGCGGAGGAAACGCTGGATGGAACCGGCACTCGGTACCAAGCGCCTGGCCATCAAAACCGAGCAATCCAGTAGTGTTGTAGTACAGTCCATCGGGTCCGAATTCACTGCCATTGGTGGCCAGTTCCGGTACCGGAATCAGGACAGGAACGGGAATCGGTAAGCCGTCTGCATCGAGAACCAGCAAACCATCCTGGTCCACTTCAAATATCGGCTCCCCGAGAGCATTGAGCTCGTACAAGTGGTTTCCGAATTCATCGGTCTCACAAAGGTAATTGCCATCCTCATCCATCTCGTAAACGAACTCGCCAAAGTCGTCTGTCTGGTAGATCACATTCCCGAGGCCGTCGAGCGCCGGGAGGGCATTTCCTGATTCATCTTCCATCTCGCCATAGCCATAGCCATGTCCCTGAAGAGCATCTCGAGAGCCACCGTTGTTGCGCGCTCCGGTCATCGATGTCTGGAAGAATTGCTTGGGGGGAAACTCATCCCAGCGCTGGTGCGACCACCCTTCTCCGGGAGGTCTTCCTTCGCAGGGCATCTCCGGGCATGTGCGTCCGATGAAGCTCTCGATCTGTGTTTTCCACTGGTTCTGGGCATGAGTATTGGAGGTTCGAGTGGGCATCGGGTTCATCGGTTGAGCAATAAAATTAACCAGTGCCTGTTCATCAGGACAGGATTGAGCATCGATCCCTGTTGGCAACGGAAGGAAAGCTGCAAGAACAGGAATGGGAAGTCCATCGGCATCCAGCACCAGCAACCCATCTGCATCCGTCTCGAAAACCACATTCCCGGCCTCGTCGAGGGCGAACTGGGGAGTATCCACCAGGGGAGAAGAACCAAACTCCTCGAAACGGAGTAACTTCTGATCGAACTCCTGTGCTCCAAAGAGCGGGCTAGGCATTCCACCCGTTGGGATATCAAAGCCACCGCCTTGAAGGTCATCCGGCTGGAGCACATTGTTGGCATACACTGCTGCCACTGAACTACCATCGAAGGCGCCATGATTGGTATGTTCCAGGCCTTCGGGCAAGTCCCCGATGATCAGCGGACCATAGTGAGATGGGTCAGACTCTGGTGGATCCCCCACGATCATTGAAGTGACAACACACAGGGCGGCAATGGTCATGAATAGATGGGACCATTGAAATCGAAGTTCCATAACTCCTCCTCCTCGAATAATAAATATAAACAAACACACCAGTAATATTGGCAACTCAGTCTTCGCACCCGACAAGAGTGGTTCTCTCCTCCTGCACTCACACTAATAGCCGCATTGCATCCGGGTTTCGTATCCCAGGATCTGGGTTAAACAATACTCATGATATTGCGTATGTACAGTATTGTCACAATGGTAGTAGGTTACAAATGGAGTATCGGCAGAACTTCATTCATAGTCAGGTAAGTTCCAATATTTCATACATCTCACTGATTCACCCAATGGCACACGAATACGGGACTTCACGCATTGCCTGTGAACTGTCATTCCTGACAATACTACAATTCACGACTCACTGTACAGTGGGGTCAATAGCCGTGAATCCTAGGTGTCTCGACAACAAACTGTTGCCCATCGCTTACAAAACTCCCATGGATGAACACTGCCATGTAGGACGGTGCCACGGGCGGGACGGGTCAGGTCCGTCCAGTGGTTGGGATCTGCAGGATCTCCCGAGCAATAATCGGGGCGCAATGGATCCGAAGATCGGGCGTCACCGCCACTGCTGCCTCGAGGGCATCTGGAGAGTGTGGAGGAATCTGTCCCGCTCTTGCCGATCAGTCGCGTCGACTGGCTCGGCGGTGATTGACACGTTCTTCGGCTTCCTCAAAGCGGCGCTTCTCATCATCGGTGCCGGGGACCATTTCAGGAACCTCGGCGGGTCTCTTGCTGTCGTCGAGGCCTACGAAGGTGAGGTAGGCACTCGATGTGTGGATGATCTCTCCGGTGAAAGGGTCCTCCCCCTCGACACGGACGCCAATCTCCATCGAAGTACGGCCGGTGTAGTTGACCATCGCCTTGAGGATCATGAAGTGGCCGCCGGGGATCGGTG
>JAPKAM010000033.1 GCA_028825265.1 Planctomycetota bacterium
TTCAGCGGGATGATGGCGTTGTCGGTGATGCCGATGTGCTCGGGGCACGCTTCGGTGCAGCAGCGGGTGATGTTGCACAGGCCCGAGCCGCTCTCGTCTCGGACCTCTTGGATCCGATCGTCGGTGTCGAGCGGATGCATGTCGAGGCTGGCGAGTCTGATCATGAAGCGCGGGCCGGCAAAGTTTTGTTCCGTCTCGCGGTCGCGTAGGATGTGACACACGTCCTGACACAGGAAGCACTCGATGCACTTGCGAAACTCCTGCACCCGGTCGACATCCTCCTGCATCATGCGGTGTTCGCCATCGGGATCTCTCGGGCGTGGGGCGAACGGACGGATGCGTTTGTTCTGCTGGTAGTTCCAGGACACATCACTGGTCAGGTCGCGGATTACCGGGAAGGTTTTCAACGGCTGGACGGTGATGGTTTCATCGGCCTCGAAGGTATTCATGCGGGTCATGCAGGAGAGTGCCGGCTTGCCGTTGATCTCCATGCTGCACGATCCGCACTTGCCCGCCTTGCAGTTCCAGCGACAGGCGAGATCGGGGGCGTGCTGCTTCTGGATCTCGTGGATGCAGTCGAGCACGACCATTCCCGGTTGTACGTCGATGGAGTAATCGACGAAATCGCCACCGTCTTCCTGATTGCCACGCCAGATGCGAAAGGTTCTTTCAGGCACGGTTGCCCTCCAAATCTTCCAGCGATGAGTGAGCGATGGCCGCGAGGTCCGCCGGTGGATCCGATCTCGCATCCTTGCGCGCTTCCACTTGGCCATCGACCAGCCGCACGACGCTATTGTAGGTTAGCCCCTCTTCACGTTCGCCCTCGAAGTCGAGGCGGGTGTGTGCGCCGCGGCTTTCTTCTCGTTGCAAAGCGCAGAGGGCAGTGGCCTCGGCAGATAGGATCATGTTGCGCAGGTCGATGCAGGTGTTCCAGCCGGGATTGTACTGACTGGTGGCATGTGCCTTGACCGCAGACGCACGCTTCTTGAGCTGCTGTAACTTCTCGATCCCCTCCTCCAACTCTGCGCCATCGCGCACGATGCCGACATGGTTTTCCATGATGGTTTGGAGGTCGTCGACCACGACGTAGGGGTTCTCGCCATCTTCGCGATTGAGAAAGTCGATGACTTCTCGCATCTGCCCGTGGACCTGTTCCTGTTGCACCGCAGGTGCGGTGGAGGTCATCGAATCGAGATACGCCTTGGCGCCGAGTCCGGCGCGGGCTCCGAACACGATTAGGTCGGAGAGGCTGTTGCCTCCGAGTCGATTCGCCCCATGCAGACCCGACGCACACTCACCGGCAGCGAACAGTCCCGGAATCTTGGTCATCTGGCTGGTGGCATCGACGCGGATTCCACCCATGTAGTAGTGCAGGGTGGGTCCCACTTCCATCGACTCGGCGGTGATGTCGACTTCAGCGAGTTCCTTGAACTGGTGATACATCGAAGGCAGCTTGCGCTTGACGAAGTCGCTGTTGCGATGGCTGATATCGAGGTAGACGCCGCCATGTTCGGAGCCGCGACCCGCCTTCACTTCGCGCATGATGGCGCGGGCCACCACGTCACGGGTCAGCAGTTCAGGAGGACGGCGTGCCTCGCGATCGCCTTCGAGCCAGAGCTGCGCCTCTTCCTTGGTGTCGGCGGTTTCGGTGGCAAACTTCTCGGGGATGTTGTCGAACATGAATCGAACCCCCTTGGAGTTGGTGAGGATTCCACCTTCTCCACGCACTCCTTCGGTCACCAGGGTGCCTCGTACCGAAGGGGGCCAGACCATGCCGGTCGGGTGAAACTGGGTGAACTCCATGTCGAGCAACTCGGCTCCGGCGCGCGCCGCCATGCCGTAGCCATCTCCCGAATATTCCCACGAGTTGGAGGTGACACGCCACGCCTTGCCCGCTCCGCCGGTGGCGAAGATGACAGTGGGGGCGCGGAACACCACGAAGCGACCGGTGTCTCGCCAGTAGGCGAGCATGCCGGCGATCTTGCCGCCATCCTTCAACAGGTCGATGCCGATGCACTCCATGTGCACTTCCATCCCCTGGTGAATACCGTGATCCTGCAACGTCCGGATCAGTTCCAGGCCGGTGCGGTCTCCGACGTGAGCCAGTCGTGGGTAACGATGGCCGCCGAAGTTTCTCTGATTGATGAGTCCGGTACGGGTGCGATCGAAGACCGCTCCCCAGTCCTCCAGTTCGCGCACTCGGTCGGGGGCTTCCTGGGCATGGATCGCCGCCATCTCCCACTGGTTAAGAAACTTTCCGCCGCGCATCGTGTCGCGAAAGTGAATCTTCCAGCTGTCGCGAGAATCGACATTGCCGAGTGCCGCCGCCATGCCACCTTCGGCCATCACGGTGTGGGCCTTGCCCAGCAAACTCTTGGTGATGACTCCGGTGCTGAGTCCGAGATTGGAAGTTTCGATAGCGGCTCGGAGTCCGGCGCCGCCGGCACCTACCACCAGCACATCGTGTTCGATGGTCTGGATCTCATCGAGATTGATCACGAGAGGTCCTTTCTTACTGACCGCTGGCAGCGGTCTGAGACCAGCTGTTGAGATCGGTGATCCATCCGTTACAGACGGCCCAGATGTAGAAGTCGGTGAACATAACCCAGAACAAGCTGACCCATGCAAACAGCATGTGACGTTCGTTGAGCCAACTGGTCATCTTCCAGACGGCGTAGGAGAGACCGGTCTCTCCAGATCCGGAGGCGAATTGGTTGAGGCGGCCACCGATCATGTGTCGCCACGAGTGGCAGCCAAAGGTGTAGCCGCCGAGGAACACGACATTGAGCATCATCACCACCGAGCCGACCCCGAAACCAAACTGGAAAGCCACAGGATCAGCGCCTCCAGCAATCCAGGTGGTCCCCTGTGCATCGACTGGCATCCACATCGAGAGCCAACCGTCGTAGCCGAGGATGAAAATGAAGGCGACTGCGAAGTACATCGCATAGCGATGCAGGTTTTGGATCAGCAGCAGCTTGGTTTCACCCTGGTAAGTGGCCTGGGCGATGGGGCATACCGTACAACCGGCGGGCGAGCCGACCACGCTGCGGTAGTACGCCTTGCGGTAGTAGTAGCAGGTGCCACGAAACGATGCGGGGAAGATCAGGATGAAGAAGGCTGGCGAGAGCGGCAACGCGAGCGGCAGCCAGGCGATCATCTGTTGCCACATCGTCAAGGCTTCGGCGGGCAGATTCCCGAGCAAGGCGTGGAAGGTGGGGGAACCGGGGTAGTAATCGGGATTGGCGTAAACCAGTGGCGAGTAGAAGGGTGATAGGTACGGTGCGGAGTAGTAATCGAGACCCTGGAACGCTCGGAAGGTTACATAGACGACAAAGGATCCGAATCCGAGCAGCGTCAACAGTGGACCCATCTGCCATAGATCGCTCCGCTTGGTCGTCAGCGGTGCCGTGGCATGGCCCCCTTGCGGAGGTTTCCCCTGGCGAGGTCCAAACCGGGTCCCGGTCGTGGTGGTGGTGGTCACGCGGTCCCTCCTCCTAGTGGCGGATTTTGACTCCACCGGATGGTCCCGAGGATAACGGTGCCAGCAGAAGAGTTCACGCGAACCGGGGTGATGGGTTTCCTCGAACCGATTCCTTGAGCAGGATGCACCCCGGAGTTGGGTCCAGCAGATCGAGGTGAGAGGAGGGTGCGATGGCAGGAGATGCTTCAGGAGCGGGGAAAGAGCCGAATTCGGCCTCTCCTCAAGATCCGGATCAGATCCGCCGGCAGGGCTTCAAGGATCTTGGAATCACCACCCCGGATCGAGCGATGTGGAACCTCAGGAGTGTCCTGCGAGAGATTGGCGAGGATCAGGAGGCACGGATCTTCCTCGCTCTTCAGCACGCCTCAGGTGCCGACGCCGCGCTTGGCGGGCTAGAGAGGTTGCTGTGTGGATCACTCGGATTCCCGCCGGCGATCCTCGAACCGGGACGACTAGAGAAACTGGTGAGCATCCTCGGAGCGGGAGATCCGATGGCGGACCTAGCCAAAGGCCACCTGCTCGAGGTGACCTCCCCCGACTTCACCAGCAACCCCGAAGCGATTCCCCATCCTCCGATCATCGGCGGCGCAGATGAAACCGCTCGCGCTCGCGCTCTGAACCGTTGGCATCGGCGTGAACAACTTCGCATCGTTTGCTGCGAACTGGAGGGGATCCTCGATGTCGAACAGACCGGCGCTGCACTCAGTGACCTGGCAGATCACACCATCCGCTGTGCTCTCGATGTGCTGGGAGGATCAAAATTACCGATGGCGGTGGTGGCGCTAGGGAAATGGGGTGGTCGTGAGCTGAACTTTTCCAGCGACATCGACCTGTACTTCATTCGCGATGATCAGACTCCGGCGGGCCCGTGCGAGGCCGTGGCTCGTGGCATCCTGAGATTGCTGACTGGATACGCTGGTTCGATTCCGCTTTACCGCACCGACCTTCGATTGAGACCGGGTGGGATCACCGGACCGCTGGTGCCGACCGTTAGCCAGGCCGGTGCAGAGTTCCACGCAGTGGCAGGAACCTGGGAGCGAATCGTTCACATCCGAAGCCGGGCGGTTCATGACCACACTCGCGGACTTCCACGATTGTTGGCTGAGGTGGAACACTTCGTTTACCAGCGCCCCTTCGACCTCGACGAGATCCAGCGACTCCAGGGGTGGAAGGAGGTACTCGAGAGCAGTCCCGCCGGCCAGGACGTCGCCGAACTGAAGGTTGGCTGGGGAGGAATTCGAGATGTCGAGTACCTGGTCCAGTTTCTGCAACTGCTCCACGGCCAGATTCATGAGTCGATCCGCGGCGGAAACGTCTACCACGCGATTCGACGCCTCGGAGTGATCGGTGCCCTGACATCGACCGAGTCTGCCCGGCTGCTCGATGGTTATCGCTTTTTGCGTCGCATCGAGCATCACCGGATGCTTCAGCATCAGCGTCAGTCCTTCAGTTTACCCGATGACCCGGCCCAGTTCCTGGCACTGTCACGATCCCTCAGTTTCGAGCAGAGCGATCAGTTACAGCAGGCACTCGACCGTCGTCGCGAACGAATCCGTCACATCCTGGAGAGCCTGTTTCACGATTTGTTTCGAGGTTATGGCGATGATCAGGCGGGGGAGGTCCATGTCATTCTGGCCTTTCGTCCCGAGCCAGAGGTGATCGATCGCGTCTTCAGGAAATACTCCTTCCGCGATCCGGAGAAGGCCTACCGATTGTTACGGCGACTGGCCTTCCCTCGTCGACAAGGACTTCGCTCGCCGCGAGCCAGGCATCATCTGGCGGCACTGTTCCCGGTGTTGCTGGAGGCGATCCGCTCTTGCCCCGACCCGGACCAGGCCGCATTGATGTTTGTGCAGTGTGTCGAGACGCTGGGAGCGCCGGCGGTGTTCTACCAGCAACTGACCGAGAACCCCGAAACCTGCAAGATCTTTGTCGATCTCTTTGGCCAGAGTCGATACCTGTCCGAATTGTTACTCAATCACCCGGGAGTCCTCGACGAGGTGGTGGATCGGGTTCGTACCGGTCGCCGATCGACCGAGGAGTCGCTGATGGAGGAGTTGTGTTCGATCATCGAAGGGGTCGATGAAGAGCAGGAAGTGTTCCGTCGGATCCACGAGTTCAGGGCGTTGCATTCGGTGCACATCGGCATTCTCGATCTAAGCGGCCGGATGCCTCATGACCAGGTGCTGCGTAGTCTCTCGAGGATTGCACGAACTGTGCTGAAGGTGATCGATCAGATCGCTCTCGATAAGACACGAGAACTGATGGGCCCACTGATCAGTGTGGAAGGAACGCCGCAGCCTTGCTATAGCGTTATGGCACTGGGTCGCCTTGGCGGCAATGAGATGGGATTTGCCAGCGACATCGACATGATCTTGGTACACAACGGTGTCGGTCAAACCAAAGATGGTCATGAAGCGAGCCAGTTCTGGTCCGAACACCTCAAGCAGGTCACCGGAATGCTCGGCCAATCGGGCACCGGTGGGCCACTCTACAACGTCGATCTGAGACTTCGTCCCGATGGCGCCGGAGGGGCACTGGTCACTCGTTTCGACGAGTTCCAGGAGTATTTCAAAGGTGAACGTTCGCAACTGTGGGAGCACCAAGCACTGGTGCGATTGAATCCGGTCTGTGGTGATGAGCCACTGGGCCAGCAAGTACTGGATTGGGTTCGACAGAATCTTGGAAGAGGGGTCGACCAGGCAGAAGTGTTGCAAGAGCTGAGGCAAATGCATCAGCGTCGTCGTTCCTCCAGCAAGCAGGATGGGATCGACTTCAGGAACGGCAGTGGCGGGTTGCTCGACATCGAGTTCTTGATCCAGTGCCTGATACTGCTCAACCAGGGAGAGTTTCCATCCATCTTGCAACCGAGGACCCGCAACGCCATCGATCAACTGGAAGAGGTTGGCCTGCTCGACTCCAGTGAGGCCACCACTTTATTCACCGCCTATCAGTTCCTGCGGATGGTCGAAAATCGACTAGCGATGATGCATCGTGCCTCGGTCAAGGCGGTCTCGGAGGAGGATGGTAGCTTGCGGCAATTGGCGATCAGGATCGGCTTCAGGGCCTCTCCGGCGGGATCTCCCGAGGAGAGAATGAAGGTCGAGATCGAGCATCATACCGATTTGGTGCGAGAGATGTTCCAGCAGCATCACGGCTAACTGTCGAGATCGCCCATCATCCACGAGTGCGCCCTCGAGATGATCGCTTCACCGCAACTGGAGCGAACCAGATCATGCACCCTCATCGATTCGTGAATGTCGAGCCGCTGGGGATGGCGGGCATCGCTGGAGATGGGTAGAGATGCAGCCAACACTCTTGAACCGCTGGTATTGACGATCGGATCGAAACCCGGAGCAAAGATCATCACCGGCGTTCGCAGTGAACGTGCCACCTTTCTGGCGCAAGCCATCCAGGGCAGCAAGCGGCCGGCAAAACAGAGTGGGATCTGATGATTCTGCAATGGGTCAGTGGAATGTAGCAACCGCTCGGCGGGGAGATCGCTGACAAACTCGTTGGCGAAACGACCATCGCCATCGATCCGCAACAGCTGAAGGAACCCTCGCTGTAGCGCAGCGAGGGGGCGCAAGACGGGGATCGAGGAGAGCAGATACGCCTGGCCGGTGATCAGTCTTGCCAGTAAATCATCGGCAGCTGCGGGAGGTGCGAAAGCGGGAGAAGCGAGCACCAGTGATGTCGGGGCACCGCACAGATCGCGATCGATTCGACTGACGGCATGAAAAGAAGCGAGTCCGCCGAGGCTGTGGCCCCAGACATGATGAGGAACACGGGAATCGGCACCATCGATGGCGCTCCAGAGGATCAATCTTTTGATCTGCTCGATGATTTCCTCGAAGGAGGTACGAAACAGGTCCCGGTGCTTACTGGCAGCGATCTGTTCTGCATCCATCACGAGGTGATCAGGCATCGAATGGATGAGATCGATGACTTCGGCGCCATCGCGACCTTTGAGGTATGCCTCCACCACCACATGATGAGAATCCTCACCGTTGGCGCCATGACCCGGGAGATCGGGGATCCGGCAACGATAACCCATCGCTGCGAATCGTTTTGCCAGCGGCATCATCCGCCCGGCGTGCTCGCCGAGACCGTGGACCAGGATCAACTCCGAATGTCCCTCGCCTTGAGCGGGCGTGACTCGCCAGTGTTGAAAAGGACTGCTGCGAAACTCTAGCCGCGGTTGTTCATGATGGTTCATCGACAGTCCCCATCGCCATCGCCTGGAAGGAAAAAATCAGGTGAGGATGTCATGGACCACCTTGCCATGAACATCGGTCAAGCGGACATCTCTTCCCTGATACGGATGGATCAGGCGTTCGTGATCGATCCCCAGGAGGTGCAAGATGGTCGCATTGAGATCATGAACATGAACTGGATCGCGGGTGATGTTGTAGGAAAAGTCGTCGGTTTCTCCATGCACATATCCCTGTTTTATGCCGCCCCCGGCGAGGAACATGCTGAAGCAACGAGGATGATGATCACGGCCATAGTCTTCCTTGGTGAGACCCCCCTGGCAGTAGATGGTCCTGCCAAACTCACCGCCCCAGATCACCAGTGTGTCTTCGAGGAGTCCCCTCATCTCCAGATCCTTGATCAATCCCGCGGTCGGTTGATCGACATCGGAGCATTGACGGCGGATCGTCGACGGAAGAGCCCCATGCTGATCCCATCCGCGATGGTAGATCTGGACAAATCTAACGTCCCGTTCCGCCATTCTTCTGGCGAGCAGGCAACAGGAAGCAAAGGTGCCCGGTTGATCCACTTCGGGACCGTACAACTCCTTCACTTGCTGTGGTTCATCCGATGTGTCGACGAGTTCTGGCACCGACGATTGCATCCGATAGGCCATCTCGTACTGGGCGATGCGTGCGATGGTTTCCGGATCACCGATGCGGTCTGCGACACCTTGATTGAGTCTTGCCAGATGATCGAGCATCGAACGGCGAGAGGATTTTGAGACTCCGGGAGGATCGGACAGGTAAAGCACCGGATCCCCGACCGATCGCAATGAAATGCCCTGATATTCAGAGGGCAACATGCCCGCGCCCCACAACCTTTCGAACAGTGCCTGAGCCGATTTCCGTCCGGTCCATGTTGCCTGCATCACCATGAAGGCGGGCAGGCTGGCATTGAGCGAGCCGAGTCCGTAACTGAGCCATGATCCGAGGCTGGGTCGCCCGGGTTGTTGAATACCAGTTTGCATGAAGGTCATCGCCGGATCGTGATTGATCGCCTCGGTATACATCGAACGGACAAGACAGATCTTGTCGGCGATCGATGCGATGTTAGGAATCAGTTCGCTCATCTCGGCACCGCCGGGTCCGTATCGATCGAACTTGAAGATGCTGGGAGCGATGGGAAAGCGACTCTGGCCGCTGGTCATGGTGGTCAATCGCTGACCATCACGAATCGATTCGGGAAGATCCTTGTCGAAGTAATCTTTCATCTTCGGCTTGTGATCGAACAGGTCGATCTGTGACGGGGCTCCTGACATGAAGAGGGAAATCACTCTCTTCACCTTGGGTTTGAAGTGTGGAGCCAGCAGCAAGCCGGGCCTCGGTTCGGAGGCGATCGTCGGTAGCCCTCCCAACTGTGACAGGGCTGCGAGCCCGAGAGTCGATCCTACGGTGGTCAGAGATCGGCCAAAGAACTGCCGACGGGTCTCCTGGATGTTCATCTCCAGTTCAGGATCCATCGGATCATCCTTTCGTCACGACTTCATCCAGGTTGAGAATCAGACTGCAAACCATCGCCCACGCCGCATGTTCCGAGGGATCGATCTGATCGCCGGCGGGGGAGTCTCCCACCGTCAACAACAGTTGAGCCGCTTGCGGGTTCTCTAAGTAGTGTTCTCTCATCTCGATGAGGAAGGAGAGGATCTCCTCCATCTCCTTTTCTTGGGGCCTGCGGCCGGTGGCCAAGCGCCACAGATATTCCAACTTCTGAGGATCTTCGAGGTCGCCCGCTTCTCGATGGAGACGGGATGCCAACTGGCGCGAACACTCGACATACTGGATGTCATTGAGCAGTAACAGCGCCTGCATCGGCGTGTTGGTACGTTCTCGCCGGACCACGCAGGTTTCTCGGTTGGGAGCGTCGAGGATCGCCAGGAACGGTGGTGGACTGGTTCGCTTCCAGAAGGTGTAGACACTTCGCCGGTAGAGCGCATCACCGGAGTCCTTGCTAAAGCGAACGGTGTTGCTGTCGCTGTAGCCGACCGCCATCCACAGGCCTTCCGGTTGATAGGGCTTGACGCTAGGCCCGCCCATTTTTTCAACCAGTTGTCCCGACAGGAAGAGAGCCTGATCACGGATCATCTCCGCTTCGAGTCGAAAGCGCGGTCCACGGGAAAGAAGGAGGTTTTCCGGGTCCTTCTCCAGATCGAGTGGAGTGGTGATCGACTGCTGGCAGTAGCTGTCGGTCATCATCAACATCCGAATGGTCTTCTTCAGGTCCCAACCGGTATCGACCAACTCCCGGGCGAGCCAGTCGAGCAGTTCCGGATGACTGGGCCATTTTCCCTGGGATCCGAAATCTTCGGTGGTCTTGACTAGGCCGATCCCAAACAGCGATTGCCAGATTCGGTTCACGGTCACCCGCGCCAGCAGTGGGTGCTCCGGATCGGTCAACCAGCGCGCCAGTCCCAGTCGGTTTCGGGGAGCATCTTCGGGAAATGGCGGCAGGAATTTTGGAATGCTTGGCTCGATGGGCTGACCGATCGGAGCATCGTACTGGCCCCTGTTCAGCAGTCGTGTTTCTCGACGTTGCATCCGTTCGGCGGCGACCAAGGTGGTGGGAATCTGATTCTCGAGACCGCCCTGGTCTTTGCCCAACTGGTCGATTTCAACGAGGGCCAGAGCATAGTCTGGACTGTGACGTTGGCGGTACCATTTGCGCAACCGAGCGGTCTGCGGATCCGAGCGTTGCTCTGGTGGAATGGTCAGCAGCGGCTCCATCTGGAGCAGGTCGTCGTATCCGAGGATTCCCGCATCATCCCAGTACGCCTTGCCACCGAACTGGGTGAAGGCCATGCCATCGATGACGGAGCCCTTGGGCAGTCCGACATGGTCCGCCGACACTTCCAATCGAACCCATCTGCCGGAAGCGGGGAGATCTCCCATCGGACGATGGGAGACCACGTCCTCGCCGATGGGGCCGGAGGGGATCAGGTCTTCGCCCCAGAAGGCTCGGTGTTCCCAGGAGTTGTTGCTGTGGAATTGCAGCATCGCGGTACGGATCGGTGCGTCCTCATCGATCCAGACCCAGGCGTAGAAAAGGTCGCCCTCTTTCACCTCTAGCGGGCGAGTCGCTTTCAAGAAGTAATGCTGGAAGGTGCGATCGGTCTCGACTTGTTGCAGGCGACTTTGTTGCCCCGAATGTACCGGGTGATCCTTCGCATCGACCCAGTTCCAGGGAGCGAGACTCGCGTCCAGATGAGTCTCTCCGAGCAGCACTTCTGCATCGTCGACCCAGGGCGTTTCTTGTGCGGCCGGATGAGGATCGGCAGCGACCGAGAGACGTACCCTGCCAAAAGCGTGATTGGCGAACTGGCTGTGGAAGAGCAGGGTCACCGTCACTCTCACCGGTCCCTCGAGACCGATCGGATCGTCACTGGAAAAGATGGCGGTGCGGTTTTCCTTGAGGTCGAAGCCAGAGACGGCCCACCCTTTGTCGGATGTACTTTGGTCGCCGTCGATGGCCGCACTGACGGGATATTTTGGTTGCTCATGGTCAGCCCAGGCAGTGCTGAAAATGACAGGAACCGGATCGCCGACCGGGTTCAACTCTCCATCGACTGCAACGACCTGAGCGGTGATCTCACTGAGGACCACGTTGGAGTTGGAGGAGCGCCCGGGTCCGTTGGCAGGCATCGAGGCATCGACCAGGCCTTCCAGGCGGATCGCCCGGTGGGTGGCACCATCGATGAGTGCAGTGAAGGTGTAAGTGTCCTTGGCAGGATTGGTACCGGTGAAAAGATGAGACTGATCGGGGAGTGCCTCGATGGTCGATCCGCCAGTCGAGGTCAACGACTCCGGAGCCAGCACGACCCAGCGATTCGATTGTTCTCGCCAGTGGCTTTCAAAGTTGGCCTGGGCTGTATCCATCTCCTCGTCTGGTGCGTCCCGTCGCTCGATAGCCGTTTTCAACTCTTCAGCGAGTTGTCCCAGCATCGATGACTGCTCCATCGATGGCACCTTGACCACCGGGGCGTGAGCCTTGGCATTGCCATCCATCTCCGCCTCTGAGGTGTTGTTGAAGAAGGAATAGAGGCCGTAGTACTCCTTCTGTGTCACCGGATCGAACTTGTGATCGTGGCACTGGGCACAACCGAGGGTCATGCCGAGGAAAACGGTTCCAAAGGTATTGGTGCGATCGACCGAGTAAATCATGCGGTACTCATCATTGATGGCACCGCCTTCACTGGTGGTTGGATGGGAACGAACGAATCCACTGGAGATCTGATCGTCGAGATCACCATCGGGGATCAGGTCTCCGGCGAGTTGACCCAGCAGGAACTGGTCATAGGGAGGATTCTCGTTGAAGAGGTCGATGACTCGATCGCGGTAGGGCCACATCTCGCGATAATTGTCGAGGTGAAGGCCGTGGGTATCTGCATAGCGAGCAGCGTCGAGCCACATCCTTCCCCAGTGTACACCGAAGCGAGATGAGCCGAGCAGGCGGTTCAGCAGTCGCTCCCATGCGCCCGGTTGAGAATCTTCGAGAAATGAATCGATCTCCGCCAGGGTGGCAGGCAAGCCGGTGAGATCAAAGGTGGCTCTACGAATCAGCGTTTCACGAGAAGCGCGCGGTTTCCACGGCAAGGATTCCTGTTCGAGACGAGATCGGATGAAAGCGTCGACGACGGTGGCCGCCGCTCCATTGGAAAGTACCGGCGGAGGCGATCGACGAGGAGTGACCCATGCCCAGTGGGGTTCGTATATTGCGCCTTGTTCGATCCAGCGGCGAATCGTTGAGCGTTGCTCTGGGTCGAGATTCTTGTGGGTTTCCGGAGGTGGCATGATGTCGTCGGAATCCTCGGCAAAGATCCGCTCGATCAGCAGGCTCTTACTGGTGTTGCCGGGAGAAATAGCGACCCATCCATCTCGATCTCGATACGCATCTTCAGCATTGTCGAGTCGCAAGCCCGCCTTGCGTGCGGCGGAATCGGGGCCATGACAGGGAAAGCAGTTGTTGGAGAGAATCGGCCGGATCTCTTTGTTATAGGAGATGGGAGCGTTAGAGGAATCGGGAGCGCTATGGGGGAGGGGAGTGCTATGGAGGAGGGGAGCGAGGGCTTCACCGCTTTCCTCGGGGACTGTCGGGATGCCGGAGGCGAGCCACAGCACCGTCAGTGCGGGGAGGAAAAGAAACAGCACACCTTTTTGCATCGAGGACTCCTGCGGGCTAAAGATGGAGGCTGCCGGACTCTCTGTGAACCCGGGCTTCATCCTGCTGGAAATACTGCGGCTCATTGTCGCATGGAGTGGGGGAGTGGCAAGGTTCCCACACGATGCCTTCCAGTAGCCGGCAATGGACCGATGGGCCCGATCGAAAGGAGGCTCGGGGCCGCGGATGCTAGCGGAGGAGACTCGTCAGTGGACGGGTTCCGACCTCCTCGCTGTTATCGTATCCTGATCTCTGTTCGACCCACGAATCCAAGATCCGAGAGGCGACCCATGATCCGTATTTCCATCGCTTTGCTCTTGTTGGTCATCCCGATCGTTTCGGTGGCCCTCGATGACGCTCCTAGACCAGGCTACCGAGACACTCCCATCATCCCGGGACAAAAGTGGAAAGTGCACGACTCCGAGCGCCCATATCCGCTGGTGGTAGATCCGGGGACAGAAGTTTTTTCAAAATCGAGACCCGCTGACGCGGTGATTCTTCTCGACGCCTCGGGAGATCTGACCGCCTGGAGTAGCGGCGGCAAGGAGGCCCGCTGGGGCGTGGTCGACGGGACGATGGAGGCCCGTCCTGGGTCCGGCGACATCAGTACCCGCGATTCCTTTGGAGACATTCAACTCCACATCGAGTTTCGCACTCCACCAGAGGTCAAGGGCAGTTCTCAGGGGAGAGGGAACTCGGGTGTGTTCTTGATGGAACGCTACGAGATTCAAGTGCTCGATTCCTACCAGAACCCGACCTATTCCGACGGCCAGTGCGCCGCTTTTTACGGCCAATGGCCTCCATTGGTCAACGTTTGTCGTGGTCCGGGCCAGTGGCAGTCGTATGACATCATCTTCAAGGCGCCGCGCTTCTCCGTCGATGGTTCGTTGCTCTCTGCGGCTCGTGCGACGGTGATTCATAATGGCGTGATGGTCCATCATGATCGAGAATTTCTCGGCCCCACCTCACACCGAAGAAAGCCCCTTTACTCGAAGCATGCTCCGCTCGGTAAGATCAAGTTGCAGGATCATGGCAACCCAATTCGCTACCGCAATATATGGTTGAGGAATCTGGCGGACGAGACGGTGAGTGACTCCAGGTGAGCGACTCAGAGCGTCTTTCTCGTTGGTGGTGTAGCGTTGAGGAAGCGGTCAGCCGTGGCGATGGAGTGGTCCACGACCAGGATGACTGGCCCGCTGAGATCTCGACTCTCGCGGAAGTGGCTGTGGCAGAGGTGCGTTTCGATCTCGCTGGTGCGCAGCAGTTACTCGATGGTCTCGAGTCTCTGAACTCTCCCTGGAATCATGTCGCCCGCTTGTTGAGGTTGAGGCTGGAGTTCCGGAGTAGTCGCGGTGTTCGAGCATCGCTCAAACAGTTGCTCGAGCAATCGGAGCAACTGGTGACGGAACTGGATCGGTCGGAGGGCACGACCTGTGCCCGAACACGACATCTGATGGCCACCGTGAATCTCCAGTTGAATCGGCCGGGAGAAGCTCTCGATCAGATGGTGGTGGCACTGGAGGAGCTGGGGGATGTTCCGTCCCGCTCATGGTTTCTCGATAGTATCGCTCAGGCGTATCTGGCTCTGGGGGCCTGGAACGAGGGGCGGCGAACGCTACGGAAGTCAATTCTCGCCAAGGACGCAGTCGATGATCATCTCGGTATTGCCATCTCGACGGGCCACCTAGCGCTGGCAGAACTGCAGGGCGGAAATCCACAGAGTGCACTGAAGGTTCTCGATGAAACCTGGTCGCGCCGTGCAGCCTCACTGGAGCCACTCTCTCGATTACGTTTGGTGACTTTTCAATTGCAGGCTGCGGTGGAGTTGGAAGAACCTGCCGAAATCAAAGCACGATGGCAGCGCCTCGACGAACTACTGGTCGAGTGTGGCGAGGTCGCTCACTACCTGGTCGGATTCGCCTTCATGGCTCGAGCACGGGCCCGTGCCAGCATCGGAGATATCGATCAGATCGGTGCGGATCTCGATCTCGCAGCGGATCGGCTGCAACATCCGGAGATGGCATTACTGATCGACTACTGGCGAGTCCGGTTACAACCAGAGGAGCGAAGAGCTTCCGGCTGGAAGCAATCGATGCAGAAATCGATTGAATCGCTGGGATCGGTCAGCGAGGGAGAAATCCTCACCCGGCTACTCTTTGCCGAGGAGCAGATGGCACAGGGAGATTCCAAGGGTGCCGTCGAGCAACTCGATCAGGCCTTCACCAGGGCGATCGAGGCCAATCATCCGGGCTGGCAGGAGCAGGTCGGTCGGATCTTTCGCCAGATCGATTCGGAGCAATATTCGCGTCGTACCATCGAACGCTTCAGCGGCCGTCCCGCCGAGGAGATGGAAAAAACAACCACTGAGGATGCGACGATTATCTTTGCCGATCTGGCCAACTTCACCAGCCGCTCGACCGAGCTCTCGGCGGAGGAAGTGATGGAGACGGTGCGTAGTGTCTTCGAACTGGCGGTGCCGCTGCTGGCAAAGCATCATGTTCGGCCACTCCAGCACCTTGGGGATGGACTGCTGGCAGCGTGTCAGGGGGACGACCACAGTCGCAGAGGTTTGCAGTTTGCCATCGATCTGGTCGAGAGAACCAACGCCGCCAGTCGAATCCGCAGGGCGCAGGGAGAATCGTGGGGTCTCGACTTGCGAGCGGGAGTCAACTCAGGCCCGGTGGTGTTCGGATTGCTGGGGTCCAGTTTCAAGCAGGAATGGTTGGCGATCGGCATGACCACTAATCTGGCCGCAAGACTTCAGTCTAAGGGAGAGATTGGCGATGTGGTGACGCTGCCGGAGATCGCCGAGCGTGTCGGTCATGTCGGCCCGAATGACATCGTTGAACACCATCCGATGAAGGGGTTTCCTGATCCGGTGGCGCTGTTGCGTATCCGTGTCTAAGCCGCTTTTCTCGAGTTGAGGGGTTGCGATCAGCTTTGGAAATTATCGGTGCTGAACTCGGATGCGGTCTCCGGGTTCTGCTCCTCCCTGGCGATGACCAGGATCGCTCCGTGGGGAACGATGAGAAGTGTATCCCCGGCAAACTCGATCTCGATGGCGGTCTTTCTGAGGAACAGCACTTGGTCGCCAACGCGAGCCTCGAGCGGCAGGAAAATTGCAGTCGGGGAGTCGGTCATCTTCCACGGTTCGTCGCTCACATCGGCAGGTGGCGGCATCGGTGTGCCGGGGCCCACTTCGACGACCCGTCCACTTTGAACTTCATTCTTCTCGACGGCACTCGATGGCAGAATCAGTCCCTCCCGGGTCCGTTCTTCCCCTTGGGTGGGAGCGACCAGCACTCGATCTCCGACCACCAGTAACTTTCTGCCGTCTCCGAACATCGTGACCTCCAGCACCGTTGAAATTACCAGACCATGGAACTGATCTTGCCGATGGGATCAATCGAGAGCAAGAGGCTCCATCGGTGGCTTCCAGGCTCTATCATGCCGCAGGTAGAATTGTAGAAGCGATTCTGACGGTCGACCGGCAAGCAGGAGGTGTGGTGGTGCCGACCGACACCAGTTTCCAGCGCGATCAACTTCCCCGGCCTCTGGCTCGGGTACTGGAAGCATTATGTGCCACTGGTGATGACCCCAGATCACGCCACGCCGCAGCCTTTGCCAGCCTAGAGGCTTTGACTCGCTGGCAGGGGATCCTGCTACTGACCGCCCGATCACGAATGTCGCTCCCAGTTGACCGGCTCAAGCGGGTTCAAAACTTTCTCAAGCGACCGTCCTTTGGTTCCTGGGTCGAGGTGCTCCTTCGTCACGGAGTTCGTGATGTCGATCGGCTCTCTACCGGAGCGGGCCCGATGGGGATTCTCGAAGATCTTCGTGAGGTGTTGTCCACTGCTCGCCCTGAACATGGCGAACTGGTCCGGGAGATCGCAGGGCGTGGAAGTGGTAAAGCGCTGGCGTGGAAGGATGCCATCGAGCACCTGCCACCGTATCGAAATGACTTCATCGGCCACGCTGGCTTTCTGTCGGACGACCACTACCAGAAAACGGCACCGCTATTTGAGGCGTCGACGCTGGCGCTGATGGAGCAGATGAGCCAACTCGATCAACAGTTGCGCGTTTGTTCCTTGAGCGAAGAGGGAGTCGCCATCACGCTTCAGGGGCTGACCGGCTCGACTGAAGATTCTCTACCATCGCATCCCGATGTCGATCCTGGAGAGTGTTACCTGGTGCGTCCCGATGGCGAGTTGCTGGTGGTTCTTTCCGAATTGGCGCACTACCACGAGGACTCGACGTACCTGTTCGACCGGACTCCGCGAGAGCGGCGAACCGAGTTCATCGATTTCGCCTCGGGAGATCGCGCTCGTCGCGATGGCACCGCATTGCTCGACTCCACCTTCACCGAAAAGCTCAGTTTTGAGGCCACAGAAGGTAGTCATGCGGAGGTGGTGACCGGGCGATTGACGATCCGTGGCCAAGCATTGCGCGCAGATCTCTCGGTGGGCGAACTACTGTGGATTCGGGTGCTGGTCTCCAATCGATCTCCGGTACCGGCAAGTTGTCATCTGGGTCTTCAAGAGTCCAATGGCTGGGAATGGATGGAGACTGGAGAGTCCGAAAGAGAAGTGAAGCCGGGAGACAATTGTGTTTGGCTGGTCGGGGCGAAACCGCTTCATGCAGGAACCCTCGCTCCGCCGTCGGTCACGGTGCATTCCTCCTTCGATCCGCAGCCGATGCTGGTCGAACCGGAGGGGCCGATTCGCATCCGCGAAGCGGATCCACTGCCACTGGTCGGAAGAGAAGATCTGGTGCTTCAGTTGATGGAACATCTCGATCCGCTGCAACGTCCCGGAGCGACAGCAGTCATCTCTGGTGGCGAGGGGCAGCGCACCGGGGCAATACTGGCAGAGATCTCGGCACGGTTGAGAGAAGGCGGGATCCGTGATCTGAATGGCACCTTCCGCGGTGCCGCCGGTCAGCCGTTCAAGGGTTTTCAGGATCTCCTTAGAGAATTGTTGGGGGTTTCCTTCAGTGGTAACGACGGCGCCGATGTGAAAGAAACTGCGGCACTGATGCTGGAGGAATTGCTCGGTGAGGACGCCGCAGCGA
Organism: Planctomycetota bacterium; assembly: GCA_028825265.1. Lineage (GTDB taxonomy): Bacteria > Planctomycetota > UBA8108 > UBA1146 > UBA1146 > QNYK01. The sequence continues at coordinate 17,963 of JAPKAM010000033.1, forward strand.
TCACCTTTTTTCTTGAGGAATTGTCGGGCGAAGGATCGCTGGAGAAAACCTCGGATCAGATGCGATCCTTCTGGTGGTACCGCTTATTGTCTTCGACCTCACGAGAAGCACCGTTGTTGGTCGCCATCGATGATCTGGAGCAAGCCGACCCTGGCTCGGCGCGATTGTTGACGGGTCTGATCGCTCGCTGCGTTCAGGATCGAACTCCGGTGATCTTTGCCGTCTGTACAGAAATAGCAGATCAAGCCACTCCCGCTCGTCCTGAGGGGCTCGGTGGTGAGGTGCCGCTGCAACTGGTCGCTGTGCCTCCGACAGAACTTTCCTCGGTGGAGAAGATGCTCGAACTCTCCTATCCGGGCGCGCCTTTTCGAGATGATCTGCCATGGCTTGCGGCCGCCTTGTCCGAACGAGCCGCTGGCAATATCGGCTTCGCCACCGATCTGGTACGGACCCTCGGCCCTGGCGGGCACGGCGTGTTCACACCGCTGGCGGATGAGCGGTGGGGACTGGTAGAGCCGTTGCCACCGCGTGAAGAGTTTTCTGAGCAGTTGCCGGCACGGCGTAGTGATCTGTTTGCCGAGGCGATCGGCCGATTCCCTGATGAGCAGGTTCCGATCCTCGAAACGGCAGCGTTGATCGAGGGGGATATCCCAGTCGAGGTGCTGGAACGGATGTTCGAAGATGCCGACCTGCTCGATGACACGCTCGATCGCTTCGAGACCGAATCCCTCGGCGAGGCGGTCGGTAACGATCTGACTCACTACCGCTTCCGCACCGAGTCGGCCCGCACCGCGGTGCTCTCGGTATTTGAAGGCCGCGGCCGCCGAGCGGCGATTCGCCGTCGGCGTGAACTGGCCAAGGTGCTGATCGAACTGGAAGGAAGCGTGCCGGAGCGAGCCGGCCCCATCGGTCGCTTACTGTGCGATGCCGGACAGGGGCAACAGGCACTGGAGTACTTGCAATCAGCCCTCGATCGCAGGTTGCTGCAAGGCCGCTATGTCGAGGGGCGTGATCTGGTCGCAGACATCGACGAGGCACTGGCCGCCGGTGCCGAGTTGGCGGAGCCACAACGGGGACAGTTCCTGCTCTCTGCGGCACGGGTTTGCATCAAGCTGGGAGATCAGGACTCCTCGGAGCGGTATCTGCAGGAGATTGACCCGCAACGGCAAGACGATCAGTTGCAGAAGCAGATCTTACAGTCGGAGATCCACGACCGCCGCGGCGATCCGGTGGCAGCACTGGCGATCCTCGAGGGGTTGAGAGATGTGGTGGAACGCACCGGTACTAGCAAGTTGGCACAGCAATTTCAGAACAATCTGGCGCTCGGGTTGCAAAAACAGGGACGGGGAGCGGAAGCGGTGGTGGAGTATCGCAAGGGGATTGCGATTGCAGTGGAACTGGCCGATGAAATGGGCCAGGCACGGCTGCTCGGAAACATGGCGGGACTTTATCTCGCCATCGATCCGTTGGGTGAGCTCGAGACCGCCCGAGAATGCTATCAAAAGGCGTTCGAAATCTGCCACCGCTGGGGTCAATTAGATATCGAGACGATCTGGCGCGTCGGACTGGCCAATGTCGACTTCTACTCGGGGCGACTCGAGGAAGCTGCGGAGATGTACCGTCAGGCGATTGCGACCTTCAGGCTGTTGCAAAATCGACGCGGCTTGGGAAGAAACTTCGCGAACCTGGGAGAGACGGAACGGATGCTAGGGCATTACGATGTTGCAGCCGATTGTTTTCGTCGATCGGTCGAGGTGAGTCATGCGATTGGCGACCGCATTGGTGAGGCTCATAGTCATCTGGTTCTGGCCGAGATTCATGCTTCGATGGGGGACTGGGAGCAGGCCCACCGCGATAATATCCGGGGCCTGGAAATCGCCGAAGAAATTGACCACCCCCAGCTGATTCAGGAAGGTAAGGTACGCACCGCTCTGAACCAACTATCGATGGGAGAGGATCCCGCTACGGTCGATCTGTCACCGTTGGAGTTGATCTTCGAGGATGAGTCTCAGCACGATCCCGGCCTGCTGGCTCTGTGGTACACCCTTCGTGCTCGATACGCTCAGTTGATGGGGAAAACTCTGTCGACCGAGCAGTTCGAAGCGGGGCAAGCGCTGATCCAGAAGTTGGAAGGGCTCGCTTCATCTTGGCACTGCTGCTTGCTGGGAGCTTCTCTGGCGATGGTGGCTCCGGAGCGGCATCAGGCGCTGGCACTACTGGAGCCGATCCTGGAAAACACCGATCTGCCTGCGGGAGCTCCGCTCGACATGGTTATCTCGGCACGGGCGACCCTCGAGTCGGCGGGGACAGAGGAACGGGAGAAATGGGAGGAGAGAGCGATCTTGACCGTTGAGGCGCGGGCAGCCCGCATCCAGCGAGCCGCAGATCGTCGTCGTTTCCTTCGTGCAAGATTGGGTCGTTTGGACGATTAGAACCACGATTAGAATCACGCTGTGGGTTTTTCTGTGTCTCTCTGAGGATCTACCGGTCCGGGTGCTTCCAGAATCCTGATATCCCCGTACAATGCTGTATGAAGGATATCTATCTCTTCATGCGATCCTGTTTCCTGAGTCGATGATCGATCGATCAACCCGGCATTATTGTCGAGGTTGATAGGGGCATTGGATGGGCGATTTCCAGGTGGAGATTACTGCATTGAGTTACGGGGCTCAGACCCCGGGGAGGCTCAGATGAAGAAGTGCTGTGTAAACTACAAATCTTTGGTGTTCGGTTCGCTGAACCTGGTGGCTGCAGTGTTACTGCTGGTGGCCCCGATTCACGCACAGAATGTCGTTTCGGTGGGATCGACCGCAGCCACTCCAGGGCAGACGGTCTATCTTCCGGTGCACATCGAAAATGATGTTGCCATCGCCGCCTACAGTTTTGGTCTGATTCACGATCCGGTTACCCTCAATCCGGTCAGCATCGAATATGCAGGAGCGGAGGTCCCCGACTTTATCGGGACCCAGGTCGGTCCCGATGGTCTGGCTCTTGGAGTGGTGCTCGACTACCTGCTGGTGAATGTGATTCCCGGCGGTGGAATCAGCCTGGCAGCCTATGCCACTTACGAAGTGAACTCCGCAGGACAGGGATCCTTCTCCACCGTCACCCCGGGGACCGCAGGCTCACCTCCCATCGATGTGGTCTACTCCCTTCCCGATGCTTCCACTCTGACACCGACCGTTTCCTCCGGTGGTGTGGCCGTGCTGGCGCCCGATCCAGTGGGAACTCCCAGCAACCGGGTGCGAGTCGCCTTCGATGGATCCTTCAGTGCCTTCACTCCCGATGGAGTGCTCGCCGAAACCGATGTGATTTCCGCCGGGGCCCCGACCGATCTACTGGTCGATCGTCACGGCTTCACCTGGATCCTCACCGCAGAGAACCAGACGTTGACTCGAATTGGCGATCCTGCAGACCCGAAAATCACGGTCGCCACGGGATTCGATCCCCTCGCTCTGGGTCCACTGGGTGGCGATGGAGTGTTCAGTACTCACTTGGATGGATCGATACAGGTGATGCATTCCGATGGCACGGTGTTGCTCGGAGGCGATGGCGCGGGAGATAGCCCCGAAGACGGAGTGCTGGGAGCGGCACTGTCGATCGGGCCCGGTCTAAATCTGGCGAACTTTGCGGCCGGGTCGGGATCGACCAGCTGGCTCGGGGGGGGGACACGCTTGCTGCGCATCCAGCCCAACGGAGCAGTGGTCGTCGATGTCAACCTGGGTGCCGGAAATGTGGTCCAGGATCTGGCCGCCGGACCGAATGGGTCGGTGTTCGTGCTCATGACCACAAGTCTTCAGAAGCGGGTCGCCGACGGTTCATTGTCGTTCAGCCATCCGCTCCCGACCGGAATCGCTCCGACCCGATTGGCCGTGACGACCAGCCAGACAGGAGATGAGCGCATCGACCGCATCGCAGTGCTCAACCCCTCCAGCAATCAAGTCCTCCAACTGGATTGGCATCACGACAACCTCGTGGTCGCTGGTCCGACCATCACCCACGCCCGAGGTCTCGAACGCATCGCCTGGGACGGAGACCGCCACCTGTGGATCGCTGGTCAGGAATCGGGCAGCACCGCTGGAACTCTCACCTCCTACAACAGTGACGGCAGTGCGACCGGCGTCGACCTGACCTTTGCCGGAGAGACGATCTTGCTGACCGAGAACTCGGCGGCGGTGCCGGCCGTGTCAGCCTTTGAAGATGATGATTTCGACGGCGACGAATATTCCAACATCAACGAGCAGGCGGCCGGTTCGAACCCGTTCGATTCAGCGGACGATCCGACCGATGAGGTGGTCGACTACACGCCGCCGATGAACAGTCTTTCGAGCGTGATCATCGGTGACAATCATTTTGTCCTGATCGAGTGGACCTGGAGTTCTCCGACGGCGGACTTTCCTCAATTTTACGAGATCACCCGCACCACCGATGGGGTGCTGGCGTCCGGTTTTCCGGTGCAGATCGCCGGAACCGAGAACAGTTGGATCGATGAAAATGGCGGCGTTGGTCTGCCCGACGGTGTTCATGAGTACACCGGCATCGCGGTCATGCAGGGCGGTTCGCAGGGTGTGACCTCGGTGCTGGTGACTGGCAGCGGCGAGGCCGGAAGTGAGACCCCCATCGATGTACCCGGCAGCGACGGGCTGACCGAGATCTACGACATCGCCGCGGATCCCGCGGCACCGCCAGGTGGGGTCAAGTACTACGCCACCGACAGCCTCAATGGTCAGATCTATGCTCTCAATGCGTTGTTCGAGGTGCTGGCAGTAATTCCGAGTCCCTTCTCGGATGGAGTGCCGGTCACCGGCATCACCTTCATTCCGACCGGGGATGCAGGAAATGGATCGCTGGTGGTGGGCAATGGTTCGTCTGCGGGTCAGTTGTACTTGAGCGAGATCACTCGCGAGGGCTTTTGGATTCGCGACTACTTTCTCTACAACCCGGTGCCGTGGGCGCCAGGAGATGACCACACGATGTTGCCCGGGGCGATTCCAGGATCATCCGGGGGAATGGGGTACGACGAGAACTCGAACCATCTCTACATCACTGGCCCGACCACCTGTGAGGTGTATGGCATGGCCCACGGCGGCGATGGCGCCCTCAGTACGGATAAGTCCTTCGCCCACCCCAACCCAGGAGCGCAGCAGAAGGGTTGTACGACCGGCAACTGTCCAGGTTCCGGTTGGATCGGTTGTGAAGACGCCCCGCTTTACATCACCAGTATCACTGCAGATGGCACTCTCGAGATCATCAAGGTGATTGTCGAGGGAGGCGTGGCGACCCAGGACGGTGAGGGGATCAGCCTGGCTGCGATCGACGATCCCGGCGGGATCGTGTTCGATGGTGAAAACTTCGTCATCGCAGGAAATACCAGTGGAACCGTTTACGAGGTTCAAGTGACGGGCAACTTTGTTCGTGGAGATACCAACGAGGATGCGCTGGTGGATATTGCGGATGGAATTAAGTGCTTGGGGTACCTCTTCAATGGGCAACCGGGAGTGGATTGCATGGCTCGATTGGATATCAATGACGATAACCTGATCGATGTTGCGGATCCGATCTACCTTCTTTCCTTCCTGTTCAACGCCGGGGCGGCACCGTTGGCGCCGTTCCCTGATCAGGGTCCCGATCCGACACCGTCACCCGATATCCCGTGTCCGTAGAGATGGAGATGATGATGCAATACCACTTCTCGTGCCGTCGCCTAGTTGGATCGTTTCTGGTCTTGACCTTGACCTTCGGGATCTTGACCCCGGAGCTTGCCGGACAGAGCGGCTCCGACTTCGTGCTGCGAGCCAGCGGTGCCGATGTCGACTACTCCACGAACAACCCGACTTCCTATGGCTTCAATACGGTGATCTCAGCACACCAGGTGACTGGAGTCATCGCGCAGGCACAGGGCTATTCGCTGGGAGTTGGAAATGATCCGACGCTGATGATTCCGACCGGTCTCACGACGCTACTGGGAACGCCCGATGGACAGGAAATCGCCTTCGATGACGTAGACATCTATCCTGAGGGAGTCACGCAAGGAGTGGTCCTCTGTTTCACGGGCTGTTTCACGGTCACTTTCGAGGTAGAAACCGCTCTCCTGGGTGTCTCCTACCAACTACTCGATGGTCCTCTGACGGGAACGACCACCGCCACCTCCACCAGCCTCGACTTGGTCGATACCTTGGGACTTCCCCCGGTCGTCAATGTTCTCGTGATCGGTGGAGCCTCTTTTATACCAACCCTGGCCAGCGGAGCCGTGACCCTGACGCCCCACGATGGCCCCCCGATGATTCGTGGAGATGTCACTGTGGATGGAGTTCTGGATCTTACAGATGGGGTCGAAATCCTTCAGTACCTGTTCAATAGCGCTCCGGCAACTTGCCTGGATGCTCTCGACGCCGACGACAGTGGCACTGTTTCCATCAACGATGCGATCCGGGTGTTGTGCTCCCTCTACTGTGCTGGCTCTCCGCCACCCGAGAGTCCGTTCCCCGCTTGCGGATTTGATTCGACGGCGGATTCTCTCGACTGCCTGGCCTTTTCTGGCTGCCCCTGATCTCTACTGATCTTCGCCCAAACTGGAGTCTGGCTGCTGGACGGAGCCGATCGCGTCTCCGCCGGAGGCATCTGCCTGTTGTCGAATGGTAACGGTCGGTGTAGCGTGTTCCTCTACGACCCTGCAAGGATCGGCAGCAGTGGACCTGGAGGAACGATGGATGCTCCGAGATATGAACGGTACTCGTCGGTGCCCCTCTTCGACGGGTTAAAGCCGGAAGAGATCGGGGCATTGCTGGGGTATTCCAAAGAGGTCATCGTTGAGCCCGGAGATGTGGTGATCAGTGAGGGTGAGATCCCTGTCCACTTCTTCATCATCGCCGAGGGAACTCTCGATGTGATCAAGTCTGATGGCAAGAACCCCAAGGTACTGGCAAGGCTCTCCGATCTGAGTAGCTTCGGAGAGATGGGACTGGTTTGCGATCGTCGTCACACCGCCAGCGTGGTGGCCATTTCCCGCTCAAGACTGCGTTCCTTTTCGATCATCAAGTTCCAGCAGTTGTTGGAGTTTCAGGATCGAACCGTCTACAGGATGGTGTTGGGGCTGGCGCGATTGATCGCCATGCGGCTTCAATCGAGCGATCACCGAAGGGTCAATTGATCCGTGAGGCTTCAACTTTTGCCTTCCACCATCGGTGGTGTGGGTCCGGCCCAACTGCTCAGCTCCTACCTGATTAATCAGCACATCTGTATCGATGCCGGCAGCATCGGTTTTCATGCCGAGTTGTCGCAGCAGTTGGCGGTGAAGCACGTCTTCATCACGCACTCCCATAGCGATCATGTTGCGAGCCTTCCAGCATTCCTAGATGCCCACTTTGGAGTGGGCATAGATTCCGAAGATCCAGTGACCGTATATGGTACCGAGACCACGATCAGTTCTCTTCGCATGGATATGCTCAACGATCGCCACTGGCCCGACTTTATTCGCATCTGCGCGGAATCCGGTCGAGATCTGGTGCGGCTTCAAGTGATCGAAGAGGGGGTTCCGGTGCAGATCGAAGGGCTCATGATCACCGCGATTGCTGTCGATCACATCGTCGATACGGTGGCCTACATCATCGAAGACGACATCAGTGCCTGTGCCATCGTGACCGACACCGGACCCACCGATGAGATTTGGAAAAGATGTCATCAGGTGAAGGGGCTGACCACCGTGGCACTGGAGTGCGCCTTTCCCGATCGCTTACAATGGCTCGCGGATGCATCGAAACACCTGACCCCGACGACCTTCAAGGCGGATCGAGCCAAGGCCCCTGATCCCGATCAGTTACGATTTCTCGCAGTGCACCTGAAGTTGAATCAGTACGACGAAATCGTAGAGGAACTGGCGGCACTTTCTCTCCCGGGTCTCGAGGTGATGAAGAGCGGGCTCGATTATCAGGTCTGA
>JAPKAM010000034.1 GCA_028825265.1 Planctomycetota bacterium
CCAACGGAGGCACTGACATGAATCGCAATCAGGGACTGGCGTGGGTTGCGGGGATCCTGGCGCTGATCGCAGCATGGACCAGCGGATCACTGCTGATGCTCCACGCCGAGAAAGATGCAGATCTGGGGTTGCTCGCAGGAATATGCGCCGCGGGAGACGAGGGGTGCGCCTCGGTGGTCAATAGCCGCTGGGGGGTGTTGCCCATCGTCGGTGAGGGGCAGCAACGATCGGGCGAGGGGATTCCGGTGGCGGCCCTCGGTTTCCTTTATTACTCGATCCTGGCGGCATGGTACCTGTTGATCGGGATCGCGGATCCGGGGCGGCAGTGGCTGGCACGAGGAGTCCTGTGGTTCAATGCTCTCGGGATGCTGGGGTCGATCTTCTACGCGGGAGTGATGCTGTGGGCGATCGGAACGACTTGCTACCTGTGCCTGCTGACTCATGCCTGCAACGGTGGAATCTTACTGATCTCCTGGTGGTTACGCCCGAAAGAAGGGGCCCATCGAGGAGTGGGGGGGCCGTCGAACCGACTGCTGCTGGCGGCGACCGCGACGGTGCTTCTCGCTTGCGTGGCACAGTTCCAGATCCATCAGGCGGGAATCGAGCGATCGCAAACCCGCGCACTTCGCGAGGAGAGTGAAGCGCTGAGGCAACTCGCCAGAGATGTCGAGAAGATGGAAACCCTGCACCGGGTTCAGACCAAGATCGACACCGCCGTCAGGCCCGATGATCCCATCATCGATGATGTGGGCGGACTCCATTATCAACTGGTGATCTTCTCCGATGTAGAATGTCCCAACTGCGCTCGCTTTGACCGGTATCTCAAGGACACCATCTTGCCGATCTGGAATGGGCACCTGGAGGTGGTGTGGAAGCACTTTCCCAACAGTGCTGAGCATCCCAATGCGATGCGGGGGGCTCAGGCGCTCGAGGCTGCGAGGTTGCAGGGCCAGTTCTGGGAGTTGCACGACTGGTTACTTGCGCGTCGCACCACTCTCGGAGCGGTTCGCTGGGCAGACGCAGCCACTGCACTGGGAATGAATGCGGACCGATTTGTCCGAGACATGGAGAGCCGTTCGGTTTCGACGCGGATCGGAGAGGACATGGCACTGGCGAGGAAAGCCAGCATTCGCGGGACCCCGGGTGTCTATCTTAATGGTCGGAAGGTCAGTCGGCTGGTGAGGCGAAGTGCAGGGTTTTGGGAACTCCAGAGCGAGAGTTTGAGAGAGATTCGATCGAGCAAGGGGCAGGATTGGTGATGAAGTGCAATAAGGTGCAGGTTAGACACGGAACACAGTAGTTCTCACGGTTGAGATTTCGATTACCAGCAGTATCCTAGACTAAGTGACAGTAGAGAAGGTGGGCTTCTTCAGCGAGTTCCTCATCGTCTCTGGCCTGTTCAATGTGCTCTGTAAATAAAGTTTGGGTGCTCGGGTTTCGCTCGGGAATGACCACAATCATCCTTGATCTTCCGGAAGGACTCCCTTCCGGGTTTCTTTGTGGCCCGATGTGTTGGATCCAGGTATCAGGAAGAGGTGTTTCGATGCGTCATGGTGGTCTAATTTCCTGTATTTTTGTCTCACTGTTTGTGCTCATCAACGCTTCGGCGGCGATGGGCCAGGCTTTTGAAATTACTTCCCCGGACCAAACGGTTCCTGCGGGTGGAGGGTCTGCATCTTTCAGTGCGACCTTCAGCATCGAGCAGGTCGCAGGTGCCATCGAGGACACCAAGGGGTTCTCGATGGCCTATGGTCATGATTCCACCCTGCTGGAAGTGGTGGGAGCCAATCCCTATGTCCCGACTTCAGTCGGGCCACTGGCAGCGCTCAATGGCGGTACTGGACCGGACTTCATCCAAGGTGAGTTGTTCAGCAATGGCTTCACCGTCGGAGTGATCTACGCATTCACCGACCAGAGCCAGGTGATCACCTTTGCGGCTCCACTTCCGATGGTCGAGGTGGAATACGCGACGATTCCGGGAGCCCTTTCGGGAACCACCGGAAATGTGATCACGACCATCAGTAGTGCCAGCGATCTCGGCACCCCGCCCGCCACCACCGTGGTGGTCATCGGGGCCGGTTCGTCGGCTCCAACCATCGGATTACCCTTCTCGATCACCCTTCAGGCGGCTCCTCCTCTCACCTTCGAGGTGTTGGGTGTCGATCAGTCAGGAACCTTCAGTTCCGCCACAGGGGTCGGTTCTTTCACGGGTACCACGCAGATTCATCAGGATGTGGCGCCGGGAGATACTGCTGCAGAGACTCAGGGATTTTCCCTCGGAGTGGCCCATGACGCAGCGGTACTCGATGCCACTGCGGTGGACTACGGTGCGGTATTGGGCGGACTCGAGGGTGGAACCGGCCCAGAATTCTTCAACGTCGGGATCTTCAGCGGTGGGATCACCGTCGGTTGTATCTACGATTTCCAGGGTGGGTCATTCATCAACTTTGGCACCGCGACCGACGCCGTGCTGGTCCAGTATGACACGGTCCCAGGACCGCTGGCTGGCACCCCTCCGGGAGGTACCATCTCGACCACATTGACACCGGCCAGCGGCCTCGGGCAAACGGCAGTCACGATGGTGATGGTGGTCGATGGGCAATCGATCGATATGAGCGGCCAATCGGCAAGCGTCCTGCTCACGGCGGTCGGCGGATTCGATCGTGGAGATTGCAACGACGATGCTTCCTTCAATATTGGAGATGCGGTCACCCTGCTCGATGGACTCTTCCTCGGTGGACTCATCAACTGTTCAAATTCTTGCGATAGCAATGATGATAACCTCATCAACATCGCAGATGCCGTGCATATGCTTGCCGGGTTGTTCAGCGGCGGTCCTCTTCCTTCAGGAACCGGTACTTGCGCTCCGGATGCGACTCCGGGTGCTCTCGGGTGTGCGGTTTACGACTCCTGCTCCTGAGAGGCTCCTACTCCTTGAGAGGGTTGACGGGATGCACGGATGGATGGGTGAATCGACCGGCTCTCTCGATCCAGTTCTCTCGATCCAGGGCCGCGAGTCCAGTAGGGCTCGCGGCCCTGGATTTTTTTTCGGCACGGAGTGGGCGATTCGACCGCGGCTGGAGTTTCACCGCGACGGTTGGATTTCGGGAACGATTGCCGGATGAGCCAGAACAGGACCGTCAGGACCCGATCAGGGTGGGGCTCACTCATTGCCATGGGGAGTCGAGGTGGCTACCATCGGAGATCGCGGAGGGCGGCGCGAGTTCTGGTCTTGAGTGACCGGATGGATGCTGTTGTGGGCTCAGACTCCGACCAAGATTCAAATATTGAATACCAATGAGAAAGGTTCATCCATGCGGGCAATGATGGCTGCGAGCGTTCTGATGATCCAGTGCCTCCTACCAGCGGCTGTTTTCGGACAGTCATGGCTCCCAGGGGTGGTCGAAACTTCGACTCCCGGAAGTCGAATTCATATGATTTCAGGGATCGAAGGGCAAGCATTGCCATTGCCGGAAGGGGTCGTCCCCGATCTGAAAGATCCGTACCAGGTACTCCGCTATCATGGAGCTCGTCTTGGGATCCAACATCCTGAGCAACAACTGAAGATCATCAAAACCGAGAGATGCTCTCTCGGGATGGTTCACCACACCTTTCAGCAGATTCATCTCGGGGTAGAAGTTTTTACCGGGGTCATCAAGGTACACCTGCAAGCCGATGGCACCCCTCTCTCCATCAACGGAGACTTTTTTCGCTTACCGAAGAAATTGTCGGGGACACCGGTCATCACCTTGGAAGAGGCGCTGGTCATCGCTGAAGCGGTTCTCGATCAGGAATTTCTGGTTCAGACTCAGGACCCTGAACTGGCCGTGGTGAATCCCGGTTGGTGGGGAGATGCACCGCTTCCTTTACCAGTGCTGGCTCATCACCTGGTTCTTGAGGGCCCTGAACTGCTCGCTGAACATGTTCTGATCTCAGCCCGCAACGGCGAGTTACTGGACCGCTGGCCCGCGGTACATAGTGCCCGCTTCCGGGAGATCTATGATGGTGGTGGAGGTACCTTGCCAGGAAGCCTGGCACGGTCGGAAGGCTCGGCTGCCAGTGGTGACACGGACATCGACGAGGGCTACGACACTGCCGGTGATTTCTATCGACTGCTGTTCGATGGACTAGGACGTGATTCCCTCAACGGAAACGGTTCGACGCTGATGGCAACCGTTCACTGGAACGATGGAATTTGCCCCAATGCCATCTGGAACGGCAATCAGATTGCCCTGTGCAATGGCCTTGCCACGGATGATGTGATTGCTCATGAGTTTGCACACGGTCTTACCCAGTTCACGGCAGGTTTGATCTATCAGAACCAGTCGGGTCAGTTGAACGAGTCCTATTCCGATATCTTCGGTGAAGCCGTCGACCTGTGGAATGGCAACACATCCGAAGTGGGAACCCCCGGCGGTACTCCATGGCCTGGAGGAACTACCGGAGGAGGAATGGATACTCCCAATACCGCGAGGAGTTCCTGTAACGATGGTTCGACCCGCTGGATGATGGGGGAGCAAACCAGTCTCGGACCGATTCGAGACATGTGGTTTCCCGAGTGCTTCAACGACCCACCCAGTACCACCGACCCGCTCTACAATCAGAATGCCTGCGGTCCTTTTGATAATGGCGGAGTCCATATCGGTAGTGGAGTGTTCAATCACTCCTTTGCCATGCTCGTCGATGGGAAAACCTACAACGGACAAACGATCTCAGCGATCGGTATGACCAAGGCGATCGCCGTCTACTTCAGGGCCTTGACCGTTTACATGACATCGGGAACCTCTTTCCCCGTGGCAGATACATTGATGAATCAAGCGGCTGCCGACCTGGTGGGAAGTGCGCCCAATGATCCCCGGACCGGTGCAGCCGGCTCGACCTTTACCCAGGCCGATGCCGATCAGGTGGCGGCTGCGATGCTGGCGGTGGGGATGTCGGAACTGGTTTGTGGACAGGCTCCCCCGGGACCTCCTCCGTCCAACGATGACTGTGCGGGTTCTGTACCGGTATTTGTCGGCCTCAACAACATCGACAGCAACAACGCCACCTCCGGTGGGCCAGCGGCCGATACGAGCCAGTGCAGCGGCAGTTTCATCGGAGATGCCGGAAACGACATCTGGTACTCGTATGTGCCTCCTGAAGATGGATTGCTCTCGGTTAGCACCTGTAGCATTGCCAGCTGGGATACCGATCTGTTTGTTTACAGCGGAGATTGTGGAGCCCTCTCTCAGGTCGCCTGCAATGGTGATACCGGAGGATGCTCCACCTTCACCTCCGTCATCGAGAATATTCCGGTCAGTGGCGGATTGACCTACAGAATTCGTGTCGCTTCCTGGAGTGACGGAACGACGGGCACCGGTCAACTGGATGTTGGTTTTGTCGGCGGTGGCGGAGGTGCGGTCGAGAACTGCACCAATGGCGTCGACGATGATGGGGATGGGATGATCGACTGTGCCGATGCGGATTGCTTCGCGTCACCCGCCTGTGTACCTGCACCTCCGGGAGACGAGTGTGTTTCCGCTGAAGCCGCTGTGCTGGGTGAGAATCCTTTCGATAGCACCAGTGCGACGACTGGAACCGATCCGATTCCCGATCCTGCGACATGTACCGAGGGCCTCGGGTCGCTGATCGGCGATATCTGGTTCACCTACACTCCGGACCAATCGGGCAGCCTGTTCATCTCCACTTGTCAGCCGGGCAGTTTTGACTCCGATCTGGTGGTCTACACCGGCAGCTGCAATTCGTTGATTCAGGTCGGTTGTAATGGGGATGTCAGCCAGGCCCCCTCGACGGTGTGTCAACAGTATTGGTCTGAAGTGACGGTCAGCATCACCGCTGGTCAGGCTTACTGGTTCCGTGTCGGTGCCTGGGGAACGCCTCATCCGGGCAATGGAGATCCCGGGCCTGGCGCGTTGCTACTGGATCTCATTCCAGCGGGACCGATCGAAAATTGTAGTAACGGGGTCGATGACGATGGCGATGGTCTGATCGACTGCGAGGATCCTGGTTGTTTCACGGACCCTGTATGCTTACCGGTGGCTGCAGGAGATGAATGTGTCTCGGCGGCGGTGGCGGTCTTCGGGTCGAACCCGGTCGACAACACGACTGCAACCCAGAGTGCCGATCCATTTGATACCAGTACCTGTCCCGGCACCTTCCTCGGCGAGATGACGAGCGACATCTGGTATGACTTCACACCTGACCTCAGTGGCGATTACACCATTTCTACCTGTGACACCATCGACTTCGATTCTGACATCGTTGTCTACCAGGGTGATTGTGGGGCACTGGTTCAGGTCGCCTGTAATGGAGACGGTTCCGGATGTGGAGGCTTTAGTAGCCTGGTTCAGATGCCGATGACGAGCGGAGTTCTGTACCGTATCCGATTGGGTGGTTGGAATGCCCCGGCCACTGGAACCGGGACGCTGGAGATCGGATCCGCCACAGCTCCTCCTCCTGCCGAGAATTGCTCCAATGGTGTCGATGACGATCTGGACGGTTTGATCGACTGTGAGGATCCAGATTGTATCGGAGTCCCCGAGTGTGTTTGCAATGCCGTGGAATCACTGACGTGCAGCCAGGGCACCGGATCCAGTGTGAACCTCTCATGGATCAACGGTGAGACCTACAGCGAGATCGCTGTGCGTCGAGATGGGCTGTTGATCCAGACCTTATCCGGTACTGCTACCGGTTTCTCCGATGGATCGGCAACGCTCGGCGACCATCTGTACGGAGTGACCGGAGTCTGCGGAGGCAGCCAGCAAGCCCCCGAAAGGACCTGCTCCGTCACCGTCACCCAGACCGCCGGCTTCAGTTTGGTCGCTCAGAGTGTGACGGCCAGCTACAGCGCTGCCGGAGCACAATTCGAGTCCATCATCACGGGCCGGGAGTTTACCAATAACTCGGGATTCCCGACCAACACCGCCGGATTCTCTTTTGGTCTGGCCCACAATCCTGATCTGTTCGCCGCAGTCGATGCGGCGCCGGCGGGACCGGTGGCTCAACTCGATGGCGGAGCCGGTCCGCAGTTCTTCGACTCGGCCAACTATCCCAATGGAATCACGGTCGGCTGTGTCTACAGTTTCACCTTTGCAGAGACGCTCCAGATGATCACCGATACCGATCTGGTTTCGATCAGCTACGAATCCTTGCCCGGAGTCTTCGACACCACTACGGGTACTGTGATTTCCCAGCTCGATTTCATCGAGTCGCTGGGAACCCCTCCGGTACAGGCGGTGATCTCGACGGATTCGGGGACTGCCGTGGGAGTGGTTCCGACTGGAGCGATCGTGACTCTGACACCTTCCGGCTTCATCCTCAGCGCCGTCGACCAGACGGTTGGGTTTTCGGAGTCGACGGGAGCCGCCAGTTTCGAAGCGTCCTTTACCCTGGAAGAAGATCGGGGTAACAGTGGATATCCCAACGAGACCCAGGGTTTCTCATTAGGAGTGGAGCACGATCCTTCGACCTTGACGGTGACCGCAGGTGCCGGCGGTGCAGTGATCTCCGAACTCAATGGCGCCACCGGGCCAGACTTCTTCGATGTGAATCTGTTTGCCGATGGTTTGACACTGGGTTGCGTGTACAGCTTCGTGGGAAACCAGACGATTCAGTTCGCAACGGCCATCGAACTGGCGACCGCCAGTTACGATACCGTTCCTGCGGCCCTCGCAGGGATGTCGACCGATGTACTCACCACCTTGTCGATTTCCAGTAATCTTGGAACACCACCGGTTCAAGTGGTGGTGGTGGTGAACTCTGGAGCCCTCGGCGCGGTCGGAATCGACGGTACGATTACCCTGACTCCAGGAGTGGGTGGCTTCGTGCGATCGGATGTCAATGATGATGGACTGGTCAATCTTGCGGATGCGATCACGGTACTCGATGCGCTATTCCTCGGTGGAGTGATCAATTGCATGGATGCCGCCGACGCCAACGATGATGAACTTTCCAACATCGCTGACGGAGTCTACGTGCTCTCGTATCTCTTCTCTGGCGGAGCGCCGCCACCGCCTCCCTTCGGTGGAGCGTGTGGACCAGATCCGGCAGGAAGCGCACTGGATTGCGCTCAGTACAACTCCTGTAACTGATGGGATCCGATGCGACGCTTTGGTCAGGTGATTGGCATCGATCCGGCTGCGATCGATCGGTACCGCAGTTTTCATCAGAAGATCTGGCCAGAGATCGAAACTGCGATCCGCGAGGCGGGGATTCGCAATTACTCGATATTTCTCGATGGTGAGCAGCTCTTGGGCTACTTCGAGTACCACGGTCCAGAAGATGAGTTTCAACAGCGGATGAAACTTCTCGCCGAAGCCCCCCGTATGAGGGAATGGTGGGACATCATCGAGCCGATGCAGAAGCCTAGGGATGGTCGACCCGCGGGGGAGTGGTGGTTGTCCCTCGAAGAGATCTTTCATCAGGATTGAAGCGCGAACATCACACGGATGCGATCAACGTCCGGTTCATCCTTTCCATGACCCCCGTCACTTCCCCGCTCTCTTTTCCCATCGGTCTCCTGCGTCGCATCATCGACCGAATGCGCGCACATTCTGGCGCTGAGTCCCCAGACCTTCGATGAAGAGTTCCATCACATCTCCGGCCTTGAGGAATCGCGGAGGGTCGAGACCCAGACCCACTCCCGCAGGTGTACCGGTCGAGATCACATCGCCAGGGAGCAGGGTCATGTACTGGCTGACGCTCGACAGGATCTGCGGTACATCGAAGTGGAGTTCCCTCGTGTTTGATTTTTGTAATGTCTCGCCATTGACCTTGAGCCCCATGTCGAGGTGCAGGGGGTCGGGCAGTTCATCGGGAGTGACCAGTTCGGGGCCGAGAGGTGCGAAGGTGTTGCACGACTTGCCCTTGACCCATTGACCAGACCTTTCGAGCTGGAACTCTCGCTCCGAGAGATCATTGTGAAGACAGTATCCGGCGATGCTGTTGGCCGCCGTCTTGCGGTCTGCATGGCTAAGGGTGGCACCGACCACCACGGCTAGTTCCACTTCCCAGTCAGATTTCTTGCTCTCAGGAGGGAGGATGACATCGTCATCGGGTCCCACCATGGCAGTGGTGGACTTGAAGAAGATGACCGGTTCTACCGGCAGTTCCGCTCCCGTCTCTGCGGCGTGATCGCGGTAGTTGAGGCCGATGCAGACGATCTTGCTGGGACGGCAGATGGGGGCCCCGATCCGCACACCATCCGCGACTCGTGGAGCGGACGGGCCTTCCGTTTCGATCCAGGAGGCGAGTCGCGACAATCCACCCGAGCCGAAGAACTGTTCATTCCAGTCCTCGCCAAAGGCGGAGCCGTCGACGCGAGTGCCATCCGGGAGCGTTGTTCCGGGAGTTTCCTGACCAAAATTTCCAAATCGAAACAACTTCATCGATCCTCCTAAATCACCATCACGCCGCCATCGACGGGAAACGAATGTCCCGTGATGAAGGTGGATTCATCGCTGCAGAGAAAGAGCGCAAGATCCGCCACTTCCTCGGGTCGGGCCATTCGGCCCATCGGTTGGTACTGGGACAACTCCTCGAACTTTTCCTTTTCCTTGCCGGGGTAGTTGGCTTGGATGAATCCGTCGACAAAGGGAGTGTGTACCCTTGCCGGAGCCACGCAGTTACAACGGATGCCCTGCTTCATGTAGTCGGTCGCGATGGAGCGAGTCATGGTGAACACCGCTCCTTTGGTCATCGAGTAGGCGAAGCGATCCTCCAGTCCGATGTGGCTGGCGATGGAGGCGAGATTGAGAATCACTCCTCCCGATCTCTCGAGCATTCGGGAAACCGCTTCCCGTGCACAGAATGCGACACCCTTGATGTTGACCGCATAGAGTCGATCGAGGTCTTCTTCAGTGGTGTCGAGGACATTTCCAACATGGGCGATTCCGGCATTGTTGACGAGAATCTGAGGGCTACCGAGGGTGTCATCGACCCTTCGGAAGGCCTCGGCCACCGAGTCCTTTTGCGCCACATCGCAGAGCATCGCCTCGACCACGACCCCGGCACTGGCGAACTGCTGCCGCGCCGCTTCAAGGCCCTCGGGATCGATGTCGAGCAAGGCGAGTTGAGCACCCTGCTCGGCAAATCGGCTCGCAATGGCCAGGCCGATGCCGGATCCGGCTCCTGTGATGACTGCGATTCTGTCGGTCAGGCGACCTTCGAGTGCCATCTGGTCTCCCTTCTCTACGATGTCCCTACGATTCTCTAGGATGCTTCGAAGCGGAGAGGATATCACGCATCTCACCCCTCGGGGAGCGGGCCTACCTTGACCGGGAGCGGTCCTGGGGCAGGATACTCAGCAAGCAAAGTGGTCTTTCAGTGAGGAGCCTAGAGTGAGTCTACGACATCTTTCCTGCATATATTTGTGGTTCTGGCTGCTGCTTCTGGGCACCGGCTGTACTTCTGGGGTGACCAATGCCACTCCCAAGATCGCAGTGATCCCGAAGGGGACCAGTCACGAGTTTTGGAAATCGATCCATGCAGGAGCCGAGAAGGCGCGCCAAGAGGTGGGTGGGTTCGAGGTGGTGTGGCGTGGCCCCGAACGGGAAAACGACAAGAGCCAGCAGGTCGATCTGGTGCAAAACTTTGTCGCATCGGGAATCAGTGCCATCGTCATCGCTCCCGCCGACGATCGGGCCTTGGCTTCTCCCATCGCTGCAGCGAGCAGGGAAGGAATCCCCGTCATCGTCATCGACAGCCGTGTTCAGGGCACCGCGGGGCTCGATTACGCATCCTACATCGCCACCGACAATGTCGAGGGTGGCCGGATTGCAGGGCGGCACATGGTCGAATTGACCGGGGGCAAGGGGCGGGTGCTGGTGTTGAGATATCAGCAAGGATCAGGCAGTACCACTCAGCGGGAACAGGGATTTGTCGAGATTCTCGAAAGGGTCGAGGGGATCGAAGTGGTGGATCCGGGGCGTTACGCCGGATCGACTCGGGAGAGTGCCCGCCAGGCCGCGGAGAACTTGCTCGAAACTGACAGTGACTATGCGGGCATCTTTTGCTCCAACGAATCCGCAACCTTCGGCATGTTGCTCGCTCTCAGGGCCAAGGCGATGGCGGGAAAAGTGTTGCTGGTCGGATTCGATGCTAGCGACGGTCTCATCGAGGGGATGCGTGCGGGAGAGATCGATGGCTTGGTGGTTCAGGATCCCGTTGCGATGGGGGAACTGGGTGTCAAGACGGCGTTGGCGGTTCTACGAGGTGAACAGGTCGAGACGCTGGTCGATACTGGGGCCAAATTGGTCACCGGTGAAAACATCGATGAGCCACAGATCGCCGATCTTCTCAATCCACCCTTGAAGAAGTATCTCGGCGAGTGACACAACCTCCACTACTGGAGATGACGGCGGTCGATAAGGCCTTCGGCGCGACGGTGGCACTCTCCGGTGCTCATCTACGAGTCGAGGCGGGCGAGGTTTGCGCCCTGATCGGTGAAAATGGTGCTGGCAAGTCGACTCTGATGCGGATCCTCAGCGGTGTCGAGACTCCCGACTCGGGCACCATCCGGATCTCGGGAGAGCCGTTCTCACCGGCCAATCCCCAGCAGGCCAGAGAAGGTGGCATCGCCATGGTTCAT
This sequence comes from Planctomycetota bacterium, assembly GCA_028825265.1. Lineage (GTDB taxonomy): Bacteria > Planctomycetota > UBA8108 > UBA1146 > UBA1146 > QNYK01. The sequence continues at coordinate 11,588 of JAPKAM010000034.1, forward strand.
CAGGAACTTGCGGTGGTGGAAGATCTCACCGTCGAGGAGAACTTGTTACTCGGAGCAGAGCCCAATGTCGCAGGGTTGTATCTTCCCTCGCGCATGAGAGATCGCGTTGTTTCATCGCTGAAACTACTGGGGCGCGGCGAAATCCAGCCATCGACTCCCGTCTCGCAACTTTCGGTGGCGGCCCGCCAACTGGTGGAAATTGCCAGAGCGTTGGTTCATGACGCACCGGTCATCGTCTTTGATGAGCCGACCAGCAGTCTCGGTGTCCAGGATATCGAGCACCTCTTTGAGGTGATCGGTCGCCTGCGAGATGACGGTCGCGCAGTGGTGTACATCTCTCACTTCCTCGAGGAAGTGCAGCGAGTCGCCGATCGCTGGACTGTACTGCGAGATGGAAAGGTGGTGGCAGAAGGATTGATCTGCGAGACCTCCACTGAAGATCTGGTCAGTCACATGATCGGTCGTCATCTCGACGAGATGTACCCTCGGATTCCACACCAGCGAGGTGACGCTTTGATCGAGGTGAGCGATTTGAAGACACGAACCGGTCTCGACAAGGCCGATCTTGTCTTGCACCGTGGCGAGGTGCTGGGAATCGCCGGCCTGGTCGGTTCTGGTCGATCGCAATTGCTTCGTGGAATCTATGGCCTCGATCCCATCGATTCGGGCTCGGTGCGGGTCGCGGGGCGAGCGCATCGCCCGGCTCCGACCCGTAGCATCGAGGCACGGGTGGGTCTCGCTAGTGAAGATCGCAAGGAAGAAGGATTGGCCACCGATCTGTCGCTGGCTACCAACTTGACCCTCGGTTCCTCTTCAGCGCGCCCCTTCTTCTCACTCCTTGGATTGAAGCAGGAACGAAGCCAGGTCGAGGGCTGGATCGAACGATTCTCCATCCGAACCCGCGGTCCTGATCAGCCAGTAAGGACCCTCAGCGGCGGAAATCAGCAAAAGGTAGCTCTGGCGCGTCTCATGCATCTCGATGTCGATGCAGTTCTTCTCGATGAACCGACCCGCGGCATCGATGTCGGCTCCAAGACGGAAGTCTTTCGGTGGATCGGCGAGATGTCCGCTGCAGGAAAAGGAGTGCTGGTGGTTTCCTCATCGATGCAGGAGTTACTTGGCATCTGCGATCGGATTCAGGTGATGCACCGCGGCGTCCTGGGAAATCCTCGTGAGGTCGAGCAGTGGGATGAACACTCGTTGATGGTCTGCGCAGTGGGGGGAGACGAGGCGCCATGAAATTCCTCATTCCACGCCAATGGTTCGCCACCCTGGCGCCCTTTCTGGGGGTCGTCGTGGTGGTCCTGGTCTTCTGGATCCTCTACCCCGACCAGCCGATGACACTCAAGACATGGCAAATTGTCGCAACCCATACAGTGGTCGTCGGACTGGCAGCCGTCGGGATGACCTGGGTGATCATCTCCGCCGGGATCGACCTGTCGGTGGGATCGGTGATCGCCCTGTCGGGAGTCAGTGCAGCCCTTGCGGTCGATGCCGGGTGGGGAGCGATCGGCGCGGTGGTGGTGGCGCTGGCGACGGGCGCGCTGTGTGGTGCTTATAACGGAATCCTCATCGTCGGTCTGCGACTGCCCCCCTTCATCGCGACACTCGGGACGATGGGGTTTTTCAGAGGAGTCGCGCTGTGGGTCGCGGACAACGGATCGGTGCGACCGGAAGATGCTGAGGGGGCCTCCACCACGGCAGGAATCGCCCACTGGGTCAAGAATGGAACCGAGGGGCAATGGCTACCTCCCGGGGTGTGGTTGCTGCTGCTCATCACTCTGCTGGGTGCTTTGGCGCTGCGCTGGACCGTTCTCGGGCGTCATACCGTGGCGATTGGATCCAACGAGTTGACCGCCCGACTGTGTGGGGTTCAGATCAAGCGAACCAAGGTGGTCATCTATGCCCTCGCGGGGCTGCTGGCAGGACTGGCCGGAGTGATGCTCTTTGGAAGATTGACGGTGGGAGATTCGACCGCTGCGGTTGGAATCGAACTCAAGGTCATCGCCGCCGTCGTCATCGGAGGAGCCAGCCTTTCTGGCGGCCAAGGATCGATCTCTGGAACGCTGGCGGGAGCTCTGCTGATGGCAGTTCTGAGTAACCGCTGTACCGCTGCCGGCTGGGCAGACTTCATCGAGCACATGATCGTCGGGCACATCATTATCTTGGCCGTCGCCATCGATCAGTGGAGAATTCGAAGAACCAACCATTGAGGGGGAATCGTGCGTGTTGCGGTCTATTGCGCCTCTAGTGATGAGGCTCACCACAGTTTTCGAGACGACGCCGCTGCTTTGGGGACGGCGATCGGAGCGGGTGGCCATCAACTGATATACGGCGGTGGCAACATCGGTTCGATGGGAGCACTTGCGGAGGCGGCCAGTGCTGCCGGGGCCTCAGTGATCTCCGTGATCCCGCGATTCTTTCACGAGCGAGGGCTCACCTACGACGGCTCCACAGAAGTTCATGTCACCGAGGACATGCAGCAAAGACGCAAGATGATGTGGGAGCGGAGCGAGGGGGTGATCACCCTTCCCGGTGGCTTTGGAACCCTCGAGGAACTGTCCGAGATGCTGGTTCTCAACCAGCTCGAGTTGGTCCAGAAACCAGTGGTGCTGACCAATCTCAACGGCTACTGGAACCCGCTCTGGAACCAGTTCGAGCAGATGGCCGCTCACCGGATGCTGCCCACTGGTTACCAGAAACTGATCCGCCAGGCCACCGATGGAGTGGCTGCGCTGGTACTGTTGCAAGAACTGCTGACGGGAGGGTCGTGATCCACCAGGAAGTGGCTCCACAACGGGAAGCGGCGCGAAGTCTCGCACGGACTCTCTCGGCCATCACCGCACTGGTCGAAGGAGTCGGCGCGGATGAAGCTCGGATACGACACGATGCCGACCACTGGTCTCTCGTCGAGATTGTCGGTCACTTACTCGATGAAGAGCGTGAGGACTTTCGTGCGAGGATCGAATTGATTTTCGATGATCCCTGCGCACCGTGGCCCGCCATCGATCCACAAGGCTGGGTCGAAGAGCGAGCGCATCGCAGTCGATCGGTTCAGGAACTCCTTCGGCTCTTCCAGGATGAGCGGCAGCGATCTCTCTCGTGGCTCGGAGCCCTCGATGATCCGGACTGGCATGTCGAGAAGGATCACCCGCTCGGAGCGCTGCGCGCCGGCGATCTTCTGCTGGCGTGGGTCGCCCACGATCTGGCGCACCTGTCCCAGATGGCCCGATGGCACGCCGATGCCGCCTCGGCTCGATTACAGCCGTTCCAGGATGACTACGCCTACTGAGAAGGGCAGACCGAGAGGGCTGACCGAGGAGGTCGACCGAGGCGCAGCCAGGCTTAGTTGCGACCGCCTCGCCTGCGATCCGACTTTGGTGGGATTCCAGGATCGGTGACCGGAATCTCGGTTTCCCACTTCTTGCCGAGTCGCTGTCCCTGCTGGGTGTGTAAGCGGGTTCGTTTCTGTGAGGGGCGGCTGGTTTCGAGGGCTCGGTCGAGCGCCTTGGCGATCGTTTCTTGATCGGCGTCGGCAGCCAACTTGGCGATCACCTCGACTGTGAGTCCGAAGTTACCGGGCTGAACGACCCAGATTCCAGCGGACGGTTTCTCGATTCCCACCGCCTTCAACTGTGCCGGTTCCTGGGTGGCTGCCCAGCCGAAACGTCCGACATATGGTTCTTTCCAGCCCACCGTTGCCAGCGACTGGAGTTGCACAGCATCGAGCCCGCCGCTGATCACCAGTGGGAGTCGGTCGCAGGCGGCAATGTTGACGGCCAGACGGACATTCTTGGCGATAGGGAGTGCCGGGCTCGCGGTGGTCTTGTGATCTTTGGGCGGAGGGTGAGCTTCAGCGATATTTTCCATCTCGAGGGCCAGTACGGTGCCCTCCCAGCCGACGGATCCACCAAATACCATCGTCGGGCTACGACCCGATCGACTCAACTTCGTTTTCCCATCGGAAGCGAGCATCACGAATACCGTGTTCTCCAGTTGTCCCGAGCGGCCGCGGTAGATCCCCTCCAGTAATTGGCCTTCCCCCGCATCTTCGTAGGTGGCGAGGCGAGCGCAGACGAACTTCCGTGACGCTTCGATGACCAGTGGATCGGACCAGAGACTCTGGTCCATGGCTTGTTTACCCGGTCACCAGATGCCGGGAATCCCGTGACACTGGGGTGCAGCGGACAGCAGCAAGATCGGCTTGCCGCTTCGTCTCGCTTCCTCGGTGGCCCCTTCCCAGGTGGCCCACCAGGCGACTCCTGCGGGGTATTGAAGCGGCGAATCTGGCGCGGAGGAGGAATCCTCAACCCACGCCTGGGAGTCCTCAAACGCCGAAACCGGGCGCGGCTGGGGGAGTGGTTCTGAGCCGCCGCAAATGGCGAGGATTTGAAGTAGGAAGAAGGTCATGGAAACACCTCGAATCTATCGATGATGGGCTTCACCGTGGTTTGTATGAAAGATAACCCCAGATCGAGACTCTCGGCTCAAAGTTTTTTGATCCGGCAATATTGTCGAATACCATTCATCATCAGGTGAAGAGGTCAGGGTCATACTCTTCAGCGATGAAGGAGGTGTTTCGTGCGGATCAGTCACTCTCAATTCTTGCTGCTCTTCCTCTGTGGGGCGTGGGTCTCTCCTTCTGTACTGCTGGCAGCAGACTCTCCGGTGCCAGCGCTTCGCTGGGATTTCAGGGATTCATTCATCTCGTCCTCTGGAACGGTCGGCTCGGTTGAAGGAAAGATCCAGGGACAACTCTCGGGAGATCTTGGCCTGGCGGATGGAGGGAGTGGACCGTTACTGCTGGGAGGTGGGGCCAATGGAATGTTGCTACTGGCTCGACAGCACGCAGATGTTCTGGAGCATCTTCCACGTCAGGATTTCACGGTCAGTGTCTGGATCGTATTGGAAGAGAAGATGGAATGGGGTTCGATCCTCGGCTGCCTTCAGGATAATGGTGGGTTCGAGAAGGGTTGGTTAGTCGGAACTCGAAACGGAGCCCCCTGCATCGCAGTCGCTAGTGAAGGCAGCGACGATGGCGATGGAATGATGACTTACCTCGAAGGAGAGCAGTCGATGGATCTGGGCCAGTGGCATCACATTGCTGGCAGCTACGACGGAAAGGTAATGCGCATCTATCTGGACGGCCAAAGGGTGGGAGAGAGCGACCTTCAGTCGGGTCCGATCCTGTATCCGCAAGCGGCACCGCTGGTGATCGGAGCCTACAAGGATGACAACGAGCACAATCCCCATGTCGGAGCGATCCAGGATCTGAGGATGTGGACCAGTGCGCTCTCTGATGCCGAGGTGAAGAGTGTCTCGATGGAAAAGCCGGGCTGTGTGGCCTCCGCCCCTCCACGTCCACCCTTGACCATGGTGGTGGCTCCTTATCTCCAGTGGGGAACCCAGGACGAGATCACGGTGTGCTTCGAGACTTCTCGTCCGACGGTACCGGTGGTGGAGTACGGACGCACATCGGAACTGGGGATGATGGTGACCGGGCCCGAAGCCAAGTTACACCACCTCCGCATCGAGGATCTGGAGGGGGGGACTCCGTACTTCTACCGGGTAAGTGCTCGACCGAAAGATCAAACCGGTGACACGCTGGAAGGGGTGAGTTGTGAGATCCTGACCTTTCAGACTGCGGCGGGGTTTGATACGGCCTATGGCTTCCTGGTCGTCGGAGATACCCAGAACAATCCGGTGGTGACCAAGGCGGTCAGTGATCTGGCATGGGGTCATCGCCCCAACTTCATTGTCCACTGCGGAGATCTAGTCGGAACCGGATCCAACAAGCGTGAATGGGTCCACGAGTTCTTCTCGGCGGCAGCGGGAATTCTGGGGCGCTATCCGATGTTTCCTACACTGGGAAATCATGAACAGAATGCGGCGCTCTACTACGATTACTTCACGATGCCCGAACCCGAATTCCATTACCAGTATCGGTGGGGGAATACCGATTTCTTCGTGCTCGATACGAACAAGGCCATCACCGCGAACTGTGCCCAGGTGATCTGGCTTGAAAAAGCCCTTGCAGCCAGCGATGCGACCTGGAAAGTGGTCTATCATCATCACCCCGCTTGGAGTTCTGATGAGAATGACTATGGCGATACCTGGAAGGGATCGTCGACCCAGGGTTTCCCGCCGGTTCAGAAGCACCTTGTGCCGATCTATGAGCAGTATGATGTCGATGTGGTCTTTAACGGCCACATCCACCTGTACGAGCGGACCTGGCCGATTGACGACGGCAAGACGGTGGGAGAAGGAAAGGGTGTCGTTTACATCACCACAGGAGGAGGCGGAGGTAGCCTCGAAAATTTCGCTCCCAACAGGACCTGGTTTAGTTCCAACAAGCGAGTTGGACATCATTTCTTGATGGTGAATGTCAACGGAGACCAGATGGAAATCTCGGCATTTGACACTGAAGGACGGCTCTTTGATCGCCTCCTTCTGGACAGGTCAGCGACAAGAAAATGATTGCCATACTCGCTTTGAAATCGAAAATCGTTGACCAGGCCCACGAGATCGGGGATCGGCTGCGAGAATTGTTGGGGGAGGACACCATCGTCCGTCTCGCGGATGACGGAATCACCACCATCGCAGAGATTGCAGGGGTCGTGGTCAAGGTGTCGCGAAGGGATCAGCCGATTCCTGGCGAACTTCTCGATGGGCCGATCGAGAATGCTTGGTACTGGCCAGAGGCTCGGGAAGTTTTTTCAGCCCACGCCTCCCACCTGATCGTCCTCTGCCACAAGTCGCCCACTCCCGGTGAACCGGATGTGTCGACCGCCGAGGGGATGGAACCCGGCGCCGAGTTCGAGTCCCTCACTCCAGAGAAGGCTCCCGCCCTCGACGAGGGAGAGGTGGGCTATTCGGTTCAACGGGCCCTGCTACTGACGAGAGTCTCGCAGGTTCTTGGAGCGGCATTCGACGCCGATGGCGTTTACTGGGACGCATCCACGACCATTCATTCCTGGACCGCCTTCGATGAATCATGTCAGTTGATGACTCCAGATCGTCTCCCGTTGCGGATCTGGATCGACTTCCGCCTCTGGGAAGCGACCGATGGGACCCGAGGACTGGCCACTCGGGGACTCGTTGCCCTGAGCCAGAGGGAACTCGAGGTGATCGGTTCGACCAGCAGTGCCGAGCAAGTCCGGGCGTGGAGTTACACCGTCGCCCACTACTGTCTCGAGCAATCCCAGATCCTCAAGCATGGACAGGCGGTCGGGGTCTCGGCAACCGAATGGGTTCGCGCCTGGGTGGTGGAGAGCCGCCTGGAGCCGGGTACCTGGGCCACCTGGCTTGACCTGGAAGCCGAGGAATGAGCACTCCACGAAAGATCCTGGCGGTGACCTCCAGTCGAGCCGATTGGGGTCATCTCTCATCGCCGCTTCGTCACCTGCAAGAGCGAACCGATGTGGAACTGCAACTGGCGGTGATGGGGGCACACCTGTCCCCTGAATTCGGGATGACGGTGGATCAGATCGAACTGGAGGGTTTTCGGGTCGATCATCGGATCGAATGCTTACTCAGCAGCGACTCGGATGTAGGGATGGCCAAGACCCTCGGCCTGGCGGTGCTGTCGCTGACCGAAATTCTGGCCAAGGATCGTCCGGACCTGCTGCTCTTGATCGCAGATCGCTACGAGATGCTGGCCCCCGCTTCCGTCGCTTTGGCGCTGCGGATTCCAGTCGCCCACATCGAGGGGGGGGAAGTCTCGGAAGGAGCGGTCGATCACGCCGTGCGCCAGGCTCTCAGCTCGATCGCCCATCTCCACCTGGTTCCGACCGAGACGGCGCTGAGGAGGCTCTCGATGGCGGGAGAGGAGCCGTGGAGAATCCATCGAGTGGGCGCACCGAGCTTGGATCATCTGAACAACGGGGGCGTGGCTGATCCACAATTACTGGAATCGGAACTACAACTTGGGGAGAACCAGTCGCCCCTGATTGTGGTCTGGCATCCGGTGACCCTCGACGACCACCTGGGCATCGAAACCGACCCCTTCTTCGAGGCTCTGGAGGAAATCGAGGGGCCGATGGTTTTCTGTTTTCCCAATGCGGATGCCGGGAGTCGACGGATTCGCGATCGAGCACAGCGTTTTTGCGACCCACGTGACGATGCAAGGATTTTTGTCAATCTGCGACACCAACTCTACTGGGCCTTGCTGAGTCGCGCTCGCGCCATCATCGGCAACTCATCCAGTGGAATCATGGAAGCTCCTGCCTTGCAGTTACCCTGCCTCAACATCGGGCGTCGCCAGCAGGGCCGCGAAAGAAGCCGCTGTATCGTCGACGTGCCGGCCAAACGCGACGCCATCATCGAAGGGGTGTCCCGGGTCTGCGATCCCGGTTTCCGCAGCTCTCTCGTCGGCATGGTGAACCCCTACGGAGATGGAACTGCCGGGGCTCGGATCGCCGAAATCATCTCGACTGTGAGTCTTGGTGCCCGGTTACTCGAGAAGCGTGCGATCCCTGCAGCGGCGATTCCTGCGCCTCCCCAGTGGCCCGAAGCGGACCAGGATTCCGTGGCGCTCGATGGCCACCGAATCTCCTAGGATTTGCGCAAGACTCGCCGTATCGAGTGGAGCATCCGCTCCAGTGCGATCACTTCGGGAGCGCCGAGCCGCCGTCCCAGCAGCGATACGATGGCGATTCCAAGCGGGATGCTGGCCCCGATGGTCACCAGGTCTTGAATCCGTGGTGTGACGAAGGTAGAGGAACTCCCCCAGGTCACCAAGGCGGTGCTGAGAGCCACTGCGGCGGTGATCAGCCCGTTACGGATCGCGGCGGAGACGCGCGGTCTGGGCAGTGCCAGTGTTCTTCGCAATCCGATTTCCAGCAACATCCAACTGGCCAGGGTCGAGGCCACCGAGGCGGCCGCAAGGCCGGGCACGCCCCATCGTCCATCGAGCAGAGAAAGGACGGTCCAGTTGGTCAGCAGTGCCACCGATGAGATGCCGATCAGCAGCCTGCGGTACCCCAGCACCATGGTGGTGCGGATCAATGCCGGGCACAGGCAAGCCATCGGGATCGCCAGGCAAAAGACTTGCAGCACTTCGATGGTTTGCGAAGCGCTGGCGGCGTCATAATTGCCATGTTGCAAGAGCAACCGCAGCAGAGGAGCGGCCAGAAGCATCAATCCGACCGCGGCAGGAAGAGCGATGAAGAGAGCGTTTCGCAGGCTCCGGCCGATTCGTATCGCCATCACTCGATGCTGTTGACGTGCGGCCAGGCGTGCGGCGTCGACTCCTGCGATGGTTCCCAGGGCGACACCGATCAAGGCGATCGGAAGGAAGTGAAAGCGAAACGCAATGTCCAGGTGTGTGATGGAGCCGGGACCGATGAGGGACGCAAACCGCATCGCCATCAGCGAATTGAGATAGGTCACCGAACTGGCCAGTAACTGGATGGCCAGATCGCCGGAGAATCGGCGGATTCCTCCGACCCGGATCGAAGTGGTGGGTAGGGGAAATGGCTGGGCGCTGCGACTGGAGAGAGCCAGCAGCAGAAAGGCCGCCAGCGATCCCACCAGGAACGCCAGGATCCAGCCGCTAGCGGCCTCGGAGCCACTCATGCCCTGGTTTACCATCCAGCCTCCTGCGGCCACCAGGATCAGGTTCTGGAGCGCCTGAGAGGCGACTGCGGATCGGTTGCGATCGGCACCCAGCAAGACCCCTCTGAGCACTGCAAGAAATGGCACCACCAGCAAGAAGGGCAGAAGTTCTTTCAGCAGGGTGACCGCCAACTGGGATGGCTCGAGCGAGGGCGCCAGTTGTTCGATCCAGAGAGGTGCCCACCACCACAAGCAGAGGGCCAGCAGCGAGCAGAAAAGGAGCAACAGTGTCAGTACCGCACGAGTGAATCGATGGGCTGCCGCGCGACCGCCGTCGAGCTTCTGTTGTTCGTAGGAGGGAATGAAGGCCGCCGAGATGCTCCCCTCTGCCAGCAAGTCTCGGATCATCGAAGGGATCTTGAGAGCGGCACGTAATGCGTCGGAAGCGGGTCCGGCTCCGAGCAACATCGCCAGCACCACATCGCGACCGAGGCCGAGAACCCTCGAGATGAGCAGGACCCCCGTCAGCGATCCCGCCCGTGCACTTCCATCGACTGTTCTCGACTGATCGGCTGCCGCCAAGAGTCCCCATCTTCCTTGAGGTTGCGCGGAGCAGCCTCAAGGGAATCGTAGCAGAAAAAAATATCGGCGGGTGAGGTCTTGTTGGACCTCTCCCGCCGAAGTTTCAGACTCGCAGATTTCCCAGTGGTCGCTCAGGGGCAGTTGTTGTACTCCAAGCACTCGAGGGAGTCCGCCGTTGGATCCTCACCACAGTCTCCGTAAGGTTCGGGCGGATTGGCTCCGCCGCTGAAGAGGGTGCCGAGGCAAAAGACCGCATCGGCAATGTTCTTGAGACCATCGTCATTGGAGTCGCAGGCATCGGTACAGGTACTCTCCGGGCCGCCAGAGAAGAGGTTTCCAAGCAGGAAGATCGCATCTGCAATGTTGAATCCACCGTCAGCATTACAGTCACCGCGCTGGAACCCACCTGCCGGAGGAGGTGTGCCGCCGAGGAAGTTGCGGTATGCCGCGACCAGAGTATCTCGTTCGGCATCGGAGCCGTATCCGCCCATTTCGAAGGAGGAGCAGATGACTGCCGCTCCGGTGGCAGGGAGATATGCGGTGGTCACACCCAGGTTCGGGTCGGCATTCCCGATGGCATCGTCGTATTGCCACACTAGACCGGCATTTCCTCCAGCCAGTTCAGCAGAGGCGGGAATCAGGTAGTTGCTGTAATCGTTGCCGCTGGAATCCTGATTGTAACTCACGTTCTGGCTACCGGACATGTCCACTCCGAGACCCGAGTCGACGCCGTCGAGAGATGTCAACAGGTCGTTCTCATCCTGGGCGTAGGGTTCGGCCACTCCATCCCGGTCATCGAAGGAGGAGACCGGGTGGTTGAAACTCCAGTGGTCGGCACTCTCGAAGTAGATCGCGATCCCCGCAGCGGCGAAATCTGCAATCAGGCTCGCCTCCTCGGATGTGAGATTGAAATCTGTTGGGTAGGTACCACAAGCGATCCACAGCTGGGTCACCGTTTGCGGATCGATGCAGGCGTACTCGTCCAGCTGGGTTCGGATCAGCCGGGCATTGGCCCCTGCAGCCAGCAAACTATCGAGAATCGCCTGTCCCGAATCATTGGTTCCGGTATCGCCACCGTCGAACAATCCTTCGAGCGCGACAACGATGGTGTCCTCGCCGTTGTAGGAGTAGTGGATGATGGAATTCTCGACGGAAGCCGCACCGATGGGGCAGATTCCACGAACGGTGTAACTATGGAATCCATCCGAGACGGTGATATCGGTGTAATCGGAGGCATTGCCCGCAACAGTATCTAGTGCGATACCATCTCGATCGATCTGGATGCTGTCGTAGGGTGAGTTGTTGGTCCATGAGATGCCGACAGTTCCGTCGCCGCAGTTACTGGTCAGCAACAAGTCGGCGGGTGCGGAACAGTCTGCAGGGCAGACCTGAAGCGCCCAGCCGTTGAGGGTGCCGCCGAGACCAGAGATGGTGTCTGCAACGGTCAGGGTCCAGTCTCCGCCGACCGATTCACCGTCGAAGTCCGCCAGTGTTCCGGGGCCAGAGGGCACCAGTCCACCGAAGCCGTCATTGGAACCGGTGGCATCGTCGTAGCGTCCGATGAGATCGGTTCCAGCACCGTGGTCGTGCAGTCGAATCGATGTTCCCTGGGGTGAAATCAGATCGACTTCGAGATCGGAGGTCGCGGCGTGGGAGATATCGATATCAAGATCGATGTCAAGAATCCCGGTAGTATCGATCGGATCGATGATGATCTGGTTTTCTGTGAATGAAGTTCCATCGGGGATCGCCAGCGGCTGGCTGATCTGTAGGGACCACTGGTCAAGAGTTCCTCCAGCGGATCCTGAAAAGATATCCGCGATGATGATTCCCCAGGTTCCGTTGGCCGGTTCACCGTCGAAATTGGCGAGAGATCCGGTTCCCTGTGACAACTCATACGGTTGCATCCGCAAGCCACTCCAGGTGGTCACAGTACCGTAGTCAGCACCCTCATCGTCGAAGATGAGTGACATGTCATCGTCGGAGTTGGATTCATTCTGAAAGAGGCGAACCTGGGTCTGGGAGGGAGCCACCACATCGATATCGAGATTTCCGATGAAGGCGTGGGTGATTTCGACGCCCACATCCAGGTCGGAAATCGTACTGCCACTGGTGACATCGATCAGGTCGAAGGCCGGTGCTGTATCGGTGATGGGTGCAGCGGGAGCGTTGCTCACAAAGGTGCCGACGAATCCACTGTACTCGATGTTGGGGTTGGGGAATTGATGACAGTCTGCCGGCGGGCAACTGATGGTCAGTGCTCCATCGCCCCGTTCCCCGTTGAATCCGCCGATCTGAATCAGGTAATTCTGACCAGCGATGGCATCGAGGAAGATCTCCGGTTCGCCAGAGCCACTACAACTACCGGCATCGCAGGCGAGGTAGGAATCGACTGCGGGAGGGCAGGAGGTATTTCCTGGGTAGATGGCCATCTGTGGATTGAAGTTGGTGGTATTGCAGGTGGTGAAGGTCACGGTGCCACTACAGGAGGCGGTGTAGAGGAACCAGATGTCGTTGAGCAGGCTGCCACCACAGTTGGTGGGTCCATCGGTGGACGATCCAAGGGTGGTGAAGCCATAGGATCCCTCGATCAGTGAAGTGGCGAGGTTGCAGACATCGTTGGCTGGAGGAGGGGCGCAATTGGGATCTCCCGCACAATCAAGATCGGCGCAATCGGTGTCTCCATCGCCATCGTCATCGGTGCCATTGTCACAAACTTCCGGACAGGTATTGAGCGATCCAGGGGTGTCGTAGGGAGCCCCTAGATCGGCGAACGGCATGATCTCCCAGTCTCCCGAGAGATCAGGGCAGCGCACCACATGCGCGGGGGAGAAGGTGCCATCGGGTCCGATGGTGTTCTGACTGTAAACCAACTCGCCGGCGGAGGTGTTGCCCGTGACCGGATCGATCGGGTTTTCCAGCAGGGCGAAATCGTCCTCGATGGAACTCCATGGCGTAGAATCGAGGGTCCCGTCATCGTCGAGATCCAGATCGTCTCCCACGGCACCGATGAAGCCGAAGACCAGCATGTGGGTCACATTATCACTGTTCTCGAAGGCCAGTTCGGTGGTGAAATCGGCCAAGCCGATAGTGAAGGTCGATTCGGCTGCGACGAACAATCCGCTTCCAGGAATCGTCTGGCCGAAGAGCGGGACGGCCGCCTCAACGGAACCGCTCCCCGCAGAACTGTCTCCGATCACCACATAGGTGAGCCCCGTCAACGTTTGGCCCGGAGGGCCTGCGAGTTCAAAGTATTCATCGATGTCACTGCCGGATTGATCGACGCGCACTTCATTGATGACCACCTGGCCTGGAAGAGCCGCGGGAAATACGGAACAGAGCAGTGTCAGAACAACTGCGGAAATTAGCAATTTCATGTCATTGACCTCCAGTGACAATCCACAAGCACAGTTTCGGGGGAAACGAAGGGATATGCACACACATCCAATCCGTCATCGTATTCGGATGAGTCGGCTCATACAACGCAGGTGTCGATTTGGTCCAGCGGATTGAACTGGAAACCACCCGCTCCACAGCAGTCTTCGGTTTCTCATTCATGGCGGTCAAAAGCCAGCGATCGATCGACAATCCGTAAAATCTAAGAAAGGCCCAAGAAAGGCCCAAAAAAGGCCCAAAAAAGGCC
>JAPKAM010000035.1 GCA_028825265.1 Planctomycetota bacterium
CGGATCATCCAGGTCGAGAATAGCACCAGCGAGCCGCATCTTGGTCGATGCGACTCGCTGATGTTGCGAACCAAAGATTGGAGGCGGCACCCGGATTCGAACCGGGGATGCGGGTTTTGCAAACCCGTGCCTTACCACTTGGCGATGCCGCCTCAGGTCGATGGGTCAGAGCGAATCCTAGAGATCTAGGGCGCTCAGGTCAACTTGCGTTGGAAGGTCCTCTCAAAGAACCCAGTTTCGAGGCCGCCGATTGGAGGCTACCAGTGGCTACCGGAAGCGGTGGAGCGGCCAACGGGGGAGGGTCTTGATCAAATTCCTGGTGGCTTAAAGTCCCCTCTGCGGGAGCCGTCTCCGGGGCACTGTCTCCCCGCAGCGAGCGAAGCCGGTCGAGTGAAGCCTGGATTCCGTTGTCGGGAGCCGCAGGGCTGTGCTGGGGTGTCACGTGTGCATCCTCTGGCTGGATCGGGGGAACTTTTTCTGTGGAAACTGCTGGAGTGGTCTGCACCCCCCGCAATTTATCGGTGATGTTGCCGATGCTGGAGCGGACCACTGCAGATGGTCTCGCCGCGACGGCTCGACTCTCGGAGGCTCTCTGCAACAGGGGGTGGTCTGGCTGCTGCTCGGCTAGAGTGGCGCAGAGCAGGTGAACCAGTGGATCGGGGTGTCGTGACAACTGGTCGGCGATGGTCGTGATCGCTTCTTCCCGTCGCGGCCCCGTCTCCAGCAGCGCAGAGATGATACCCAGCACCATCGCCTGCGCTCCCGCTTCGGGGGTGGTCGTGAAAGATTCCCCTTCGAGCACTTCGATCAATCGAAGGGAGAATTGAATCGCCTGGTGGCGGCTAGAACCGGGTTCACTGGATTGCAGCGTATGTTGCAGGGCGACCTTGCAGGTTCGATCGATGGCCAGTAGCGATTGCACCGCAGCGGCGACCGCGGGGTGATCGTCAGGCAACTCGTTCAGCAGCGATTCCAGGATGGTCGCTGCGAGCCCCTTTTGACCCGCTTGTAGTTCCAGTGCGGATCGTTCCAGGGCGACTTCTGCATCCCCGGGGGACAACTGGTGGCACCGTCGGGCCGCTTCCCGAGCCGCATCGATGTCCGAATCACGGCTGTGCGCTTGCCACTGGAGACGACGCGCCTGCGCTTCACGTTGTGGCTGCTGCTGAGTCCGTGCGTCATCGGCATGCCAGCAGTGCAGAGTCGCGGGAGCATCCGGATGTTGGAGGATGATGGTGATCGCCTCGCGAGAAGCCGGATCGAGGGGGCGGCGGCTGCCGCTCTCATTCTGTATTGCTTTATCGGTGTATTGCTGCGCCAGATCGACGGCCGATCTTTGCAGAGCAGATTCGACCAGTCGCAGCAGCAGCAGCGAGGTCTGATCCCCTTCTGATTCGAGCTCCTTGTACAATTGGGTCGCCTCTGACCAGTGACCCGTGGCGCGTAGTGCTTCTGCCTGACGCCAGCGGGCGCGCTCGGTCCCTTCGGAATCTCCACACGCCATTGCTGCCTGTTCGTGGAGCTGGTGTATCCGTGGATCGGGCAGGTGTGCACCGATCGAGTCGAGCAGTTGGCAGGCCGCTTGCGCGGCTCCAGAATCGATCAGGGCCTCGGCCAGTGCGGCGACGGGTTGCGGATCATCTCCAGGATTGCGAATCCACAGCGCCAGCGCTCTCTGTCGTGCTTCGACATCGGTGGGGTCGAGCAGCACCACTCCAGACCACGCATCGCGGGCCGCATCGATGCGGACTTGTTCTGAGCAGCGTTGTGCATGAGATCGAAGTCGTCTCGCCGCTTCCGAAGATCTTCCGGTCGCAGCGCAGGTTTCGCCGATGCGGGCTCCCAGGTCGAAATCATCCAGACCTAGTTCCTCCGCTCTTCGCCAGCGCCGCAATGCGGTTTCAGGTTTCCCCTGGGCGAGGGAAGACTCGCCGTTTCGGAACAATTCCATGGCACTCTGGGTTTCCAGGTAACCCTCTTCGAGAAGTCCCATCAGGCGATCGAGAGCTCGCCACGGATCAGGTCGGCCACCGGCGATTTCGGCGATGTCCCTGTGACCGTCCGCCAGTTCGATGATCACCCTTTCCTCGGCTCCTGCTTGTGGATCGGAGATGATCGACATGGCGGAGGGAGTGGCAGCGACCACATCCCGCATCATCGGAAGGTCGGTGATCCCTTCCCACAATCGGTGTCTAGAAGCAGATCGAAAAAGTGCATCTTCAAGTGAGTTTCCCAGATCAACCCGCCCATGGAGTCCTGAGTGGATCGGTTCCATCGACGGTCCCGACCAGGTGGCCTCGCCGGCTCCGAGGACCAGCATCAGGTCCTCATCGATGATCTTTCCGATCTGTTCCCCGGCGACGCTGGCTTCGATCGCCTGCTTCTCGAGACACAGAAGTCCCGGACAGAGTCCCAGTTCGGCGGCTCGTTTGATCCAGCGATCTCGATCGCGCGGCCGCAAGGGGCCATCGAGAATCAGAGCCCGGTGGAGCACGCTCAGTTGCCCAGGTCGTTCGAGGTCGACTAGCCGACCCGCCTCGATCTGGATCCGGATGTCGGGGGCTTCAGGATCGTCTGGTTGGAGGTGCCACGTTCCATCCGGGGAAGCGTTGGAAATATCGAGTAGGGTTCGTGCAGCATCGCCGGGAATCCCGGCGGATCGGACTATTTGAGACATATAATTTTGTCCCGACTGGGAGCCGGGTCCTTCCCCGGAAGAATAACATCTGGGGGCGAATCGGGCCCCTAGGTCAGAGTTTCGACATCCGCTCGAGCAGCAGTTCGAACTCCAGATGGTCCCGTAGAGACTCCAGGTCCAGATCCTGCCGGGTATGCTCCGCATTGGAGTATCCGGCGACCACTGCACCCTCCAACGCTTCCAGTGCCGCTTCTACTCGTCCCGCCAGGGCCAGGGCACAGGCCAGGTTGTACCTTGAAGTGGAGTTGGAGGGTTCGAGTGAAATGGCTCGCTCTAATTCTAGGATGGCACGATCGAGATCTCGCAGTCTCAGAGCGACGATTCCGAGCGCCTCATGAACCACGGCATCGGCGGTGAGACGCAAGGCCAATTCCTCCAGGAGCGACAGTGCTCCTTCCAGGTCGCCTGAATCTCGCAGGCTCGAGGCGGCACGAAGCACCGCATCCCGACTTGCTTGCTCGACCTGTTGATTGCTGAATCGTCGTTGCGCCAGCAGGATTCTCGCACCCCTGGGATCTCCCAGCAGTGAGAGCAACTCTGCGGCTCGACTGCGCACTGCAGGATGGGGGTCCTTGCGGGCGAGATAGACCAGCGTCGGGGCGGATCGATCGCCGTGGGCTGAGCGCAGGCGAATCATCGCTTCCAGTCTTTGAACCACCTCGAATTGATCCCAGCCCGCCAGTGAGATGGAGGATTCAGAATCGAGCCTGGCCGGAATCCGTAGTCGATTGCGGATGGCCCACTCCTTTCGAGAAGCGGGAGGGATCGCAGAGGCCTGCTGTTGGATCACCCAATCATCGAGAGCACGCTGCCCACTCTCACCGAGTACCAGAAGCCAACGACGTGCATCGAGGATCTGCATTCGATCGAGGCTTTCGAGCTGCTGGATGGCCAGTTGTGCCGCTCGATCGGCCACCGAATCGGCACCGCTCGATTCATCGGTGGGCTCCAGCAAAGCACTGATCCAGCGTAACTCGGATGGTCGAAACTGGTCAGGATCGGGCCACGTGGGCCAGCGCTGCTTCAATTGGGACCGAAGCGATCGCTGTAACCGATGATGCACACGTTGTACCAGCGAAGAGCGAGTGCCCTTCAGATCTTGGTGATGAATCAGTGCAGAGCCGAGGTGCAGCCCTGCACTGATCAACTGTTGTTTTATGGCATCGACCTTTTGCCGAGATGTTTCACGTTCCGCTCTTGCGCCCTCACCCGCCGCTTTTGGGGAACCGATGCGTTGAGGCCGGGCTCTGTTCCTCGCCGCGGAAAATTCAGTGACCGCCGCATCTAGATTCGACAGGGTCGCGCTGAGAATGGTGCCGAGCTTGGCGGACAGGATCGAGCGACTTCGGACTGACAAGGCTTGATCGAGTACTTCTCGTAAGTGAGAAATGGCATCGTCGTCGAGTCGATCCAGTGCGGCGTGTGCTCTCGCCACGACCAGAGAATCCTTCGAATCGAGAGCCACGGCGATCGCTTCCAGCGGGTTCTCATCGGCGATCGCTTCCACCGGTGAGGAGAGCAGGATCAGGGTCAGCGAGAGTAAAATTCTCATCGGAGTAGGATCGGTCCTTCCGTCGGGATCTCGATCTTCTCTAGAGCTTGCTTCAACTCGGCGGCATCGCTAGCGACCAGCGGGGAGATTTCGATCGGTCGCAAGGGATGGAGAGAAGCATCCAGTTCCAGCGGAATCCCGCACTGCATCAGCCAACTGGCCCAGATCCTCTGCAGGGCCGCGCGGGAGGTGGCGGGGGAATCACTGCCTTCTCCGTTCTTGACCGGAGCAAATTCCTGCTCTCGATCCGCTTCCACGATCAGGCCCCGGTTGGCCATCGGTAAGACGTCGAAGATGAAGGTCTCGAATCGCACTGAATTGGGAGAAGTGGATTCGTGCCAATCCCCGCCGTGCCAGTGACGAACCGCCTTTCGGGCGACATGGAAGGGCAGCTGAAGGGGCCCTGTAGTGGACTCAGGGGCGATGAAATCGAGCTCGATGACATGGGTGGCGATATTGCCCGCTCGGAAGGAGAGGGAACCGTCGGCATCGGTGAGGTGTCGATCCTCTTTCCCGAGTTCGCTGTATTCGATGACCCGCAAATGATCTCCCACGTTGCAGAAGACACCCACCTTCTCATCTGGGTCGGTCTTGGCGACGGCCTTCGAGGTGAAGCGAGAGTCCTGTTCGATGTGGAGGCCAACCAGTTCCGGATCGGCCATCCGGGCCAGTGGGTTATCGACCTGGTGGGTGTAGATGTGCTGGATGCCACGCTGTCGAAGTTCGGCCGATTTTTTTTGCAGCAATCGAATCGATCCACCATGGCCATCAGGACTGAACATCACCTGTCCCGGTCCACTTCTGAGAATCTTCTGACGGCGTGCATCGAGCACGGGCAATTGCTCCTGCGGCACGATGGTGACCTCGGAAGGAGTCAATCCGTGATAATCGTGCTGTTTGAAATACTGCACCGTCTCGGAATGATTGGTCGGGCTGGTCATGATGATCCAGTGGATCGGACGACCCACTTTCTTTTGCAAGCGTAACAAGGATTCGGCGAAGATCTGGAACAGGGTTCCACCACTGATGGGCAAGATCGGGAAGGAACCTTTGGGTCCGGGATGGCCCAGTCTTGTTCCGACACCGCCAGCCACCATCATTACTGCCACTTCGCCACGTTGCAGTGCCTCCAGCCCTCGCTGTCGAGCAGCAGAATGCCTCGGGTCGGAGAGCGGGATCCAGTCGGGCGGAGTCGGAGCCGCGATGGGGGCTTCGGAGGCACTCGCATCGAGATGATCTCGAATCAGTTGCTGGATGAAACCCAGATCGATGCGATGGAGGTCCTCGAGCAGCGAGTGACGAGTCGCAGAATCGAGTTGATCCCAGTCATCGAACAGGTGTTCTTGACCCGCTTCGTGGATCTTCGCCACCATGGCCTGGTCGGTAGGGTCTTCCACCTGGATCATCCAACTCCATTCATTTCTCCCCTGTTGCGGGGACTCTACAAGCCAACTCCCGCGGTCGGGATCGCTCACCCGATGGTACGCAGCGCTTTGCCATTGTGCCAGCAAAGGCGTGAGAGTTACTCCCAGAGGTAGATTTTGAGGTGCCAGGGAGCGGTCTCCTTGTTGAACTCGGTAGATTCGGGTCCACTCGTGGAATGGCGGCGAGATCGGTGTCGATTTCTGCGGGAAGGAACGGACCAGTGGTGAGCCAGGAACGCACAGATCTGGATCAATTCTGGACCCAGCAGGAGACGCTTCTCCAACTGGAACGGTGGCTACGTAGTGCCCTCGAGGAGGATCGTGCAAGAGATGACTCCACCAGGGTTCTGTTCGATCCACCAATCGTGCGAGGTCGTGCGGTGGTGAGTTCAAGACAGTCGGGTGTGGTTTGCGGAACGGTGGCGATGGCTGCCGTCTTCGAGCAGTTGGATGGCGATTGCCAGGTGATCGACCGACTCGCCGATGGTCAATCGGTGGTCGATGGCAGTGAACTGTTGGTGGTGGATGGTCCGCTCGTGTCATTACTGGCGGGAGAGCGAACCGCCCTCAACATCGGTTCTCATCTGAGCGGAATCGCGACCCGAACCGAGGCACTAGTGCGTCGCTCTCACGGGGTTCAGATCCTCGATACTCGAAAGACGCTCCCGGGGATCCGCATCTTCCAGAAACAGGCGGTTCGAGCCGGTGGTGGAGTGAGCCACCGTGGAGATCTGGCCCAGTTTCCGATGGTCAAGGATAATCATCGAGAGTGGTTGCAAAGGCTGAATCCGCAGCTGGCCGACGATCCTGCCGCGGAGATCTCCTACATCGTGACCCGGCTTCGTCAGGCGGATGATTCACGCCCCATCGCCATCGAGGTGGAAGACGAGATCAGTTTTCGCGCCTGCCTGGAACAGCAGGTGGACATCATCCTAGTCGACAACACCACTCCGGAACTGTTGGGCCGCTGGATCGATGCCGCAAGGGCCGCAGGTTTATCGTTGAAGACCAGTGCCATCGAGGCTAGCGGCGGCATCGATGAGGCCACCGTCAGTGGCCATGCGGCGGCCGGGGTGGGCAGAATCTCTTGCGGTGCCATCACGCATTCCGCCGCCGCCCTCGATCTGACCCTACGCATCGATCCGGTCCCTGAATCCACTGCTCGATGAAACTTGACCCTACCCTGGAAATCGTACCGATAGGAGTCTAGCATCGCGCTGGGCAGCGTCTCTTCGACGTGTTGGATGGTATTGAACTCGATCCCCCGGAGGAACTCACTTGACCGATCCCAGTTCAGAACCGATTCCCCTGCCGATGTTCAGGCGCCTGCTACAACTGGATGGAACCCCGGAGTCGATCGCTCTGGGGACCGCCATCGGTCTCTTCGTGGCGATGACACCTACCGTTGGGATCCAGATGGTCATCATCTTGCTCATCAGCATGGTGATTCCGGTCAACCGCCTGGCGGGCTTGATCATGGTCTACATCTCGAATCCTTTGACGATGGTCCCGATCTACTGGCTCGATTACTGGGTTGGGATGAAGTGCCTCGCACGGGAAGGAAAGTCGTTCGCTCAATTCGAGTTGTACTGGAACCAGTTGACCGATCAGGCCACGGAAAATGCGGAGGGTTGGTACGAGGTAAGTCTGGAGTTACTGCGTTCGATAGGGAATGATGTTCTGGGACCTCTGTTCCTGGGTGGGTCGGTGGTCGGATTGCTCTGTGCGTTGCCCTGTTACCCACTGATGCTGCGTCTGGTGCTCGCATACAGGAGCAAAAAAATCCTCGAGGATCTTCAGCGATCCCCTAGCAAGGAGTCCGGAGAATGACCCTCTTTCCTGAACGGGTAAAAAAGATGATGGGCAGCAGTGAAGTCTCCATCCTTGCCCTGGTGTTGATCTTGATCGCTGTCGGTTGTGAGGGACCGAGGCTGTCACGGGCCAATCTTCGACCGGGGAGTCACCGGGTTCTGATCGAGAGTTCCAAGTTAGAACTGTCGGGGTTCCCGTCGGTGCCGGGAAAGAAGGTGGAAGTCTGGTGCGAACTCGCAGCGGATCCTATTCGCCGACAGAATGGTTTGATGCATCGCACATC
Organism: Planctomycetota bacterium; assembly: GCA_028825265.1. Classification (GTDB taxonomy): domain Bacteria; phylum Planctomycetota; class UBA8108; order UBA1146; family UBA1146; genus QNYK01. The sequence continues at coordinate 7,770 of JAPKAM010000035.1, forward strand.
GATGCCAGAGGATATGGGAATGCTATTCATCTTTCCTGCACCAGCGGAGCAGGGCTTCTGGATGAAGAACTGCAAGATGTCTCTCGATATCGCCTACATCGGAGACGATGGTCGGATCATCGACATCCTCAAGATGGACGCCCCCACGGTTGGACAAGTCTCGTTTCCCAGGTATCGATCGAGCCAGGCGGTGCGCTATGCCCTCGAGACCAATGTCGGTTGGTTTGCCAGACAAGGCATCGTAGTGGGTGACCAGGTCGAGGGGTTTCGAGGACCTCCTGGTCTACAACCCAGGTAAGAAATGAACCCGCAATACAGGAAGGCAGGCATTCCATCCTCAGCACCGCGGAGGCCCACGGCCACCTGTTGGCATGGTGCCTGTTACTGGCCTGGGCACTTTTAACCGGCGGAATCGGCAGCGACGTCGCACCGGCCAGGGTGATCGAGCGTTTCGACCAGGGGCCAGTATCGGCGGCGGTCGGCGTCGATCTGGGGCGGGATCCTATTAGTCGGCTACTGTTGATCGAGGGGATCGGAAGCGTGACTGCACATAAGATTGCACGAGCCAGGACCGGAGACCGCGGGTTTCTATGCCTCTGCCAGGTGATGCGCATCGGCGGAGTTCCCGATCGTCCGCTGCTTCAGGCGGGCCCATGGTTGCGGCCTCGACCTTGTATCGGCGGACCTGAGATGTGCAAGCACCCTTCCCTTCAATCTCCCCCAGGACGGGCTGGAAACCGCTGAATACTTTTCAATATCCCGGATCACCCTTCGTGGTTCACTCCGAGTTCAAACCCGCAGGAGACCAGCCGGCCGCCATCGATGCGATGGTGGAGGGCCTCGATGAGGGAAAGAAGGATCAGGTACTGCTGGGAGTGACTGGATCGGGCAAGACTTACATGATGGCACAGGTCATCGCGCGCACCGGTCGACCGGCCATCATCATCTCCCATAACAAGACCTTGGCGGCACAGTTGTACTCCGAGATGAAGAAGTTCTTGCCGCTCAATGCAGTCGAGTATTTTGTCTCCTATTACGACTACTATCAACCAGAGGCGTACCTTCCCGCTCGTGACATGTACATCGAGAAGGATGCCGGGATCAATGCTGACCTGGATCGTCTACGTCTGGCGACCACTGCCAGTTTGTTGACGCGCCCCGATGTGGTGATCATTTCCTCCGTTTCATGTATTTATGGGCTCGGATCTCCCGAGGCCTTCAAGGGCAAGATGATTTCGCTGGCGGTGGGGGAGGAGATCGATCGCGACGAGTTGCTGCGGAAATTGATCGACATCCAGTATCAGCGAAACGATTTGGATCCCGGGCGAGCGAGTTTCCGAGCCCGAGGAGACGTACTGGAGGTTCATGCCGCCAACGAGGAGGCGGCTTATCGCATCGACATGTTCGGCGACTCGATCGAACGGATCGAGGAGTTCCATCCGGTCAGTGGAGTGGTTCTCGGATCCCTCGACCAACTGACCATTTTCCCAGCCAAGCATTACGTGGTCAGTCATCAAGATGTTGATCAGGCCATCGCAGGGATCCAGACCGAGTTACATCAGCGGTTGATCCAGTTACGGGACCAGGGGAAGGAAGTGGAGGCGCATCGTCTACAGACACGAACTCGCTACGACCTCGAACTACTCTCGGAAGCCGGATATTGCCCAGGCATTGAAAATTATGCTCGCCATCTCAATGGCGTCGAACCGGGAAAAAGGCCATCCAATCTGCTCGATTACTTTCCCGAAGGCTTCCTGACTCTGGTCGATGAATCCCATGTCACTCTGCCTCAACTCGGGGGCATGTACGAGGGGGACCGATCACGCAAGCAAACCCTGGTCGATCATGGCTTCCGGCTTCCGAGCGCTCTCGACAACCGCCCGATGAAATTTCCGGAGTGGGAGAAGGTCACGGGGCAAACAATTCACGTCACTGCGACCCCGGCTTCGAGGGAGTTGGAGAAGACTGGTGGAGAAGTGATCGAGGTGATCAATCGTCCCACCGGTCTGCTCGATCCAGATGTGGAGGTCCGCCCGGCTCGAGGGCAAGTACAGGATCTTCTGGAGCGGATCCAGGAAACTCTGGCCCTTGGAGATCGTGTCTTGGTCACCACCCTCACCAAGCGGATGTCAGAGGATCTGAGCGACTTCTTCCAGGAGACCCATATCAAAGCTCGCTACCTTCACTCGGAGATCCATACCCTGGAAAGAGTGGAGATCCTCCAGCAATTGCGTAAGGGGATTTACGATGTGCTGGTGGGAGTCAACTTGCTTCGAGAGGGGCTAGACCTTCCTGAAGTTTCGCTGGTCGCAGTGATGGATGCTGACAAGGAGGGATTCTTGCGTAGCGATACTGCATTGATCCAGACGATCGGTCGGGCCGCGAGAAATGAACGAGCCCGGGTGATCCTGTACGGGGATGTGATCACCGGATCGATGGAGCGTGCCATCGATGAAACCAATCGACGTCGAACGATCCAGAAGCAGTTCAATGATGAGCACGGGATTGTTCCCATATCGATTCGCAGGGAACTGGGCACCACGGTCGAAGAGGAGGTTCGTTCTCGAACCCAAGAGGTCGAGGAGACCGGTACCGACTTGCCCGAACAGCAACGTGAGGAGATGATTGAAAAACTGGAGAAACAGATGCTGGAGGCGGCACAGGCACTCGATTTCGAGAAAGCCGCGGCACTGCGAGATCGAGTGATGCGTTTGACAGGGGAGGACCCTGATTCGACCCTGCCCGGTGGACCGCCCTCGCACAAAGGTAGGAAGCGATAAAATGGCCACGGTCGATCCGAACACGCCTGAGATCCCCGGCTTTCAGCCGCTCCACATTCGTGGTCCAGGCCGGATGGGGATCTGGATCGAAGCGCGTCAGGTCCGTCTCGATCGGAGGGTTCTCCTGAAGGTGCTGCCGGCTTCAGATCGGTCCCAGCAAGATCAATTTATCGAGGAGATCCGGGCCATCGTCAGGCTCGATGGAGATGGCGCACTGCGAGTCATCGATGAAGGTGCGGTGGGGCAGGCTCGCTATGTCGCACTCGACGAGGCGGAGGGGCGATCTCTGAGTTCGATTTCTCGTGAAGAAATCGAACCCGATCGGCTGGCTGTGATGTTGGTGCACCTTCACCAACATCTCCATCTACAGGGCTGGTCGATCGAGTCGATCCCACTGAGTTCGATGCTGAAACTCCCCGCAGGTAGATATGCAGTGACAGAGTTGGGGCCGCTCACCGAACAAGCCGATGAACGACCTTGCCAGCTTCAGGCGGCCAAGAATCTGACTTCCGTCGCAAATTCGTTGTCCTTATCGAGCCGCTGGCAGGAACCGATTCGGGCCCTTCGTTCCGGCGAAGGTGGATTTTCCAGGTGCCTCGAACTGCTCCAACAAAATGCGCCGGCCGCACCCAAGAAAGTGCCGATGCTGGTCGCGCTGATGGCACTCATCGCCATCGTCGGTGGGGTGGTGAACTGGCGCATGACCGGCGCTCCTGAACCGCTGCCGTTGGATCCCTCTGGCGGAGCTTCCCTCGTAACCGGGAGCGATCCCTCGCAGCAGAATCCGGGTGAGCCGAAGCCTTCGGGGGTGGCGGATCAACGGAGTGTTTTACAAGTCCCGGATACACAAGTCATCGAGCAGAGGACGCAGGCTCTGGCTGAGGAACGCTGGCAACGTCGCGAGCAGTTAGAGAATCGAGATCTCCAGTGGGGCGACTGGAATCGATCTAGAGATGAGATTCTCAGGAGTTTCAGCGAAGGAAACTACTCGAGGGGGCGAACCGTGCTGGAATCGATCTCGATAGCGCTGGAGACCGATCTTGCCAGCGAGCGAGATGCATTGAAGAGTGCATACGCGTGGATCGAAGCGCGGCAACTCCAGACGGCCCGAAAAGCGGCACAGCAGCAGATTCAACTCGACCAATTTCCACAAGCCGCAGCCATTATCGAGCAGATGGCGATCACCCTCGGATTGGAACCACGCTTTTCCGCGGAAGTCGATCGACTTCAGCGCACCGGAAGGCTTTACCAGCAGCTGCTCACGGCGACTGAACTGAAGATGGAACAGTTGCTGCTGGGAATCTCCGACGACTTCGAGGTGTCGCTCGAGGCCCCGTCCGGGGTGGATCGATACCCTTCCCTCGCTCAGCGGTGGAGGCAATTCAAGACTCGCCTGGAGAGTCTCCGACTCGATGCCCGAACCATCTGCGAGACTGCCGGGAAACTGGTCGGGGAGGACCGCGGCTCGAGTTGGTGTCTGTTGGGCGATTCTCCCTTTGATGCTCGAGTGATCGCTGTGTCACGGCAAGAAGTGACCCTGAAGCGGATTGGCCGGCGCCAGCCAGAAACTCATCCCTGGAGTTCGATATCGGCTCAGACGTGGCTTCTTCTCATCGGCGACTCTGCTGCGGAGCCGCAGGCGCTCGAGCGACTGCAGCAATTGAGCGTCATCTGGAGTGTCGAGGGGACCATCCTGACCCTGGCCCGTTCGTCGATGGGAGGCGAAATTCCAGCGGCGGCGGATCGAATTCGAATTCGTCAGCTGGACACCTGGCTGGAGGAGGGACGGAGAGCTCAACAACTGGGAGAACTGGAATTGCTGCGGCAGATCGCGCTTTCGATGTACTCCTGGAGCGATCAAGAACAGCGGCAAGAGAATCAGGAATTGCTGATGGGCTGGTGGTCGGAGTTGGCCGATCGCGACGGCCCGAAGGCGTTTGGTCTGTTCCCCGATGCGACACTCTCGGGCTGGTCTGCGGAGAACCGCACGATTCGCATCCGCTGGCAGGGTGGAGTTGGAGGACTGGCGGACTGGCAGCCAAGTCCCGGTTCCATCATCTCCGCCCGTGGTGATTTGACCCGTTTGCGGGGACGGGTGACCCTCGAGTCCACGCTGCGATTCGAATCCTCTGTCGAGATGACCATCATCGGCGTGGCGACTCGGGAAGATGCTCCCAACCTCAACGTGGTGCTCTGGGATGGAACTCCCAGAGCGCTGATCTTTGGTGTTGGCATCCGGCCTCCGGAGGTGTCCTCGATCCGGGTCGGCGAAGATGATGTATTGCTGCCGGCGCACGCCATCATCGAGGAGCAGATCTTGGCTCAGGGAGGGGGAGAACTGCTGATGCCGACTCCCTTGCCGCGAGTGCCGGTTGGCCAGCCGATTCGTATCGAGTTCAGAGAAAATGGAGATGGGGCCCAACTCGAACTGAATGGCAGCCCGGTGCTGAGTGCCGATCCCCGTCCAGGCCCCAGGATCGGCGGGATCGCCTTTGAAACCTATGGAGTCGATGTACTGGTGAAAGAACTGGATGTGGTCGGGCAGATCTCCGAGGAGGATTGGCGGCTGCGACTCCAGGAAGAAGCACGCAAGGTGCTCAGCGGAACCCCTTAGCGCTGACGTGGAACCGGACCTAGAGCTGGATTTGGATCTGAATCTGGACCCATGATGATCTCGCTATCCTTGCCCCAACTGCTGCTGTCGCCTAGACTCATGAAAGATATCTTGGCCACTTCAAGGGGCGAGATCGATGGATTTTGCCGCTGGAGCATTTTTCCGCTGGAGCGGTGCAGTACGTGTTTTCATGAGAGACCCGAGCGAAGAAGAGGAGAAGTTGATGATTCGAGCCAGGGGTTTGAGTTTACTCCTCATTATTTCGGTCAGCCTGCTGCTTCCAGGAGCGAGTCGTGTTGTACCCGCTTCTTCCTCACCCTCTGCATCCTCCGCCGAACGGCCCCTCTCGCTGGACTCGAAGTCCATCGTTTCCACAGATGATTTCGACAGCATCAAAGTAGGAGATCGAATCCGAGTCAAACTGCGCCGTGGAGGCAGTTACGAGGGCGAAGTGGTGGAGAGGGTTGGAGATACGGTCTCCATCAAACATCGATTCGGAACCGCCCGGGTCGATCGTGCCGATCTCCTCGAATGGGAGCGATTCAAGACGATCGCTGAGCAGTATCAGGAACGCGCCGATCTGGCCAAGAGTGCCGCGGATTGGTGTGACCTAGGGGATTGGGCTCGAGATCAGCAGCAGGAGTCTCTCGCCAGAGATGCATGGCGTAAGGCGACCGACATCTCTCCCGGCCTGAAGAGAGCTCGGGATGCCCTGGGTGAAATCGAGTACGAGGGCGAATGGATGCCGGTCGAAGAAGCGATGGGTGCCCAGGGGAAGGAACTGTACGGTGGCGAGTGGCTCACTCCGGATGAGATTGCCGCCCGCCAAGAGGAGGAGTCCGTAGCCAAAAGGACGGAGTCGCTGAAGGGGAGAGATGCCTATATTGCGGAGTTACGAGGGCGAGATTGGGCCACTGTTGAGCCCATCATCACGCCGCATTACGTGATTTACTGCAACTCGACCGATGAAAATGCTCGTTACTACTCCGATGTGATGGAGTCGCTCTATCGAGCCTATGACAAGGTCTTCATCGAGAAGTTCTGGCCCAGAAAATTCAAGCGTGCACCACGAAGCGATGTCTACATCCATGCCAACCACCAGCAGTTCATGGACTGGACTGGAAATGGCTCCAACATCGGCGGCTTTTACAATCTTTTACGGCAGGATGTGACCGGCTACCACGGGTCCTTCGGATCGACCGGAAGCACCGAAGAAGTGCTCGCCCACGAGGGCACCCATCAGTTCCAGGGGATGATCTTCAAATCCCTCCAGTCCCTGCCGATCTGGACTGTGGAGGGGCTGGCGGTTTACTTCGGAGATGGATCGAAGATCAGCCGTCGCAAGGTCGAGATCAACGAGATTCCCAGGGATCGACTGGTCGGATTGAAGGCCGCGATCGAGGACGGAAATTATTGTTCTTTGAAAAAGCTGCTGCGGCTGCCGCAGGGCCGATTCGGGGGATTTTATTACGGCCATGCTTGGGGCGTATTTTTCTGGTGCCTGTACGGAAATGAATATGGCGCGTGGAGCAAGAGTGACAACACCGGTGGAAAGATCATGGAAGACTGGCTACTGCATTGTCAGAAATTGGATGGTTTCTGTGACTACGAGAAGGAAGCCAAGTTTTTTGAGCAAATCATCGTCCAGCACTGCGGCAAGAGCGTTGAAGAGTGGGAAGAAGAGTACAAGCAGTGGATCCTCGGATTGCCAGTGGAAGAACTGGGGAGTAAGCGAGGCAACACCTTCAGTAGTGAAGAATTGAAACTCGAAGTGACCAAACCGATTGGTTGGCGCTGGCAGAAGTCGGGGTTGCTCTACCCCTCAGAGGTGTGTTCAGCCATCGGCGGAGGGTCTTCGAAGAAGAAGCGTCTTTCGACCTATAGTTGGCCCAATGGCCTCCACGCTGAACTCAGTGAAGACTACGCCCGTTCACTCATCGGCAATGTTTTTAGTGAAGTGACCTATGTCGAGGAAATTGCCAGCAAGCAGATGGGTGGAAACCCAATGTACGTGGCGATTCTCGAAGGTAAACGGGTCATAGGCACCGCCGGAAACAACGTCCCAGAACTGGGTGAATCTCGTCGATTCGCCATCGGGATCTTTGGATCTCCTGACAAGTTGTTCGGCAATGTCCTCGAGTGTTCGACCGAGGATTACCCGGACGCGGTGCAGTATTTCGAACAATACACGGAAAAATTTGTCTACACCGGATGACGGTGACGAGGGAGCGATCCGTTGTGCTCTCTGATTCCGCTGGGGATTCGAGGGGCTCACCCGGGTCCGCCTGGTTGCGGAGGAAGATCGATGGATTTTGATTTCAAAAAATTTCTGGTCTGGGGTGCACTGAGTAGCATCGCTGCCGTCCCGCTTGCTGCGGTACCGCTCTCTGTCATGACAGTGCCTGCTCTCATCGAGACTGCTCTGCTCGAATCTATTCTTCTCGATGTGGGGGACCGTGTGATCGTGGTGCTCAAGACTGGAGACGAGGTGATTGGCGAGGTGGTCGAAGAAAATGATGACAAGATCTCGGTCAAGAGTGCGTTCGGAGTGACTTCCATCCAGATGGATCGTGTCGAGTCCGTGATCCGTGGCGAAGAGGTCGATCGCCGGGAGTATTCTCAAAGGAAAAAACGAGCGACACGCAGGGGATCCGCTTCCGGTTGGTTCTCCCTGGGCCAATGGGCGCGTGAGCGGGGATTGAAGCTGTCCGCTCGTGAGGCCTTCGAGAAGGCCTTACAGATCAATCCAGAGCATGAATCATCAAAAATAGCGCTCGGTTGGGGCAAGATCGAGGACCTGTGGAAAACCCCGGCGGAGGCGGAAGAACTGATCGCCAAGGGGTGGGAACGTGACGGTGTACTGCTGACTCCTCCCTCTGGAAAAACCCCTCCAACTCCCGACCCAGTAGCCGAGCCGACCCGGAAGCCGCCCGTTTCTGGTACTGGAGGGTCGGCGAGGCCTACCACACCAGACTCTGTGAGGAGGCGTCTGGGCGTGGAAGAAATTGCACGCCGGGAGGAACTACTGGAGAAACGCCGCAAGAATCGTGAGCGTTTCGAGGAGAACAAGCGCAAGGAGTACGAGGGTGTACCGTGGAGCCAGCGAAGCATCATCAAGTCGAAGAACTGGATCATCGAGTGTAACAGCACCCCAGAGGTCGCTCGCACCTACCAGTGGATCATGGAGCAACTCTACGCCACGCTGGGGAAAATCTTCAAGTCTCCGGATGTTCGTAGTCAGAAACCACTGGTGAAGATCTATCGCACTCACGATGAGTTCATGCTCAAGACTGGAATGGGTGGTGGGATCGGTGGGTTTTATAACCCGGGCTCGCAGAATGTGACCGCCTTTCATGGCACCTTCGGATTGACAGGAACCACCTACACTGTGCTGGCTCATGAGGGGACTCATGCATTCCAGGGCAAAAAGATGCCCAGGATGGGCAACTACCCCAATTGGTTCATCGAAGGGCTGGCAGTCTATTTCGGTGACGGATCGAAATTGGATTACAAGAAGAAGAAATTGGTTTCAGGACTGATTCCTCGTGATCGACTTTTCCACATCCAGGAGAAGATGAGAGAAGGAACTCACACCATTCTTTCCAAGTTGGGAGGCCTTCCCAAGAATCGATTTGGCGGGACTCACTATGCGGATTCCTGGGCAGTGATGCACTACCTCATCAACGGTCCCGAGAGCCGCAAGGGACAGAGGTTCCTGGCGGAGTACTGGGTGGCCGGTGAAAAAAGGCGTGTGGGGCAGAGACAGTTCAATGATCTGGCAAAGAAGTACTTCAACAGTGTGCACCAGATGGAAGCAGACTGGAAAGCATACACACTCGATCTCAAACCTGATCCCGCCGGTGAAGTCGAGGGTGATACGTTCACTTCACTCGATTTCATGTTCTCCATCGACCGGCCCAATGAGCAGTGGAAATTTGCCCCCCTTGAAATCGAAGATCGCGATCTGGTTCTGATGAAGATCCCTGAGACTCGAAATGAGATCCGCGTCAGGATTCTATCGAAGGCGGAAGCGGATCAGCGTTCAGAGGACTGGATCGATTCGGTTTTGCTCACTGAACTACGCAAGAAATACACCAATGTCGAGACTCTCAAGGGTGATCTGGGAGGGCTGGATGCTTTCGTTTTTCAGTACACCGACAGGCCGCCTGAGAAACCTAAGAAGAGCGAAGATGATCCGGATGGGTCGAAGACTGGGGATCCGAAACCGACTCCTGCTCAGATCGGTGGGGGCTCACCGCTCGCTAGTCTTCAGCAAGGCACGGGTGAGGAAGACCCTAAGGATGGTGAAGCAGTGGACTCGCCAAAGCCCTCCTTGAGGAAACATCGTTCGTATGTGCTGGTCGGAGTTTCCAATGCCTACGAGTTGAGGGGGTCCTTCGAACTGGAACAGTTCGACAACTGGCTTCCGGATCTCGAGTGGGTCGCATTTTCGTTTGAAAAGATCCAGAAAAATCGCTGGTAACCTTCATCGTGCAAAAGGGCAGTGAATCACTCTCCTGTGGTGATTTGTAACTGATCTCCGTCAAATTCTAGATGGCGAATCGGTATGGAGATCCAGGGGTATTTCTTCAAATCCTGAATCGCCTGTTCGAGGCTCTGGATCGATTGAGCTTTCGTCAAATCGATTCCCTTGTAGATAGAGCCCCACTGGTAGAGATCCAGTTTGGCATCTTCGATCACCCCATCGTGGATGACGATGGTGCCGATCATCTCGATGTTGATGTAGTTCCCTCGAAGCCACCAGGAGACCTGCTGCTGGTCTTCAGGAAATCCGATCGTGACCAGTAATCGGATGCGGCCATCGGGTTGGGAAATCAGCCGTACTCCGCTTCCTGATCTGAGTTGATTCGATTGCACCAGCGGATCGATTTCACCGGCGAGAATGAGGTTCCACTGATCGAGAGTGAAGCTGTAACTCCCATCTGCCGAGGGCCCGGCGGAAATCTCTTCCAGCGACTCGGGGGAGCGATTCAAGGGGGGCAAGATGAGGGGGTCGTCCTGGAGTCCGCCCGACAAGACCATCCACATCGAGATCAAGCCGCCGACCATCGCGGCGACCAGCAGTACACCGAGGCAGCCAGCCAATTTCAACAGCGGTCGACCGCCATGTGGATCCGTGGAGTCTTTATTTTCTGGAACTGAATCTTCGGCGGCCGGCACTTCGAATCCTCCTCGAATTGGGGGAAGTTCCCCCTCTATGGCTTGAAATCCCCCTGTGGGTCGATCTGAGGGCGTCAGGGTAGGTCGATCCCGATGTGGAGGCTAGTCGGGACCAAAGATTCAGCCAGATTAACTTCCCCGAAGGGTGCCAAACCGATACAAGCGGGTCAGGTTGCCAGTGATGGACGGCTCGTCGACGATAGCGACTCGAAGTACCCGACTCGAGAGGGAGATTCGATGCCAAAGGAAGGGAACCAAAAGCGCGAGAACGGCCGCCTGGTCGGGTTGCTCGATCCGATGGATCTGCGCCTGGCGGATGCCAGGCTGGCTCCCATACTCCGTGACTTTCTTGAGCAGTACGATGCCGTGCTAGACGAATTGTATGACGAAAAAGTGCTTCGTAGACTGGCCCGGGATCTCCTCAATACCTTCAATCTGGTGCTGCATAGAAGCAAGAATGAAGTGTTGGTCTGCCTCGATATCGACCAGCCCACTTCAGGAAATAGAACGTCAATCTTCCTCGATGTGGTCTGTGATGATCAGCCGTTTGTGGTCGATACCATCGAGATGATCATCAAGGAGCATAATCTTCAACTGATCAGTAAACACACCGCCAGTGCTTCCGTGGTTAGAGAAAAAGATGGCACCATCGTTGCCTTCGATGCGACCGCTGCAAAATCTATAGACGAAGTCTTCTGCCATTTTGAAATAGATTCGGTACTCGATTCCGAAAAAAGAGATGCCCTGCTTCAAGATATCCATGTCGGCCTCGCCAAGGTCACTACCGTCGTCAAAGATTTCAAACGCATGCAGGGTGTGATCCGGGATTCGATTCGGGCGATCCGAAGATGTGCGGCGGGAAATCTTAGGGGAGATTTACAGACAACCCGGGATATGCTGGAATGGTTGTTTCATGATCACTTCGTGTTCTTCGGAGTGAATCGGTGGATCGGACCCGAGGGTGAAAATCCTGCGCTGGAGATCGACCTCTCCCTCGGAGTGGCATGCCCCGCAGATGCGGATATCCAGCGAGCCGACCAAGCAATCCAGTTGCTCTCAGGCGATTCAGCTCCGTCCGATCACATCGTTTCGTTCAAGGGCATGGGAGATTCCTGTCTTCATCGCCACGGAAAGATCGATCATTTCGTCGTGAGCGAACCTACCGTCGATGGCATGGTTCGATTTGTTCACATATGGGGGTTGTTTACCTACAAGGCGGTACAAACGCCGGGAGATCAGATTCCTCATGTGCGAAACAAACTGGAACAAGTGATCTCATATCATTCGATTGCGAGAGGGGGTCTACGCTACAAATCGTTCCAGAACTCCTTCAATTCGATTCCTGTCGAGTTCCTTTTCCAGGCGGAAGCAAAGGAGATCGAGTCGGTGATCCAGGCCATCCATTACGTGGAACGGTCGAAGGAGATTCGTGGACATCTAGTGGTCGATGAAGAGCGCAGAAAAGGTCTCTACTTCCTGGCCATTCCACGAGAAGGATACTCCGAGGAGCAACGCGATCGAATTGAAGCCATCGTGTCCGAGATGATGAGGGCCAGTTATACCGATTCTCGAGTCAATCTGGGTAAGCATGGAACGGTTCTACTCTCCTTCTTCTTCACCGCTTCCGAACTTCTGGACGAGGTCGATTCGATCTGGATTGATGAGCGAGTTCGGCTGGTCGCTGGTACCTGGGCGGATCGCTTGAACCGGCAGTTTGACCGCACAGAAGAAGTGAACTCGGATGCCTTGTTTCGCCTGTACAAGGAAGCATTCCCCGAAGGGTACCAGATTCTGCATTCTCCCGCGGAAGGGGTGCTCGATGCGGTCAAATTCGAGCAACTCCGTGTCGGGGAATCGACCGATTTCGCATTCGCTATTTTCCGTAGCAATGAAGACCGGGCCAAGAACTCTGCCCGCTTGAGAATTTACCAGCGGAAGAACATGTTTCTGTCTACTACCTTGCCGATTCTCGATAACTTCGGACTGAAGATTGTCGATCAAAACTCCTTCAAGATCACTCCATCGACCGGTGAACGATTCACGATGGACACCTTCCAGGTTCATGGTGTGGATTCCGATGACCATCCATTGATCCGAAGTGCGGACCGGGTAACCGAATCACTGGAAGCAATTTTTAGCGGAGCGACCACCAGTGATCAGTTAGATCGACTGATCCTGGAAGTTGGGATCGATCACAGAGATGTGGATCTACTCCGTAATCAATTGCACTATCTGCACCAGTTGGGGATCTCGACGACGATCGCCTTTGCCTCCCAGACTCTCTCCCAGTATGCGGGGATCACCCGTGACCTACTGGAGTTCTACCGAATTCGATTCGATCCCGAACTGGATCTGGTTTCTGAAGAACGGGAGTCGCGTTCCAAGGTGCTTCGCGACAAGATTATTCGGTCCCTTAATGCAGTACGCTCCAGTGCCCAGGATATATTCCTCAGGAGGATCCTGGGGATTCTCGATTCGACCCTACGGACCACCCGCTTCAATCGTAGAGATGAACCTCTTCAGGCATACAAGTTCGATTCGATGAGTCTACCGGTGGGGAGTCATCCACGCCCTTGGCGAGAGATCTTCGTCCACCATCCAGAGATCGAGGGAGTGCACCTGAGAGGTGGGCCGCTGGCAAGAGGTGGGCTTCGCTGGTCTGATCGGATTACCGATTACCGGACAGAGGTGCATGGGCTTCAACGAACTCAGATGGTCAAAAATGTGTTGATCGTGCCGGTCGGTGCCAAGGGCGGTTTCGTCTTGAGAAAGCCATCGTCCGATCGATCCGAGCGTAGGGTGCAAGCGGATCAACTGTACAAGCTGTTCATCGAAGGATTGCTGATCCTGACTGATAACGTGATCGATGGGAAAGTGATTCCTCCGGCAGGGTTGATACGTAGAGATGGCGATGATCCTTACCTTGTGGTGGCAGCGGACAAGGGCACGGCCCATCTATCCGACACTGCCAATGCGATCTCTCACCAGCATAATTTTTGGTTGGGAGATGCATTTGCTTCAGGTGGATGCCATGGATATGACCATAAAGAACTGGCGATCACTGCGCGGGGTGCCTGGGAACAGGCACTGATACATTTCAGATCTCTGGACATCGATCCACATGAAGAAACCTACTCGGTTGTAGGAATCGGAGACATGAGCGGCGATGTTTTCGGCAACGGAATGTTGCTGGCTCGCAATGCGAAGTTGATCGCAGCATTCAATCATCTTCACATCTTCATCGATCCAGATCCGGATTTTGAACGGTCATACGCCGAGCGTGAACGCCTGTTTCATCAGGATCGATCGAACTGGGGCGACTTCGACAGATCGGTACTTTCCGAGGGCGGAGAGGTCTTCGATCGTAGCGAGAAGACCATTGATCCTTCAGCGATCGCCAGAGTTCTGCTCGGATTACCACCAGACGGGGTCTTTTCTCCTGAAGAGGTCATACGGGCGATTCTCTGCGCTCAAGTAGACATGTTGTTCAACGGTGGAATCGGAACTTACATTCGATCTTCTCTCGAGCCGGATCTGTCGGTGGATGATTCGTCCAATTCTGCCTGCCGCGTCACCGGGAAAGCGGTGAGGGCACGTATCATGGTGGAGGGCGGCAACCTGGGTGTGACTCCCAGGGGCCGTATCGAACTCTCACGTGGTGGGATGATGATCAATACCGATTTTGTCGACAATTCTGGTGGTGTAGATTGTTCAGACCACGAGGTGAATCTGAAAACCTTGCTTTTTGATGAGGTTCACAGTGGTCGCCTATCTGAAGATCAACGCAATGAGATTCTGACCGAGGTGCAGCAGGATGTCTGTGAGCATGTGCTGAGAAATAACCGCGAACAGGGACTCTTACTCAGTCTGGATGAAATCCGCAGTGAGGTGGATCCTTTTTCCATCGAGCGGACGATGATGATTCTCGAGGATCGCGGGATACTGGACCGAGAAGCAGAAGCTCTACCTACGCAGGAAGAACTGACGACGAGACATACGGATGGAATTGGTTTGTTCCGCCCGGAACTTGCCATCGTTGCCGCCCACGCGAAGATGGACGTGTATCAGAGATTACTACTTCAACCGGTAGGCCGAGTCGATGAACTTCGATACCTGAGGGACTATTTTCCTGCAGCGATCCAGAGTCGATTCGCTGAGGCGATTCAGAAACACCAGTTGGGCAGAGAAATTGCCATGACCGTATTGACGAATCGAATCGTCGATCGTGCCGGTTCCTTCTTCTTCCTCGATATGGAGCGAGAAACGGGACGGTCCATCGGGCACATCGCAAGATCGTACTTCATCGCAGATGACTTGATTGGTGCGGAGCAGATTCGTGATGAAATACTATCTCTCAGAAAAGTTTCCGCAAAGGTTGTGAATCTCGCCCTGGTTCGTATCCAGGAATCGTTGAGAAGAACTGCAGCATGGCTTCTCAGTAGTCATGACGATGATCGTCTCGATCGAATCGAGGGATTGTTAGCAGAGGGTGTTCGGCCTCTTGAGGAGTACGAGGATTCGATTCCCGATTGCCTCTCTGGTCCAGAACTGGATCGCCACGAGAATCACATCCAGGAGGCGCTGAAGGCTGGATTTTCTCCGGCCCTGGCCCAGAGCCTTGCCAAATTCGAACACCTGACTGCTGGAGTGAGAATCCTCGATATCAGCAGGACTCACGACATTCGGGTCGGAGATGTAGCTCGAATATACTACTTACTAGGTCATCGAAGCGGACTGCACCCCCTGGTGAGGAAGTGCGACGAGATGTCGTTCAGTGGCCGTTGGGATTCACTCTCGATGAGAATCTTGAGAAATACCTTCCTCGATGGATTGTGGGCGCTGGTGACGAGGATTTGTGGACGCAACGAAAATCAGCGCAAGGGAGACTGGATCGAGGTTCACATCGAAGATCTGAGGCGAAAGCCCAGTTTCAAGGCGATGGAATCGGATATCCGCAGGATCGGATCAGAGGAGTTAAGCATCGCATCGATTCAGGTCTTGAGCGTCAGGTTCCGGAGATTTGTTCAGTAGACTGGTTCCTTCCCATTGGAGGAGTATTGATCCAGCGACAGCAAGCAGTCTCTCGGGTGCTCTGGGGTACCCTGCTGGCGAACTCCGTAGTGGCCTGCGGGCAGTTGGCCTATGGATACTCCAGCGGAGTGCTGTCGGTGGTTGCCGATGGTTTTCATTCACTGCTAGACGGTACCTCCAACATCATTGCCCTCATCGGTATTCGAGTGGCTTCGCAGCCTCCAGATGCTGACCATCCCTACGGCCATCAGAAGTTTGAAATCCTATCCGCCATGGCGATTTCCTTGCTGCTGTTCGTGGCGTCCTGGCACATCGTCAGTGATTCGTTGGGACGCTGGAACGAGGAGGGGAGTCTTGATCCGCATCCGATCGGATATGCGATCTTGTTGGCAACGGTCGTGATCAACTTTCTGGTCTATCGGTGGCAGCGAAGCCAAGGCCAGCAATTGAAGAGTCCAGTCTTGTTGGCTGACAGTGATCATACCCTCTCCGATATGGTGGGAACGATCGGGGCCCTGGTGGCGCTCTTCGCCATCCGCAACGGTTGGCCAATGGTCGATCTGATCGTCGCATTGATCATCGGATTATTTATCGCTCGGGCGGGATACAAGATCGCATTGCAATCGGCAGGCGTTCTTGCCGATCGCGCACCGATCGATCCTTCGACGATTGTTGAGATCGCCAGGAATTTTAAGGGTGTTCGAGATGTTCATGGTGTTCGCAGCCGAGGATTCGGGAGCGGCGTCTTCGTTGATATGAACCTACATGTCGACCCAAGCATCACAGTGGACAAGGCTCACAGAATTGCACATGACGTCGAGGAAAAGATCCGAGAAGAGTTGCCAGAAATCCATGATGTGATCATTCATGTCGAACCTGATGGGACCCACTAGAAGAGGATTGAACCCAACCAGACGAGGTAGGTCACTAGAAATACAACGCCGATCAGTGAGCGAGTACGAGAACTCAGCCCGGGGATGATCAGAATGCAGATGAAGATGGTCAGACCGAAATTGACCATCAAGTCATTCTTTAATTCAGGAAGATTGACTGTCAGTGGCCTGACCAGCACTGCCACTCCAACAATGACGAGGGTGTTGAATAAATTCGAACCGACCACATTTCCAATAGCCATCGCAGATGTTCCTTTTCGAATCGCAGCAATGGAGGCGAATAGTTCAGGAGCTCCGGTTCCTGCTGCCACCAGTGTCAGGCCGATGGTCGTGTCGCTGACTCCAAGTAACGCTGCCAGCGCTACCGAGCCTTTGACCAGCAGCTGCGCTCCAAGCCACAGACCGATGATTCCTAATGTCAGCGAACTGACGATCGACAGGGTCCCCGAACCCTTGGCGAGTTGTGCCACCTCCTCTGTGGCTGGGTTCTTCTTGCCATTTCTGAGAGTCAGACAAAGCAGGATGAGGAATAAGATTTCCAATAGGATCCCGATGGGTGCGGTGATGACGGTGTTTCCAGCGGCGTCTTGATTAAGGAACAGAAACATCGTCAATCCAGAGGTCCCGAGCAGTAGCCCGAGGATTTCAAAGGCACCGGGTGAGTTGAATTTTTTGCGAGTCCAGATCAATACCCATCCCAACACCAGGGCGATATTGAAGATATTCGATCCGATCACATTCCCGATGCTGAGCCCCGATTTCCCTTCGACCTGGGCAATGACTGACACCAACAATTCAGGAAGTGAAGTGCCGGCGGCAACCACTGTGATGCCGATGAAGAGTGGTGACACCTTGAAACGCATCGCCAGTTCCACCGCACCCTGGATCAGGCGATCACCACCAAAGGTGAGGATTACCAGGCCCGTGAGGACATACAAGATGGGAATCAATGAGACCATCAGGTCCTCTTAAAACGGCGCAAACAGTATGCTAAAGAAAGCGGTGACCGGTTCCTGTT
>JAPKAM010000036.1 GCA_028825265.1 Planctomycetota bacterium
GACAGCACCGGTGGAGCGGACTGTGACGCTGACGGACTCGACGACTCCTGCGAAATCGACACCGATGGTGACGGAACGCCGGACGACTGTGAGGTCGCCGACGACTTCATCCGAGGCAATGCCAACAATGATGGAAATGTGGATCTCGGTGACGGAATCCTGATCTTGGGTTACCTGTTCTCGTCCGCTGCGATTCCGTGTCTCGACGCTGCAGACTGTGACGACAATGGTCAAGTCGACATCACGGATGCCATTTACCTGTTCACCTATCAGTTTGCTGGAGGATCCGCGCCGCTAGCGCCCTTCCCCAACTGTGGTGCCGATCCGACGGATGGGGATACCCTCGATTGTCTGGTCACTACCTGTCCCTGATGGAACAGTTGTAGGTAGGTGAACTCGGTTGCGGCCCCGCGGAATTCAAGATTCCGCGGGGCCGATTTTTTATTGAATCGGATCGCCCAATCCAGGACAGCGAGGCTGGGGGTTGCCACGGTGAGTGGCAGGGGACACCCTTCCTGACATGAGTCACTCAACCATCATCCTGGCCTCGGCATCTCCCCGGAGATTGGTCGCCTTGCAGCGAGCAGGTTTTGACCCCTTGGTGTGCCCGGTGGACATCGATGAATCCAAACTTGAACGGGAAACTGCGGTGGCTTTGGTCGAACGCTTGGCGCAAGCCAAGGCCGCGTCGATCGATCAGCCCGAGTATCCGGTGCTGGCGGGGGATACCGTCGTTTCACTCCAGCAGCAAATTCTAGGGAAGCCCTCCGATTGGAAGGATGCCCGGAGCATGCTGGAGTCCCTCTCGGGTCGGGAGCACCAGGTGGTCAGCGGCTGGTGCATTCGCTCCGGTAGCGATGAACGGATGGGCCATGTGACCACCCTGGTGCGCTTCAGGAGCCTTTCCAGCAGCCAGATCGATGCCTACCTCGAAACGGGGGAGCCCTTCGACAAGGCGGGGGCATACGGGATTCAGGGCCAGGGGAGTGCGCTGGTCGAGGAAGTTCGTGGTTCCTGGAGTAATGTGGTCGGTTTACCACTTGGCCCGGTGGTCCGGGTACTGAGAGAACTCTTGGAGCGTTGAGAGTGGTCTCTTGGCTGAGTAGACTCTGGGCTGATTAGACGCTGATTAGACTCTGTGCTGATTAGACTCTTGGCGAGATATACTCATCCCTGGCTGTGCGACACTGGAGGTTTGATCCGTGAGTTTTGACTTCTCAGCAATCCCTGATCTGATCGGGCGATTCCATCCGTTGATGCTCCACTTTCCGCTCGGTTTGTTGCTCTGGGCAGGGATGCTCGAGGGAATCCATCTGTTTCAGCGCCGCCCGATTCCCGTAACCGGTCCGGTCTCACTTCCTTTCGTGATTCCCGGCGCAGCATTCGCTGTGTTGGCTTCACTCTCTGGCTGGCTACTAGCGAACCCGGATGATCCAGATACCGCACTCGCCTGGCACCGTTGGCTTGGGATCAGTACCACGTTTTTGGCACTGGTCACTGCAGGTGTCGGCATCGCAGTGCTCCGAGGTCGTAAGGTGGCGAACCATGCCTACCGCGTGTCGCTCTTTCTGTGTATCCCGATCCTCGCCGGGGGCGGGCATATCGGTGGGGAGATGATGTGGGGCGATGGATTCGTGGAGGAGGGCTTTGAGAAGGTCTTTTTTGCGGTCCAGGATGATGACGATCAGGCGAGAAACCCGCTGGCGCAGGTCAGCATCGATGCTCCACAGGAGCAGCGGGGTCTGCTCCTGTACCACCAGCGAGTGAGAGCGATCCTCGACCAGAATTGTGTCCCCTGTCATGGCCCAGATAAGGTCAAGGGGGAGTTGAGGCTCGACACTCCCGATGACCTCAAGGATCCGCAGCGGGAGTTTCCAGTGGTCGTGCCTGGCGATCCGGACAATAGCCTGCTGGTCGAACTTCTATTGCTACCCGCCGACGATGAAGATCGGATGCCGCCGCCGGATGAGCCGTCACTCACCGAGCAGCAGCGACGCGATCTCGTCGAGTGGGTGAGGGCGGGGGCTCCGTGGCCCGCAGATGGTCCCAGGGGGCTGGTCGGGGTCGCTGGTCCGGTCGGATCGGCCGGGCTCATCGGAATCTCGGGAAGCCCACAAGAGCCCGTCTCCGTGCAAGAGTCGGCGGCCGATGAGCCGGTCGATGAGCCGGTCGATGAGCCAGTCGATGAGCAGGCCGATGAGCAGGCCGATGAGCAGGCCGATGAGCCGATCGAGGATTCCCCCGGAGAGCCCGCGTCGGTTCCGCAACAGGACCTTCTGCACTTCCAGGAAAAGATCAGGCCACTGCTCGGAAAGCACTGCGTCGAGTGCCATGGATCGGAGAAACAGAAGGGTGGCTTGCGCCTCGATCAGCGGGCCGCTGCGTTTGGCGATCGCGAGTATCCCACCATCGTGCCGGGAAATTCACAGGAGAGCGAGTTGATCCTACGGGTGACCTTGCCCGACGATGACGAGGATCGGATGCCTCCCGATGGAGAGCGACTCAGCGAGGCGGAATTGACCCTGCTTCGCGAGTGGATCGACCAGGGGGCCTCATGGCCAGCAGATGGCGAGATCGAGCCGGCCGTAGTGACGACCGGTGAAGGGGCCACGCCCCTCATGCGATCCAGCACACCGGGTCAACTTCCGGACATGCCGATGATCCGGATCGAGCGGGAGGAGATCGAATCTGCCGTGGCCCAATCGGTGTCGACTCTGCAGGCATTGGGCGTACGAGTCGCTCCGATCTCTCGCAGAGATGATGCCCATGAGGCGGTATTCCGGCTGCTTCGAAAGCGCGCCTCCGACGAGATGGTGGCGGAACTTGCAGGACTGGAGCCGGTCCTGACCCGGCTCGACCTGGCCGGGACTTCGGTGACCGAACAGTCGATTCGAGGGTTGTGGAGATTTGCTAAGATTCGTGTGCTCAACCTGTCGGAAACTGCGGTGGGGGATGACGAGGTGGCGATCCTCGCCAGCCTGCCCGACTTGACGGTGCTGAATCTGTTCGGAACCGAGGTGACCGACGATTGTCTGGTACTACTGGAACGGATGCCGTCGTTGCGACGCGTCTACCTGTGGAGAACTGCGGTGACAAGGGCGGGTGCCCGGCATCTGGCCCTGAAGCGTCCTGAACTGCTGGTCAATATCGGCGTGAACGAGGGCCCCAAGATCTTCAAGGGGAAGGTCGAGGTGGAAACCAGCGGCATCTGGCCCGGCAGAGAAGAAGAACTGGCGCGCGAAAATGTTCATGACGGATTGCTGGCCACCATCTGGGCGGGTCCCGAGGAGGCTCGAAGCGGTTGGGTCCAGTTGACCCTCGAAGAGCCTCAGATGGTCGTCGGAGTGCGTCTCGACGAGGGATCATTTCCGCGGATCCAGAAGTTCTCGGTTGAGGTTCAGGGGGACTCCGATTGGGTGGAACTGGCCAGTGGGACCACCATCGGTTCGATGAAGAAGGTGATGTTTGAACCGCTTCTGACTACGATGATTCGCATCAAGATTCTGGAAGCGGTCGAGACTCCGGTGATCGCCGAGTTCGATCTGCTGGTCGACTAGACCGATCCGTCCCTGACATTTTTCTCGGCTTCCTCGAAGATATTCTCCCAGGAGTCGTCGAGAGCTTCCAGCAAGGAAGAAGTACTGGAGACTCCGGTCGTCCCCGAGGATCTTTCCGGGGCACGGCCTCCGCGTCGCCGGGTTCGAACGGTCTGGTCGATGGAGATCTTTTGTTCCTCCGAGAATTCGAATCCACGGGAAATCTCCATCTGGATCTCTTCCAGTGAAGAGATGGTGAAGAATGGCTCGGCATGAAGGCGTTCTCGAAGCGTTGCAATGGCGGGTGCTGGAGGAACTTCTGGGACCGCCACGATCGCCACAGCGCCGATGCGAGACAGCGGTAGAATTCCGTGCTCCCAGGCGAAGTCGGGTTCGAGCGACTTCAGCAGTTCTTTGTCGATCTGGTAGCGCGAAAGTGGAATCATCGGCAATTGATGCTGGGCACTGAGGCACCTGGCTAGATCCGCCTCATTGAGGTTGCCCCCCCTCAGAAGCGACTCGATGGTGCTCTCGCCGCTTTCCGCACGCTGGCTACGGGCCGCCTCGATGTCCGCAGGAACCAGTAGGCCCTCGGAAACCAAGATCTCGCAGGTGTCCTTGTATCGAACGCTTCGCATCTTGACCGATCTCCTTCCACACAAGGATAAGACGCTCCCTCGCATCTCGTCAAATCAGCCGATTGGACGGAATCGGTAAAACGGGTGATGCTGAGGTATCCGCTCGCCCGCGGAAGGAGACTTCACTTGCCTGGTATGACCTCTGGTGGCCTGGAACTGGCTGCCACAGGAGCAATGGTGATCGCGCGTATTTGCCCGATTGTCGGTGCTCCCCCCGGAATGATCGTCAAGGCGCTCGGTGCCCTCTCTCGCAAAGTGCAGGAGCATCCGGGAACCTTACTGGCCCTCATCGTCCCCCCTGAAGAGGATCACCCTCCTGCGGTCCTGAGTAGGATTGCGCAGTTGTCGGAGATGGTGAATCGAGGAGGGGGATTTATGGTAATCGTGGGATCACGGCAGCTCCTCGATCTCAACTCTCAGCCGAAACTGGTCGTGCCAGTGGTCTCCACCTTGGAGGAAGCCGAGGTGATCCTGCTACGTCAGTGAGTGGAGTCATCCGTGGCGGATGGCTCGGGCTCTTGCGGCTCGAGAGCTGGATCCAGAACTTCATCCTCGATATCCGATTCCTCTGGTGAGTTGAGGAAAGCATGGAGCGAAGTGGCGAGCTTGGGATTCATTCCATCGACTTTTGCTAGCGACTCGATGGTGGCTTCGCGGATCGATTTGATCGATCCGAATCTCTGCAAAAGAGCCCGGCGTCGGCGTGGTCCGATGCCGGGTATCTCCTCGAGACCGCTGACCAGTTGACTGCGTCTTCGCAGTTCTCGGTGGTAGGAGTTGGCAAATCGGTGCGCTTCATCGCGAATGCGCTGCAACAGCCGTGAAGCGGGATCTTCTTCTTTCAGGTCGATCGGATCGGATCGACCGGGTAGGTAGACCCGTTCGGTGGTTCGCTGGCCGGAGCGCAATCGATCCTTGGCGAGGCCACAAACCGTGACTTTGGGGGCGTGCTGGCTGAGCACAGATACGGCACTGGAGATCTGGCCCTTACCGCCATCGACGACCACCAGGTCTGGCGGTGCATCCCGTTCAGGGTGCGCCCTGAAGCGCCGCTCAAGAACCTCCGCCATGCTGGCAAAGTCATCGCTTCCTCGAACCGTGCGGATGCGATAACGACGGTACAGATCGGTGTCCGGCTCACCGTCCTCGAAGTAAACCCGGCTCCCCACCGACAGAGTGCCCTGGATATTCGAGATGTCGTAGCACTCGATGGTTCGAATCGGCTGTTGCGCTTCGAGGACCTCACCGAGGCGCACAGCGATCTGCTCCTGCAACTCCAGTTGCCGGCCACCGGTTTCCGAGCGCACCTCTGCATTGCGCCGCGCCAGTTCGAGCAGGCGGACCTTGCTGCCGCGGCGGGGTACCTTGACGATGGTTTTTCGCCCCGCCTTGGTCGAGAGCCATTTCTCGATGATCTCCTGCCCCTCGGGGAGAGTCGGCACCAGGATCTCGGGAGGAACGAATTTGTCTCCATGGTAGTACTGGCCGAGAAATGCCTGGAGCAACTCCGCATCTCCTTCCCCGGTATCTCGACAGGTATGGGTTGCCGAGGAAATCACTCTTCCATCTCGTACCAGTAACAGGTGGATCGAGGAGAGAGTCTCGATCCTATGCAGGCCCATCACATCGCAATCTCCTTGGGCATGTTCCTCGACATGCTGCTGCTCCATGATCTTCTCGACGGCCGAGATCTGGTCGCGAACTCGTGCGGCTCCCTCGTAATCGCGAGTCTCGCTGGCTTTCACCATCTTGTGGCGAAGCCTCTGGAGCAGCGACCGATCCTTCCCCCTCAGTAACAGCAGGACCTCCTCGACCAGTTGGGCGTAAGATTCTTTCTCATCGAGTCCCACACATGGAGCGGTACAGCGGCCAATCTCGTACTCGATACAGGGTCGCTGACGGCTGTCAAAGAAGGCGTTGGAACAACTGCGGAGTGGAATGTACTTCTTGATCAACCGAAGCAGCGAATACACCGCTCGAGAAGATGAGTAGGGACCGAAGTACAGGTGCCCATCATTCTTCCAGCGGCGAATTGGGTGAACCCTGGGCCACGCTTCACCGGTGGTCACTCGAAGAGAAAGATAGGTTTTGTCGTCTCGTAACCGCAGGTTGTACAAGGGGCGGTGCTTCTTGATCAGATTGTTTTCGAGGAGCAGTGCTTCCAACTCATTGCTACAGACGATGAAGTCGATGGACTCGGTATGTTTGACGATTCGAGAGAAGAGAAAGCGTCCATCGTTGGCTCCGGCTTGGAAATAGGATCGGACCCGCGAGCGGAGGTTCGTCGCCTTGCCAACATAGACAGTCTGCGAACGGCCATCGGTGAAGATATAGACCCCTGGTTCGGCGGGAAGCCCTGCGAGCTGTTGGCGAAGGGTCTCCGACAACTCAGGCGATGGCGGCATCTTTGGTTTTCTGCAGATAGAAGTGATGAATGGGTAAGCCCTTCGAGCGGAATCGCTTCTCGAACAAGGTTTCGACATGAACATCGAGATCGAGCGGTTGGTAGAGCCATGGTTCCGCTTCGGTGCGTGAGACCAGTGAGGAGATCCCTGCCAGGGAGTCCTGCGCTTGGCTGGCGTATGAGGGGTCATCGGTGCGAATCTCGAGCGGAGCTCCGGGACGCAATTTTCTGGCGATCAACGTCAGGAAAGATGATTGCAGCAGTCTTCTTCGGGCATGCCGTGCTTTCGGCCATGGATCGGGAAACAGGATGAAGGCTCCTGCGAGACTGTCGTCTGCAAAGAGTGGATCGATGGCATCGAACGCATCGGCCTGAACAAACTTGAGGTTTTGCCCGCAACTCAAGGCTTCAGCCTTGCGCAGGGTCATCTCGAACTTTTTCCGACACTGCTCGATCCCGACATGGAGGTCACGATCAAAGCGGGAGGCCCGGTCGATGATGTGGGTGTCCTTGCCGGTGCCGACCTCCAGCCACAGATCGCCGGAGAATTCGAACAGTTGAGGCCAGCCATCGCAGTCGAGCAACTGCTGTACCTTAACCTCCCGAGATCGCTCGCCGTCGGAGAGTTGTAGGTGTCGTCGCAAACGGGTCAAGAATACCTCCCCTGAATCGTCGATTCCTTTCCTCAAGGGTAGCCGGAGATGGAGAGGATTCCAGAGCCAGGAGCTTCAGAAGTCGGGTTCGATGGAAAGAATCCCAGTGCCAAAAGAATTCGGTCGAGTGACGGCAGCGCAGGGCTCGCCTCGGAGGTAGCATGTGGCCGGGGAAACCTCCTGAGTGGAGGAAGGGGAGTATGAGGATGAAATTTTGCATCGAGACCGATTCATCGTTGTGGCGCTGGGTTCGCCCGTCGTCTGTCCTGAGCGTCTGCTCGCTGCTGTTACTGCCGGGCTGCGGACTGTGGGGTTATTTCTCAGCGGAACCGGATCCTGCAAAAAGTACCGAATTGACCTCCCGCTCCCCAGCGGTCACCCAGGATGGGATCGATCCATCTTCTGATCTTGCACAACTGGAGTTGTACCTTCTGCACCACAGTCCAGCCCTCGACCTGTTCAAGGAGTCGCAGGAATCGGCCGGTGTAGACCCGCAAGACGCTTGGCTACCAGGGGCACGAGTCATCGATAGCGCCGCTCTCGAGGGGGATCGAGGCTTGAGTCTTCCCGGCGACCGATCACTCGCCATCGATTGGCGCCCATCTTCCATCCTCGATGGCGAGTGGCGACAACGTCAACGAGATGCACGCCAGTCGATCGCTCGTGCTCGCCTCAGGGAAACCCAAGGCAAGTTACTTCGACTGTTGAGAGAAGAATGGGCCGAGTTGTGGTACCAGCAGCAGGCGAGGCAGTTGACGCTGGAGGCTCTCGGTGACCTCCGAGATGAGATTCGCGATGACCTTAGCGATGATCGCCTGGAGATCCCAGCAGTCGCCCCCATCCAGCGAGTGGCCTTGAAATCTCGCTGGGATGATCGTCTCGCGGGTATTGAAGAGGAAGTACTCAGAACTCAGATCCGAATTAATTCACTACTGGGTCGATCTTCCGGTTCGATCTTACCGCGACCGGTCGATGCGGGTGATGTGCGATTCAGCGAGGTGGATCGTTGGTCTGATCGCCGGCTTCATCCTCGAGTCATTCTGGCCGAGGAAGAACTGATCCTGGCCAGTGCGAAATTCGAGCAGGAGCAGGGCAATGATTGGCCCGACGTCGTCTTCGGCGCCCGCTCCAGTTATGACAGGGATGCCCCAGTGACCGGATCCTCGGGACGGGAAGATTCGTGGATGGTGACACTGGGGGTGGAGATCCCACTGGGCCTCCAAGCCGGCGATCAGCGGCTCAGCGCTGCTCGCAGCGATCTCGGATCTGCTCGTTTCCGCCAGATCTTGTCGCGTCGTTCCATCGAAGATGAGATTGCTGCTGCTAGGGCCCAACTGCTGGCCAGCAACGAGGCGATCGATGCGCTGGAAAACGAGGTCATTGCACACATCGAGGAGGCGGGAGCCAGTTGGAATGCTGTCGCGGTTGCCGATCAGGGCGAATCGAGATGGAGAATTGTCGAGAAGTTGCTCGAAGCACGCATCGGCTGTTTGCGTGCCGTCTCCGATCGAGCTCGTGCCCGGGTCTCGCTGGTCGATCTTCTCGGGCTCGAACGACCCGGAGCCAGAGGAGCGCTGACCCGGTTGAGATGAGGGAATGCTGACTTGTTTGTTCTGGCTTTCTTCGCCGTGTTCTAGTGGGATGAAGAGCGATTCTCAAGATGCAGTGAGGCGGGCGATTCGTATGTCGACCATTCAACTCAAGTATTCCAGTGGCGCCAGTTTGCTGGTGCTACTTCTCATGACCCTGAGTTTCTCAGTGTCGCTGCTGGCCGATTCACCGGCGCTGGCAAAGTCAATTTCTAGCGCCTCGAACTCTGGCGTTTCGAACTCCGATGCCCCGAATTCCGATGCCCCGAATTCTGCCAGGAGTTTGCGGGCCGCCATCGTGAAATTGGAGGCGGCTTCCCAGCGCAACGGCTACCGGATGCATTGCAACATATGGGGTGGGCTCTCCAACAAGGCGGATC
Organism: Planctomycetota bacterium; assembly: GCA_028825265.1. Classification (GTDB taxonomy): domain Bacteria; phylum Planctomycetota; class UBA8108; order UBA1146; family UBA1146; genus QNYK01. The sequence goes on from JAPKAM010000036.1 coordinate 9,201, forward strand.
ACAAGGTTTGGATGCATCAGGTCTACGAAGAGCACCAAGGGCAGGTCCGTGGGGCGCTGATGTACTTGCCGGAACTGTCGATCTACCGCAATCGGGAGAAGGGTGCGATTCTCATCGATGAGCAGTGGAAGCCGTTGATCTCTGATCCTGCCGGTCACCGTGTTCAGCGAATCGTCGCATTCCCTCGCCAAGTTCTTCTCGATGCGCTTTCTGGCCAGAAGAAGGTCGAGTGGATCGAGCCGCCAGAATCGATCGATATGAACGATCCCGATGCTTTCGAACCGATGGACGCGCCTCTCGAGCCGGGAGAAGCGAGCGATACTGCAGTGGTCGAGAAGAAGCAGCCTAGTTACCGCAGGGTCAAGGTCGAGGTGAGCGAGAAGGTCGCAGTTGGTTATTTTAATCAGATCCAGAACTCTGGATTGCTCGGCGGATTTCTCTGAAGCATCACCAAGTTCCTGGCCAGTGTGGACAGGACCCGAACCCGGTGCAGTGTCGAGGTGGGGATCGATCCGAAGACTGGGCTTCCCGAAGATCTGTTGATGACGATTCTCATCGGCAGGAAGAGCCTTAAGGGAGGTTCCATCTCGGCGGACCAGGCGTTCTCCGACGGAGTCGAACACATCGTCTTCAATTACTCCTACAAGTTCGACTCCTCCGAGCCGGTGGAAGCGTTTCAGATTCCACTTCAGGTCAAAAAACTGCTGAGATGAAGTACTGCTGAGCCGGAACTCCGTGGCGGCGGTTCGATTCACGCCTTGATCGACAACACGATTCACACCTCAATACATCTGCCCAATACAGCCGGTTCTTCTGCTGAAATGCGCCGCTGCGCCTGATTCAGAGCGGTCTCCAATTTCCCAGTCCGATTCGCCCCCTTTCTCGGATCGATGGGGTACCCCCCTTGAAAGGAGGACAAGATGACTGACTCTCAGCAACCCACGACCAGGAAGACAGCGGAGTTTCGGATATTGCGCGGCGGGATGGCCATGCTGGCCGGATTCCTGCTCATTTCCTCATCCTTGTCACCCTCCTTGATGGCCGCCGATGCGAGCCCTCGCAAGGCACTGATTCAGGCGACGATAAATCTGGCGAAGATGGCGACCGAAAGTGGATACCGTAACGAAATCGGGATCGTCGGTGGACTCAGTTCCTCGGCCGATCACAGAATCGAAGTCGGCAAGTACCGGAATAGGATCCAGACCGATGTCCGAGGTAGGTTGATGCACTTCCCCGACTACAACGCCTTCCTGCTCGGTGAGAAGGTCGCCATCGAGGAGGAAGGGGTGTGGATGAAACCAGGCACCAGTCGCCTCGGCCGCGAGATCGGAGGACTGTTCGAAGTTCCCACCGATCTGCTGACGAATGCCCTCAAGAGCGCGAGCCAGATCGAATGGGTGACGAATCGAAGAGACGGTCGCAAGGCGATCCAGGTGGTCATGACACCACGTCGGTCGAGAGCACGCTTCAATGGCATCGACAAGTCTGGCTGTGTGGCTGCCGAGGGTCGGAGACTCTCTTACTTCCAGACCCGGTTGGAGAGGTCCAACACCCAGACCACCATCACCGTCCAACTCGATGCTGCAGGAGAAATGCCGCAGAAGATCTCGGTCGAGGTGCTGGGGGCCTACAGGGATGAGCAGGGTCGTTCCCGCAAGGGCCAACTGGCATTCGAGGAAGGCACCATCCATGCCGCCTTCCATTTCATCTACTGGATCGATAGCAGTGTCGCAGTGAGTCAGTTCAAGGTGCCTTTGAAGGCTCAGAAGTTGCTTCGGTAAGTCTCAAAACCAGGCAAGAAGATGCACTCGGGGGGGCAGACCTCCGAGTGCATTTCCGTAGATATAACCGGTCTATAAGGCTAATATTGGCCTGGAATAGACTCGCTGGGTTGAATCTGGACCATCCGATAGGGGATTCCAAAGAAAACCCAGGAAAGGACATAGGCGTGTACAAGTTCATTTCAATGGTACTGATCGGCTGTTTGCTGGCCGGAGTGGGACTTCAAGCGGCCGACTCCCGCGAGGAAAAAGCTCCCGATCCGGCAAAAGCGCTGCGAAAGCTCAGCAAGGACTTCCTGCGACTTTCCAGCAAGAATGGATACTCGGCTCACTTGGTGATCGCTGGTGGCATGGCGAATTCGAGCGATCACCAGATCATCGATCAGGCGGTGAGCGAGGATTACTTCGGTCTGGTCCGCGGTCCCCTGATGCACATGCCAGAGCAAAAGATCTTCCGGACGCTCGACAAGGGCGCCCAGTTTGATGGAGACATCTGGCGGGTATTGCAATCGACTGCAGATGGCAAGAAACTCGATCGGCTCTTCACGTTTCCGGAGCGACTACTGGCCGAGGCTAGCCTCAAGAGCCACAAGATTGAATGGCTCGAATCCACGGTCAAGCCGCGCAAGGTCAAGAGAGAAGCGCCCCGCGGAAGAACAGCCGTTGGATCCTCCGAAGCGGAGGAAAAGGTGTACCACCGACTTCGGGTCACCTTGCCGGAGAAGATGGCACTGCAGTACTTCATCGAGGTCCAGAATTCGGGTTGCCTGTCGGGTGGCTGATGTATCTCTGAATACCTGTCCCGTGCGGACAGGACCCAGACTCGCAGCGTGCTCGATATCGACTTGGATCCAGTAACAATGACTCCTCGAAAGTTGGAACTGCTGGTACTCACCGGGATGCGAAATGCCGACGGCAAGACCGCCAAGGGGGATGCTGCATTCTCCAAGGGAGTCGAGCATGTCGTTTTCCGCTACAAGTATGAGATCAACGTGCAGGAGCCGATCGATCCGTTCAAGATTCCATTCGCTGCGCGGAAACTGATGCGATAAGCAGCCGCTCGATCGTCTATCAAAGAGGGCGCCACCAACGGTACCGTTGGTGGCGCCCTCTTTTTTGATCTGAAATCGGCTCCACTTCCAGGGGGTTACTCTCCCGAGGCGTTTAGAGCCTCGATATTGCTCCGGATCGTCTCCAGTTGCTGCTCCAAATCGGTCGCTAGTACTTTTTCTCGTTCGACCACCTCGGGCGCAGCACGACTGACAAAGTTCTCATTGGCCAGTTTTTTTCGTGATCCTTCGAGCCGTCCTCGGGTCTTGGCCGCCTGTTCCTCCAGCCTTGCACGCTCCTTCTCCAGGTCGAGCACTCCGGGGATGAAGACTTCCAGGTCGCCCTCGATGGCCACCGCACTATCGATGGTCCGTTCTACCGTTGCTCCGATGGTCAACGAAGAGAGACTCCCTAGGTGCAAGATCAATCCCTCCAGCGACTGTAGGTCGGTTTCTGCAGGTCCAGAGGTGCGCACTCGGACTTCGAGAGGCTGCCGCGGAGGAATGTTGTAACGAGATCGAAGATCTCGGATGGTCCGGATCAAATCTCGGCAACGATCGAAAGCCCCCTCGAGCTCTTCATCACGCCACTTCGATGGCACTTCTGGCCAGTTCGCCAGGCACAGCAGTTCTTGATCTTCGAGCGGTTGTTCGACGCCTCGGACCGGCGCGATGGCTCTCAGGTTTCCCCACAGTTCTTCGGTGATGAAGGGGACGAAGGGGTGCAACAACCGAAGCACCTGGTCGAGGCAGGTGGCCAGTACTTGTTGAGCAATACCCGCATCGGGGGCTGGAGACTCTCCTTCTTCCTTGCGGAGACGGGGCTTGATCGCTTCCAGGTACCAGTCACATAGTTCACTCCAGAAGAAGTCGCGAGCGAGGCCGATTGCAGAGGCGGGGTTGTAACTTTCCAACTGTTGCTGAACCTCGGCGCAGGCCGCCTGCAATCGAGACAGGATCCACCGATCTTCGGTGGCGAGCCGATCGATGCAGGCTGGATCGAACTGGTATCCTTCCAGGTTCATCAGCGCAAAACGAGCCGCATTCCACAACTTGTTACAGAAGTTGCGGCCGACATCGAATCGGTCGCTGATCATCTTGGCAGCGGGAACACCATCCATCGTGCCCAGTACATCAAACTCCTGGCCACTTTCCGGGCAGAGATAGGTGAAGATGCTCTGGCCATGTTTCGCGGTTGCGAGGTCGATGCTGTTCCCCGTGAAGGGACTGATCGCTTGGACCGGCAGGCGAATGTCCTGGGTCCCTGTCTGCATCTCGCATAGGACATATCGCATCGCATCGGTGCCATACCGTTCGATGATGTCGACCGGGTCGATCCCGTTACCCTTCGACTTGCTCATTCGCTCACCCTTGCCATCGAGGATGTTGGCGTGAAGAAACACATCGGTGAAGGGTAAGTCACCCAGGTTGTAGAGTCCCATGATGACCATTCGTGCGACCCACAGGGAGATGATGTCGCGGCCAGTGACGAGGCAGGAGCCCGGGTAGTAATAATCGAGGCAGTCTCCTTGTTGCTCGTTGGCTCCGAGCGGGCGTTGCCCCTCGTCGACCTGGGCAGTGGTAGGATCGGGCCACCCGAGAGTGGAGTGGGGCCAGAGGGCACTCGAGAACCAGGTGTCGAGAACATCTGGATCTCGCACGAGCCCGGCAGCTTCCAGTTGGGCGCTGATCGGAGTCTGAGATGGGGGTTCTCTCAAACAGACTTGGAGGTGCCCACCTTCAGCGGGAACCGCGGCCCGATTCTCGAGCTGGACACTGGATCCATCGCTACCGACCAGTCTCATGCAGACATCGTCTTGATCTGGAAGGTCGATCGATGCCAGCAATGCCTGGATCGAATCGGCGTCGAGATCGCCAGACCAGATGGGGATCTGGTGTCCCCACCAGAGTTGCCGAGAGATACACCAATCACGCTTCTCTGCCAGCCAGGTGACATAGGTATTTCGATATCGCTCTGGATCGGGGTGGAAGGAGACGGTTCTTCCCGTGTGCGAGTTCCAGCCCGATACGGCATCGATGGCTGCCTGTGCCAATCCATCGACCTTGAATTCGTGGTCTAATCCCTCAGCGCAGCGAACTCCACCCTCGATATCTCCCATGCGGACAAACCACTGCAACGACAGATAGGGTTCGACGGGGGTCTTCGAACGATCGGAGTGACCCACCTCGATCACCCGATCTTCGATTTTTTCGAGTAGTCCTAGTTGCTCAAAACTGCGGACCACGGCCTTTCTCGCCTCGAATCGATCTTGTCCGGCGTGGGGGCCAGCCGCTTCGTTGAGAGTGCCATCGGGGTTGAGGATGTTGATCGCCTCGATGCGATCTCGATGTCGTTGCCATACCTCATGGTCATTGGGGTCGTGGGCCGGAGTGATCTTGACGCAGCCCGATCCCATTTCTGGCTTGGCCCACTCATCGGCGATCAGTGGAATCTGCCGGTCGACGATGGGCAACTGGATCATCCGCCCGGCCGCCGCCATCTTGGCCAGTTGAATCAGCGTGGGGAGTAACTGCGTCCTTCTCGATTCGAGGCGTTGAACCTCGGCAGTCAGTTCCTCGATCTGTTTCTTGGGTGCTGCAGCGAGCCGCTCGCGAGCCTGCTGGAGACGATCCTCCAGTACCGCTGCGGGATCTGGATGAACTGCGACAGCAGTGTCTCCTAGCATCGTTTCGGGGCGAGTAGTGGCGACGATCACTTCGGTGGGCTCGCCTGGCTGGGGATCGATCACAGGATACCGAAGGTGCCAGAAGTGGCCATCCGTGCGCTTGTGTTCGATCTCGTCATCGGCCACGGCGGTTTGCAGGTGGCAATCCCAGTTGACCATTCGATCACCCTGGAAGATCAACCCATCTCTGAACATTCGATAAAAGGTCCAGGTTACTGCACGTGCACAGACAGGATCCATGGTGAATCTCTGGCGATCCCAATCGCAGGAACAACCCATCGCTTTTTGCTGGGTGACAATTCGCTTCTGGTACTGGTCTTTCCACTGCCAGATACGCTCGACCAGACCATCGCGGCCGAGGTCGTGGCGGTTCTTGCCCTCCAGTTCCAGTAGTCGCTTTTCGACCACTGCCTGGGTGGCGATACCCGCGTGATCGGTCCCCGCCATCCAGAGGGTATTGTCACCCTGCATCCGGTGCCAGCGCGTCAGTAGGTCCTGCATGACATTATCCATCGCATGACCCATGTGAAGGGCGCCGGTCACGTTGGGGAGCGGCATCATGATGACGTAGCGATCGTCACGACCATCGGGAATCGAGCGGAATGCGTCCTTTTCATTCCAGCGTTGGGTGATGGAATCCTCGATCAGATTCGGGTCGTAATTCTTGGCGAGTTCCTCGGCCATGTTGCCTCTACTTTCCGTGAACTAGGAGGATCTAGGGCGGTCGAAGACAAGTCAAGGGAGACAGCGAGATCAGGGGGTGTGCTGGATACTGATGAGCGGGCGGGATACCGTTAGAAACATTCGCAACGGGTCCGATCATCGGATCGGCAAGAAGGGAGCCTTGAATGCGCGGGTGGAGGAGGATTCGGGACCTGATTTCAGATGGGCTGCGAGTTCCCCGACGTTGGTTGGGCCACCCGGATCTCCGATCGCTGAATCGAAGGGCCGATCGATCTCGGCGAGACGTGGAGAAACTACTGCAGCGGCTTCATCCAGGAGTGGGTTGCGAAGTCGTCGCGGGCCCCGGGATGCGCCATCTCGAGGCGGGTTGCTACTCTCAAAATGGCGAGGATGGGGTTTTGCTCCACATCCTGTCCACGGCCGGGGTCGACCAGCGTAGAATTGTCGAGATCGGGTGTGGCGCAGGTGTCGAATGCAATTCTGCTGCATTGCTGTGCGGTTTTGGCTGGAGCGGCGTTCTGTTTGATCGAAATCCTCAGCAGGTGAAGAGTGCCCGGATGTTTTTTGAGGATCGTGGAATTTCCAACCGGGTAGAGGTGCTGGAGGTCGAGGTTCAGCCTGACGCGATCGATGCCCTGCTGGCAGATCAATCGGAGCCCGATGTTCTTTCCATCGATGTCGACGGTTATGACTTCTGGATCTGGAAACATCTCACGGTGTTGCGGCCACGGGTGGTGGTGATCGAAGTCAATGCTTCCTTCGGGCCATCGGCATCTTGCACAGTTCCTTGGTCTGCTGGGAGTTCTCACCACGATGCTTATCGTCATCATGTCCGTGGCTGGCATCACGGTGCCAGCCTAGTGGCGATGGAGGCACTGGGGAGAAGCAAGGGATATCGGTTGGTTGCGGTCGAGTCTACCGGCACCAATGCGTTCTTCGTGCGGGAAGATCTGGCGGTCGGAGAACTTCAGCCACTGGACCCAGGACGCGCCTGGAAGCCTCATCAGGTGAGGAGTCGGCGGCACTCTCCAGATCATCAAGCGATGCAACTGCAGTCTCTGCCAGCTGTGATCGTTGAGCCGGATGGAACTCCTGCGAGTTGATGGCTGAATCCGCTGGTGGATGATCAATTTGGAGTCGATGATATCGGTCAATTCAGCGACCAGGGAGGTGTGACATGGATGGGTTTCAGTCGAAGTTGGTGCACGGCGGGGAGCCGGAGGAGCGGGTCGGTGGAGCCATCATTCCACCGATCTACCAGAGTGCGACCTTCGAGCAAGTGCCAGGTTCTGGATACCATGACGGACGATACATCCGCCTCTCCAATACTCCATCTCATGACCTCCTCCACGACAAGTTATCACTGATTTGCGGCACCGAGGCGGCGTTGGTGGCAGCCAGTGGAATGGCGGCGATCACCTCAACACTGCTGGCATTATTGGGTTCAGGAGACACGGTGGTGGCGCAGGATTTACTCTACGGTGGAACCGAGAGTTTTCTCACTGGCGAGGTGCAGAGGTGGGGCATCGAGGTACAACGAATCGATGCCTGTGATGTCTCCAGCTGGGGAACGCCACCCCCTTCCGCTCGTGTTCTCTATTGCGAGGCGATCACCAATCCTACCTGTCGGATCGGAGATCTCCGAGCACTGGCCCGCTGGGCTCGTGACCACGGAATGATCTCGGTGATCGATGCGACCTTTGCCACTCCAGCTCTGATGCGACCCGTGGATCTGGGTTTCGATTTGGAGGTCCATTCTGCGACCAAGGCGATGAACGGGCATGGCGACATCGCCGCAGGAGTGATCGCCGGTCGAAAATCGCTGGTTCAGCAGGTCAAACACTGTCTCGACCATCTGGGAGGGCACCTCGATGCGAACGCCTGCTTCCTGTTGCATCGGGGAATCCGCACCCTTGGCCTGAGAGTGGAGCGCCAGTGTCAAAACGCCTACGCGGTGGCCAGTTTCCTAGAGGGGCATCCGGCGGTCTCGGTGACGCACTATCCGGCGCTAAAAAGTCATCCGGACCATGCCCGCTGCCAGGAGTTACTCGGTGGCAAGGGAGGTGGGGTGCTCTCCTTCGATGTTCGGGCAGGAGTTGAAGAGGCGCAGAGGATCGCCACCTCGATGGAACTGATGGCGACCGCTCCCAGTCTCGGCGGTGTCGAGACTCTCATCATTCGACCCGCGAGTTCTTCTCATGCGGCGGTCGATCCTGCAGCGAGATTGCAGATGGGAGTACCCGATTCGCTGGTCAGAATCGCCTGCGGGGTCGAGGACCATGAAGATCTCGTGGCAGATCTTGCCCGGGTGATGGGAAACCGCCGGTGATGAAGATCGGGCTGGTGACTTGTCTGAAGATTCCCGAGCCCGATCCAGATGAAGAGATTCAACTGGAGGCGATCCGGCAAGCTGGGGGAGAAGCGAGTCTGGTTGCATGGGATGATTCTTCGGTCGATCTCTCCCGCTTTGATCGACTGATACTTCGCTCCTGCTGGGATTATCCGTGGAGGCAGTCCGAGTTCAGTGAGTGGTTGGATCATGCCGATGGTCAAACTCAATTGCTCAATCCTCTGGCCGTGGTGAAGTGGAACCTGCACAAGGGCTATCTGCTCGAACTGGCGAGAGCCGGGGTTCCGGTGGTTCCCACCCGCATCCTGCCCGCGGGGCAAGGATTCGCGGCTCTGGAGCAGATTCTGGCGGAGGAACAGTGGTGTTCTGATCAGTGGTGTTCTGATCCGGGGGGCCAGATCGTCATCAAGCCGGCGGTCTCTGCCGGAAGTTGGCTCACCGCTCGGTTTGGCCCCGCAGAACTGACCGGAGCCAAGACGTTCGTGGAACAGCATGGAATCGACCGCGACCTGTTGGTTCAGCCCTACATCCGATCGGTCGAAAATGGTGGAGAGCGGGCTAATGTGCACATTGCTGGGCAATGGAGCCATTGCGTCGCGAAGTCACCACGTTTCAGTGGGTCCGATGAACAGGTCGGAATCGCTCAGCCGGTGCTGGCCGAAGATCTCGAACTGGGGGAGATGGCGATCGCCTGCAGCCCGGGGAAGATTCTCTACGGAAGGGTCGATACTGTCCGCAATGACGAGGGACAGCCGATGGTCGCAGAACTGGAACTGATCGAGCCGACCTTGTTCCTGAAGGAGAATCCCGCTGCGCGAGCCCTCTTTGGCGCCGCTTGCGTCGTTCCTTCCTGTTCCTGACCGAGTTCAAGGTTGAAATCGCAATAACCGCACCCTACCGACAGGTTGTCCACAACGGGTCGGCTACTTTTCCACAGATCATTGCAATTTTAACCACGAACCCGGTAGGGTGCGGTTGCGGCGCTCATGGGAGCTTGGGTTCACCAGGCTGGGAGTCGTGGGGAAAATCTAAGGGGGTAACGTTCATGAGAAAATCCAGATTCAGGATGGCTTCGATCGTATGCGGATGGCTACTGGTGTGTGGGATCGTCACTGCGCAGCCGGGGAGTATTGTCACTCAGACCAAGAACAATGCTCTGATCGATTCAGCCAAGGTGAATGAAATCGGTGTGGTGACCAAGACTTCCGCCAATCAGGTGCTCAACAATTTGGTGGGTACCTGGAAGTTCGAGTACTCGCTGAGTGAAGATCTGGGTGGATTTTCCGCCGGAACTCCGGTGATTGCGACCGTCACTTATCGGAGAGACTTCTCCACCGGAGGATTGTATGGGTTCGCCGAAACTCTGACCCTCAGCGGTGCTTCCGTCAGTAATGGCACTTACTTCATCAACTGGAACGACACTACCAACTTGCTCGAATCGCACGGCCGGTTCGTCGCAGGAGAAGTGGTGGCGATCTTCGATGAATACCTCGACTCGATCAAGAGTGACACCTACTGCTGGATCGGTCAGCGCACTCAGGATGGAGTGGCCTCGCCGAATGTGTTGATCGAGCGAAGCATTCGCAATAACTCCTTCAATGTGGTCGTCAATGAGCTCTCTGCCACCGGCAAACCACTGGCTCAGGTCTGGAATGTTTCAGGCGAGCGAGTCAACATGCTGAAGGAATGCTTGGGACCGTTCGTCACCCTCGCGAGTGAATGGCAATCCGAGAGTTACACCGATCTCGGAGATAGAATTCGGATCGAGCACAATGGTTACTGGGCTGCGGATGAAGCTTGCCTCGTGGTCGAGGTCAAGAAGTTCACCAACGATGCGATCTCCGATAACACCATCCAGACCTTCTACTACGATGCCGATATGCACCGCATTGCTTTCACCGAAGTGGGAGCCAATGGCTTGGTCTGTACCGGTTACATCTCGCCGACCACCGAAAGAAATGGAACTCCTTGCCAGTTGAGAGTGCTCGATTCCGCCTTTGGCAATGGCGCCAAGGTCAGCACCATCAACAAGATGTTCCTCGTCGATTCGAAGACGATCAAGATCGACTTCGAGTGGGCCTGGTGGGAGGGAAGCGACATCACCTCCGAAAACGATGTCGTTGACTTCGAGCAGAGGTTCGTGCTCAAGCGAGTACCCGCCTCGAATCGTGCCATCCCTCGGCCGGCTTCCTTCTAGAAGTCGACCGTGATCCAGCTGCGGCGGGGAGGTTTCCTCCCCGCCGCGGTTGCTCTATATTCCTGGACCTCGAGTGGGGTCATTGCGATTCGTTGCGGATGAAGTTCATCCGTTCAACCAGATCCTTCATCACCTCCGGATGCTCTCCTGATAGATCATGTTGTTCCGCCTGGTCAGTGGCCAGGTCGTGAAGTTTGATCGGTGCTTCCCTGCTGGAGCGCATCAGTTTCCACTGACCACTGCGGAGCGCCTCGTGCTCTTTGAACCGCCAGTACAACTGATCGTGTTGTGCCTGATCTGTACCTTGTCCAAGTAGAGTTGGAAGGTAACTGAGACCATCGATATCCCCAGGGGCGTCGACTCCTGCAAGTTGGCAGGCGGTCGGCATGAAGTCCTGGAAGCCACTGAGATGGGAAGAGACACTTCCTGGCTTGATCTTGCCGGGCCACCTTGCGATGAAGGGAACCCGAATTCCTCCCTCGAGAAGATCTCGCTTGTGGCCACGGAATGGTCCATTCGAGTTGAAGAAGGAATGACTGTGTCCACCCTCCGAATGGGGCCCATTGTCAGAGGTGAAGATCAACAGGGTATTGTCGGAGAGGTTCAGCTCATCCAGCAGGTCGACGATGCGCCCCACATCCCGATCGAGTCGGGCCAGCATCGCTGCGAATCCTTTTTCAGGTTCTGGCCAGTCTCGCTGCGAGAATCGCTCCCGGCCCGGCATCTCCATGCCGTCCCCTAGAGCCCAGCCCAGTTCATTGTTGGCATGGGGTACTGTCAGGTGAGCATGCATCAAGAAAGGTAGATGCTGGTGGGCACGAATCCAATCGAGGAGCCAGTCGGTGATCACATCGTGGGAGTTGCGGCTCTTTTCTACCGAATAGAACGCTTTCTGACCCTGGTCACCTGCGGTCACATTACCGTCGAGGGGCACCTTCTGGTCATTGTGCCACAGGTGAGTCGGGTAGTAGTTGTGCGCATCTCCCTGGTCTAGATATCCAAACCAGTCGTCGAATCCCTTCTTGTTGGGGTGTCCCGGAGACGCTTGCCTTCCCATCGCCCACTTGCCGCAACCAGCGGTGGCATAGCCCGATTGCTGCAGCAGTTCGACCACCGTTTGTTCCCCTCCCTCGAACTGGTAGTACGCATTGGACTGGAGAGCGGTGTGCCCCGAGTGCTTTCCAGTCCAAAGCACCAGTCGACTGGGACGGCAGACGGTATGCCCCGAGTAGTGATCGGTGAATCGCATCCCTGCTTGGGCGAGCTGATCAATTCTTGGAGTCTTGAGAACTGGCTGGCCGTAGCAACCAAGATCTCCCCAGCCCAGATCGTCGGCCATGATGTAGATGATGTTGGGGCGCCGGTGAGTAGTTTCGCCGCTCTCATTTCGAACTGGGCCGCTGCAAGATCCAAGGAGAAAGGAAAGCAGCAGCAGGAACCTGAAGTGCATCAGTTCTTCACGCGAGCCGGTCGTCGGCCTGGTCCTCGAACTTCAGCACCCTCGATGCCGGAGAGCCGATCTCCTAGGCGCTGGCGCATCGCATCGGCACGGGAGGACATCTCGACCACAACTCCAGCATGTGTCGCTTTGACATCGACCTCTTCATTGGGATCGTTTTCCAGATCGTAGAGCGCGACGCCTGTCTTGATCTTGTAGTTATACTTGGCGGGGATGCCATTGTTCCCCGCTGGCCGCCCCTCGAGGCTGCGATACGTGTGTGGGAAGTGTAGTTTCCAGCGTCCCATCCGCATCGCCTCCATGTCACCTCTGTGGTACCAGAAGTACAGTTCTTCATGAGGTGCGACGGCGTCGATGTCCCCTTTGATTTGCGGAACGATGCTGACTCCGTCGATCGGCTTGACGGGAGCGACTCCCCCCGTCAATTCGACGATGGTGGGCAGGATGTCGATGGTCATGCAGGGAGTCGAGCAGGTGGTTCCAGGGGAGATGAGGGGGGGGAATCTCATCACGCACGGAACTCGGACTCCGCCCTCCCAGGTGGTGCCTTTTCCTTCTCGCAAGCCACCGGTGGTGCCGGCATGGTCACCGTAGGAGAGCCATGGACCATTGTCGGAGGCGAACATGAAGAAGGTGTTGTCGAGGATTCCGTGCTTTTCCAGCGCCTTTCGGATCTGTCCCACCGAGTCATCGATCTCCCGGATCACATCGCCGTAGGCGCCAAACCGCGTGGTTTGGCGGAAGCGAGCGGAGACTCCCAGTGGTACATGCGGCATCGAGTGGGGCAAGTAGAGCAGGAAGGGACCATCAGCATTCTTGTCGATGAATTGCACCGCACGGCGGGTCAGTTCAGATGTGATTTGTTCCTGATCGTCGAGGTCTTCGATGATGCGCTCGACTTGATCCTGTTCGTACCACGGCAATGGTGGCCACGCCTTGGGAGATTCTGGGTGACCGGGCCACATGTCGTTGCTGTAGGGGATACCACAGTACTCATCGAACCCCTGGGCGGTCGGAAGAAAACTGGCGTGGTGACCGAGGTGCCATTTCCCATAACAGGCAGTGGCATATCCGAGCGGTTTGACCACCTCCGCAATCGTCAATTCCTCAGGATCGAGACCGATCCTGGAAGACGGAACCAGTGCTCCGCTGATGCCGACCCGGTTGGCATAGCAGCCGGAGAGGAGAGAGGAACGAGATGCGGAACAGACCGGTTGGCTGACATAGAAGTCCGTGAAGCGAATCCCCTCTGCAGCGAGCTGGTCGATGTGCGGTGTCGGGATCTGTTTCGATCCGTAGCAAGAGAGATCACCCCAGCCTTGGTCGTCGGTGAAGACGATGACGATGTTGGGAGGGGACGGGGTGACGGAAGGTACCTCGCAACGTAGCAGCGGCGAGGCGAGTAGCACTAGGATCGGGAGGCAGCGGATGTATGGATTCATGCCAGGCAGGATAACCCGGTCATCAAGCAGGGTCAGCCGAGGATTCCGTAGCCGTAACTCGTCTCGATCGGCGTTCCCCGGGCAAATCGATCGGGAGCAAAGAAATCACCGTCGAAGTGGCCCGAGCTTCCCTGCCCGATCAACGAAGAAACCCCTCGAGCGACCGAGGGAGACAGTTTGAAGCCGTGACCACTGAATCCACTCACGATCCACATCCCCTCGAGCCCTGGAACCGGGCCGATCAGCGGGTGCGAGTCGGGGGTCACGGTGTAGAGCGCACCCATTCCACCCCACGATGCAGCATGTGCGTAATGAGGAAGTCGCTTCGAGAGCCGACCTCGGCATGCAGTGATGAATTCTTTGCTGACACCCTCGTCGTAGTGATCCGGATTTTCGACCACCGCATCGAGATTCATGTCGAGCAAGCCGACCCTTGTCCAACCGGCCAGCTCTGGTTTCCAGTAAAGCCCATTTGTCAGATCTCCGTAGATCAGGCGACTTTCCTGGGCTCTCGCCGGAGGATCGAAGAAGGACTGTTCGGGTCGGAGTGCAGTGAGCGGAAGCGAAACTCCGGCTTCCTTCAGCAGCTGTCCTGCCCATGGGCCTGCGGCAACGATCACCATTCCCGCTTGCAAACTGGACCCGTCATCCAGTTTCACGCCGTAAATTCGATCTCCATCGCGGAGGAACTCGGTCACCCGGCTTCCGAGTCGAGCCTCGGCTCCGGCTCTTCGAGCCGCATCGAGTACCGCATGAACCGTCTTGACGGGATGGACATTGCCTGCCTCGGCCTCCCAGGCGGCACATTCGTCATCGGCAAAGGTGCCTCCCGGTTCAAGATCTCTGAGTTGGGAGGCGTCAAGAATTTGGGTGCCGACACCCATCGATTGTTGCAGTTTAACATTTCTCTCGAGATTCCTGCGGTCGGACTCGGTGCAGATGAATGCCATTCCTGGGCGATGGAAGGCGATGTCGGTTCCGTAGCGTTGTTCGAATTCGGAATACCACTGAAGACTCTCTCGGGCCATCCCGATGGTCACCTCGTGGGAATAGTGCTGGCGCAGGATCGCTCCCGATTTGCCAGTGGACCCGGCCCCCGGGAAAGATTTTTCCAGCAGCAAGACACTTCCGGAGTCGGATTCAGCCAGTTCCAGCGCCATCATCGCGCCCATGATCCCACCGCCGACGATGATGTAGTCGCTGTGGGTCATACGGTACTCCTACGTCCATTTAGATGGGTACTCTTGGCGTCTTCCTTGGCCAGTTCCCTGGCCAGATATCCGGACACCCTGAGGAAACCATTGACCGAGGTGGCCTTCTGGATGTCATCCCGATATACGCTGGTGGCATTGATGTCGATGAAGCAACGGCGACCGCTGGCGGTGTCGATCCATTCCACCCCTCCGATGTCGAGATGGGCAACTCGGAGGATCTCTTTCGCCTGAGCGACAGCTTCTGGGGGGACATCGGTCCAGGTCTCGAAGGTCGCACCTGGCTTGATGCCCGGTTCGATCGGAGTTCTTGGGCACCCCTCGGCGGGGCATAGATTGTAAGTGTTATGAGCGGTGACTCTCATGGCAAACAGACATTCGCCGTCGACGAACTCGACCCTTGCGATGGAACCATCTGCAGAAACGACCAGCTCCTGAAGCAGCATCAGATGACCTGGAGCGAACACCTCATCGTCATCGATGAGTGCCAGTAGATGTTCCTTGTTTTCGATTCTTCGGACCAAGGCACCACTGCCGCCGGTGTCTGGCTTCAGAATCAGCGGGAAGGTCAACTCGTCGATGACGTTGTGTACCGCACTGCGACTACTGACGACTTCGGTACGAGGAACATCGACTCCGAGTTGGCTCATCAGGATCTGCTGAGCGACTTTACTGGTCTCGAGATGAAAGGAACGAGATCCATTGATCACCTTGGCACCGGACGCCTCAAGTGCTGCGAGCAAGGCATGGGCGTGGGGGATGGCGCCATCATTTCCTCGTAAGTACGAGGATGGCGAAACACGATTGAGGTAAAGGGTGTGCTTCCTGGCGTTGAGAAGGTCGAAGGAATGGTCTCGCACATCGATCGGTTCGAATGGGATTCCAGCTTCAGTGAGAGAGTCGAAGAGCGGAGTGAGCCAAGCATCATTCTCGAAGACCACGCCAACGCTGGGGAGTGGCGGCTCCACCGGCAAGTGGGTCGATTCCACGTTCGATGAAGCGGCGGACCTTCCATCGGTCGACAATGTTGTCGA
>JAPKAM010000135.1 GCA_028825265.1 Planctomycetota bacterium
GCGGAAATCAATGCGGGTGTAGCTCAGTGGTAGAGCGTTAGCTTCCCAAGCTGAAAGTCGTGGGTTCGATCCCCATCACCCGCTTATTCCCCTGATCAGGTGCAGTACCAGTCTACTGAGCATCTCCGAGCATCTCCGGCTGCAACGCTCGACCGTCGATCCAACTGGCGATCACTTCGCCGGCCAGCGCCCGTTCCAGCAACGGACCATCCCCCTCGGGGATCGACACCGCCACCAGGTCTGCAGGATCGCCCGGTTGCAGGGTGCCGCACCCGAGAAGATCTGGGTGACCTGCTCGCGCCAGCCACTGGCGCGGGTGGACGATCGCCATCTTCCAGATGGTTTCGATGTCCAGATCGGCGGCCGCCGCTCGAGCGGCACCCATCTCATCGAGCATCGAGAGGGTGCCTGCCGAGACCTTGCCATCGGTGCCCAGCAGCACCTCTAGCCCTTCCTCGGCGGCCCGTGGAGCCGGGTGCGGAGCTCTGCCGAAGAAGGCATGAGAGCGGGGGCACCACACCAGTGCCGATCCGGATTCACCGATGGCGGCCAGTTCATCGTCGCTGCATTCGTTGCCATGGATGATGAGACTTTGTCGGGTCAGGTCGCCCGATTCACGCAGTGCTTCGATCATCGTGTGGCCACGGCGAAACGATGCAGGATCGGCTCCGAATCCTTCCAGAAATCTCGCGCCCTCGCCGCGGCCATCGACGAGCAGTTGTCGTTCCCATGTCGGCTCGGCGACATGCATCGCCCAAGGAGCCCCTTGTTCTCGGCACCAAGGTAGCAATTTTGCCAGCAGCTCGGGGTGAACGGTGTAGGAGGAGTGCGGGGAGATGCCTCGCAACTCTCGGCTCGGATCGTGGGCTCCACCAAGAAAGTGACCGAGCGCATCGAGATCGACTCCCGGTTGAGAGTTGACCGAGATCACCTCGCGCAGTATCAAGCGCCTCAGCGGGCTATCGGTCAGTGCGGTGATCGAATGTCCGGCAGGATCGATGTCGAAGACTGCGGTGGTGCCGCCCGCTAGAGTCTCTTCGGCTCCTATTGCGGCCTGGATCGTCAGTCCATCTTCGCCCAGATGCTGGCGAGCCTCGACCACGGACCGAAGCCAATCGTCGAAGGAACCGACCATCGTCTCGGTGGGGCGAGGGAGCGACAGGTCGAGGTGCAGATGAGCATTGACGAATCCGGCGCACAGGATCGCTTCCCCGAGGTCGAGGTCGGCGGGACCGGGGGGCAAGACCTGCTCGATTCGACCATCGAGGATGGCGATACGACCGGGATGGGGCGTGTCGCATCCATTCCAGATCGCCTGAGCCGAGATCCGCATCCTGGCCTCCCCTTCAACTGTCTCCGCTGCTATCCCGCTGACCACCGGTCTCTGCTATGCTGCAGTGGAGAGGCACTCGTTGCGAGGGCCGGGCGGATATTCAGGTTGGATCTTTTCTCGAGCAAATGTTGTGGAGCCCCCGGTGACCCTGGAGAACCGATCAACCTACCGGCAGCGAATCTCCAGGCAGTGGAGCGCCGCTCCTGAATCCTGTACTCCTGAATCCTGTACTCCTGAATCCTGTATTCCTGAATCCTGTATTCCTGAATCGTGCAAGGTGCAGGGAAGATTCGCCCTGTCGTGGATCCTGCTAGTCTGGGTGGGAGTGGTCGGTTGTAGCCCCACTCCTTCCGTCGAGCGGGTGCCCATCGCTGTTTTGAGGGCGCAAGGTGCCATCCATCGAACCGGCAGTGGCGAAACGTTGCTGTGGATCGCCCGCGATCGCGGCTATCAGGTGATCGAGTTGGAATCTCTTAACCCTCGCTGGAAGGGTGTGACGATTGCTCCAGGAACGGCGATCCAGTTGCCGATGGGGAAACCGAAGATCAGAAGAATCCAGCAGAGTTCGGGAGGCCGTTGAATGAGTGATGGATCGATCGAGACCACCGGATCCGATTCCGAGCCCGCCGCAAGGGTCTGGCTCGACCCCCACACCCGGGAGCAGCAACTGCTGGCACCTTATGCGATGCAGAGCGCTCGCAGTCGCGGTCGTGTCCATCCCGAGCCGCCTGCGCCGCATCGCACCGCGTATCAGATCGATCGGGAAAGAGTGATCCATTGCACTGCTTTTCGCCGTCTCGAGTACAAGACCCAGGTGTTTGCCAATCACCAGGGAGATCACTACCGGACCCGTCTCACTCATACCCTCGAGGTGGCACAGGTCTCTCGTGCCGTGGCACGTCGGCTTGGGCTCAACGAGGATCTGGTCGAGACGATCGCCCTCGGTCATGACCTGGGTCACCCACCCTTCGGTCATGCCGGTGAGAGGGAACTGGACCAGTGGATGGCTTCCCACGGGGGCTTCAACCACAACCGCCACGCCTTGCGGGTGGTCGACCTGCTCGAGCAAAGATATCCCGGGTTTCTCGGAATCAATCTGTCCTGGGAAGTACGAGAGTCGATCGTCAAGCACTACGGTCGCTTCGATGAACCGGGGCTGGCAGAATTCGAACCGGGGGTCCCGCCGACACTGGAAGCGCAACTGGCAGACATCGGCGACTCCCTCGCCTACGACTGTCACGATCTTGATGACGGATTGCGGTCAGGAGTGCTGGAGCTGGCAGCGTTGTGCGGGATCGAGATCTTTGCTCGCTCGGAAAGAGCGGTGCGCCAGCAGTACGGAGAGGGGCTGTCTCGTAGAGTGCTGATCGCGCGGACCATCTCGGGTGTGATCTCGGATCAGATCAACGATCTGGTGGTGACCAGTAGTACGCGCATTGCAGAACGAAATATCCAGAGTGTCGAGGATGTACGTGCGGCTCCCGATGATTTACTCGGATTCTCCGATGCGATGAGTGCCGAAAAGGCCCAGCTTCAGACCTTTCTTCATGATCGTCTCTACCGGGATCCTCACTGTGTCAGGGTTTCTCAGAAGGGCCGGCGAATGATCGCCGCGCTGTTTCAGGAGTTTGTCCGTGAGCCCGCACAGTTGCCCAGAGAGCACCTCGAGTCCTGCGCAGAGATCGGCCGGGAGCGGGCGGTGTGCGACTACATCGCAGGCATGACCGATCGCTACTGCGTCCAGGAATATGAGCGACTCTTCAGTCCGCATAGTAATGATCCGGGGCGGCTGTCATGAGGAGTGATCTCGATGGTCGCTGACTACCACGTGGTGCTGGTGGCCGCGGGGGAGGGGACTCGCCTCGGCTATCCGCAACGAAAGGCTGCGGTGTTACTCGCCGGTCGTCCGATGGCGATGCATTCCTTGCGGGCGGCGATGGCTCATCCCGCCTGTTGCAGTGCCGTGCTGGTGGTTCATGAGGGAGAGATGCAGGTGGCCCATGATTGGCTGCAAGATTTCGATTCAGCAGCGGCCCCGGTCGAGATCGTGGTGGGGGGCAAGACGCGCCGGGAGAGTGTCCTAGCAGGGCTTGCGGCCATCTCGGGGTCGGCGGGAGATCTGGTCGTCATTCATGACGGAGCCCGCCCGGTGCTTCACCGCGAGGATCTGGAGCGAGTTCTCGATCGCGCGACAGAGTCGAGGGCAGCGCTGTTAGCGTGCCCTGTGACCGATACCCTGCACCGGTCTGACCGGAAACAGTGCTGGCAAGAGGGGGTCCCACGAGAAGGGCTGTGGCAGGCTCAGACGCCTCAGGTCTTCGACTTGAAGTCGATCCAGGAGGCTCTGGCGGGCACTGACGAGGACGGAACGGATGAGGTCGAGGCGGTCGCCCGTAGTGGCCTCAAGGTGGAATTCGTCGAACCGGGGCACCCCAATCCAAAGATCACCACCGGCAAAGATCTCGATCGGGCAAATGCGCTATTACGAGGCGGCCACTGAGATTTCATCGATGCCGGCCTGGGCACCCGGCAGATCAACATCCGAATATCTATCACTCGGATTTCGATGGCTCCCTTGACCGGGCGGATCTGATTGCGCAGACTCCCCCGATTGATCCGACCATGGAATGGTCGGGTGTCCTGTTGGATGCCTGATGAAGGTCGGAGTCGATTGCCACCTGTTCAGTCAAGTAACAGGTGAGTTTCATCCTACGGGGGAAGGGGGGGGAAACCCCATGAACAGAATTCACACGCTTTTCAGCATCGTTGTTGCGGTTGTACTGGCGATCTCGGTCACCGGTTCCGTACTTTCACAAACCACGCTCGGTGGCGATGTCAAACCGGGCCGTGCGCTTCGGTTGACCATTACAGGAGACATGGTTCTCAATCTGGTGGATCGCAGCGATTCCTTTGGCCGCGCCGGACTCTCGGCGGCAGGGGGATCCGGTGACGACCCGCTACTTCTGGGAGGAAGTTGGCCGGGAGATCTGGCGGGAGGATCCTTCTTCGATCCGCTGGTTCGCATCGGCATCGATGCGGCCATCTCCGAGGGAGTGACGGCGTCTCTGCGTCTCGAGACCCCCTTTGACATCAACAGTAACGGCAGGGATGGGAATCTACCGCTGTCCCTCGGCGAGGCTAAGGTGAGTTGGGAAGGTGCGATGGACGCTGCGCTCGATCTCGAGTTCGGAGTGGTGGATTACGTCATCGACTTCTCGGGGAATGGCCAGCCGTTCCTGCTCGACTTGGGCAATGCTGAATCGGCCTACGGCAATGGTGGAGGCGACAGCGGTTCACCGCAGTCCGCCTCGGCAGGCCGTGTCCAGTCGCTTCAAGCGGTCGGTGGAGTCGGCCATTACGATCTCGGTGAGAATACTCTCGATGTCCTGATGTTCGATTTGTCTCCTGTCGATAACGAGTCGCTGTTTGGCCTGATCTACGGGTTGCCACTCGATACCGGCGACTACAGCGGTGATCTGGGACTGGTCATACTCAACTCGAAAAATGACGGTGGAAGCGATCTGCTGACCCTGGGAGGGGGCGGACAGCTGTCGGGGGATGATGGCCTCAAGTTTTACGGTGAGATCTACTGGCAGTTCGGTGACTACAGCAGTTCGGTCAGCCAGAGCAGTGCCTACGGACTGGTCGCTGGAGTTCATTACGACATTCCAGAGACCGATGAGAACGACGCACCCTGGGTCGATATTTCTCTGTGGGATCTGTCGGGAGATGACAACGGCGCCAATTCCAGCAACACGAACTTCGTTTCGTACGAGTTCAACAACGACATGCTGGTACTCGAGGATGCCTACTACGGCCTCGACGTCGATACCAACTACCGGGCATTTAAGATCAAGGGCGGTATGAATCTGTCTCCGGAGTGGTCGGTGCAGGGGTTGTTCGCATTTGCGACTCTCAATGCCAATAATAATGGTGCGGTCTCGAACGGATCCTCCAGTAGTAAACTGGGCGACGAGTTTGATTTCCGCGCGACCTACCGCGCGACTGACTACCTGACCTTTTACATCGATGCTGGCACCCTGCAAAACGCTAAGGCGTTGGGGGTGGGATCGGGTGTCGAGGTGATCACCTTCTCCTCTGAGGTCCGCTTCTAGGGCAGGTAAAAAGGGCAGCTACTGCCACTGCAGGACGGGCCCCCGGCGCTATCAGGCGCCGGGGGCCCGTTTTCATCCTGGGGCCGCCAGGCAAGTGTGTTCTGCTCCCGAGTGTGTCCTGCTCCCGCCCGGGT
>JAPKAM010000136.1 GCA_028825265.1 Planctomycetota bacterium
TCCTTCTGGGATCCTGTACGTGACTCTATTTGGCCCTGTTGACCTCTTGAATTCAAGTCAAGTTGAGAAGTGGCCTCTCAAGTGCCTCAATCGCCAATTGGAGTTCCAATCCAGCGTTCTCATCCAGGGTTTCAAGCCAGCAGAGCATCGATCACCTTGCCGTGGACATCCGTCAGGCGGTAGCGGCGACCGCGGAAGGGGTAGGTGAGTCGCTCATGATCGATTCCCAGCATGTGGAGGATCGTCGCCTGCAGGTCATGAACATCCATTGGATCGGTGGCGATGTTGTAACCGAGATCGTCGGTGCTTCCGTAGGTGAGGCCGCTCTTCACGCCACCCCCGGCCATCCAGATGGTGAAGCAGCGAGGATGGTGGTCACGGCCAAAGCCCTGGGGTGTCAGTTTCCCCTGACAGTAACTGGTGCGCCCGAACTCGCCGCCCCAGATGACGAGGGTGTCATCGAGTAGGCCGCGTCGTTGCAAGTCGGTGACCAGTGCGGCAGAAGCCTGGTCCGTCTCGCGACATTGAGTGCGGAGGGCTCCAGGCAGGTTTCCATGTTGATCCCAGCCCTGGTGAAACAGCTGAGTGAAGCGGACTCCTCGTTCGGCGAGTCGACGGGCCAGGATGCAGTTGGCTGCATAGGTTCCAGGGGTCCTGGAATCTTCACCGTACAACTCGAAAGTTTCTTCCGGTTCATCGGAGAGATCGACCACCTCTGGCACCGATCCTTGCATTCGCCATGCGAGTTCATTGCGATGGTTGGCCGAACGGATGAAACCGCTGTCTTGCGGATCCTGAAAGCGATGCAACTCGAGTAATGCATCGAGCATCTGGCGTCGCATCGGTTTTGACAGTCCTTCGGGATCCTTGAGAAACAGCACTGGATCCTTGCCGGGCCTGAACTGGATCCCCTGGTGTTCCGATGGGAGGAATCCAGATCCCCAGAGGCGTGCGTAGAGCGGCTGGCCACCCTTGTTCTGGGTCACCATTGCGATGCTCGCCGGAAGATCCGGGTTGCCGGCTCCCAGCCCGTAGGAGAGCCATGCCCCGATCGATGGTCGACCGGCGATTTCCGAACCGGTTTGAACAAAGGTGATCGCCGGATCGTGATTGATGGCGCGGGTGTGAAGGGAACGAACAATGCACAACTGATCGGCGATGGCTGCGGTGTGGGGCAGCAACTCGCTGATCTGAGCACCACTCTTTCCATGTGCCGAGAACTGGAAGGGGCTGCCGACCAGCGGTAAAGTCGATTGATTCCCCGACATGGCCGTGAGGCGCTGTCCCATCCGGATCGACGCGGGGAGTTCTTCCCCATGCCGTTTTCCCAGTAGTGGCTTTGGATCGAACAAGTCGATCTGGGATGGCCCACCACTCTGGAACAACCAGATCACTCGTTTCGCACGAGGTTTCAAATGTGCCTTGATCGGTTCCATCGCAGTACCTGGAGTCGGCATCCAGCCCCACATCGCGCTTCCGGCAGCCACCCCTGCGGCGGTCGCCAGGAAATCCCTGCGGCTGGTGTGATCACTGGATCGTGGGGATGGGTTCATTGCATCACCTCAATCGGGTCGTTTCATCGAGTCCAAAGAGAGTCGAGCAAACTGCCGCCATCGTGGCCCATTGGATGGGATCGAGGGCCTCGTCTAGCGGGCTAGCTCCGACCTGTAACCAGCGGGTAGCCGCATCCGGATCCTCGCTGAACTGTTGGTGTAATCGATCTCTGAGAGATTGCAGGGTGGCCAGTTCCTCTTGGGTCGGAGCCCTCCCTGTCATCAGACGAAAGGCGTGAGAGATGGGCGATGGCTGGATCGCTGTCGCTGGGGAGAGAACTCGACGCGCCATCATCCTGGCAGCCTCGACGAATTGTGGATCATTCATCAGGACTAGCGATTGCATCGGAGTACTGGTGCGGTGCCGTCGTGTGACACACACATCTCGTTTGGCTGCATCGAAGATCATCATCGTCGGGGGCGGTGAAGTTCGTTTCCAGAAGGTGTAGAGACTTCTGCGGTAGAGGCCCTCCCCCGTCGAAGCGGTGTAGGTATGACCACTCTTCTCTTGCCAGAGTCCGGCGGGCTGGTAGGGCAACACGCTAGGTCCTCCGATCTTGTCGACCAGCAGCCCGCTGGCCTGGAGAGCATGATCACGAACCATCTCTGCAGACATCCTGACGGTCGGGCCCCGAGCCAGGAAACGGTTGTCCGGATCGATCTCGAGCAGAGCTTCACGACCTCCCGATGACTGCATCCAGGTGCGCGAGGTGAGGATTTCCTGCAGCATCCCTTTGACATCCCAGCCACTCTCGATGAACTCTACGGCTAAGGCATCGAGCAGTTCCGGATGAGAGGGACGCATCCCCTGGGTTCCCAGATCCTCCGAGGTCGCGACGATGCCCTGACCGAATGCGATCTGCCACAACCGATTCACCGCAACCCGGGCGGTCAAGGGGTTCTCTTTCGACAAGAGCCAGTCGGCGAGCAGTCGTCGATCGCGCACCAGTCCCTCGGGAAGCGGAGGCAAGATCGCAGGAACATCCGGTTCGACCACTTCACCCGGGGAGTCGTAGTCGCCACGCTTCAGCAGGTGGGTGACTCGGGGAGGTGTCATCTCCTCCATCACCATGATCTTGTGTTTCGGGTCGACAAATGCGCTGAGAGCTTTTCGTGCGCTGGTCAAACGAGCCAGAGCCGATCGATGGGGTTGGTCGATGGCGAGAAGCCACCAGCGATACAGTGGTTCCGTCTCGATGGTCAACTGCGCTTCTGGGTGGTTCACATCGAAGAATAACTGGCGTACCTCGATCGCAGAGATCGACCGATTGAGCAAATGCATTTCATCGACTCGGCCCTGCTTGAAGCCTCGATCACGGAATCGTTCTCCGATGGCAAAGTACGGTCCGCCGCCGGTGATGGGGGATTTGAGGTGATCACGAATGATGGTGACCGCTGCAAGTTCGCCATCGATGTAGAGGTCGATTCCTTTGGCACGACTCGATCCGTCATAGGAAAAGACCACATGAGTCCACTGCCCTGGCTGGATGCGGTCGACCGAGGAGACGGCGATGGCATCTCCGGGCCAGAAGTGAATCAGCGCTGCAGACAGGTGCCCATCCTCGATCATCAATTGATACCCCTGGCTCCCTGCGTCGGTCCAGGCTCGTGAGCGATGGAGGATCACCGCTCTTTCCATCTCTGTTTCGGGACGAATCCACAGGGAGATGCTGAAGGGGTCGTTTCGACTGTATTCACCGATCGCGCCGAAACTGAGGGCATCATCTCCGGTCAACTGGATCGCCTTCCCCAGCACTCCTTCGGTCAGAGAAAGGGCTGCGGGCACCGTGGCTGGTTGATCTTTGACGGCGCTGTTCTCGCACTTCCCATCGACGATCTCGTCAAATGCAAAGTGTGCAGCGACATCGGGCATCCCGAGTGGAGTCGTTGAATCGAAAGACTGTTGCTGCCAGAGGGCAAATGCTTCCCGCCGTGTGGACTCGACTGATTCCAGTTGAGTGCGGGCGTTCTCGACCTGCTTGGTCAATTCTGCGACCTGTGCGACAGCGTCATCGTCGAGGATGGCCATGGCAGGAGTGGGTACCGCGGAGGTGAAGTGAGAATAGAGGCCGCTCTCATCGATGTTGTCGAAAAAAGCGGAGAGGGCGTAGTACTCGCGCTGTTCGATCGGGTCAAATTTGTGATCGTGGCATCGAGCACACTGGATGGTCAGTCCAAGGAATGCGGTCGAGAAGGTCTGGGTACGATCGGCGACATATTCGGATCGAAACTCCTCCTCGACACTGCCTCCCTCGTTGGTCTGTCGGTGCATCCGTTGAAAGGCGGTGGCCAGTCGCTGTTCTGAAGTCGCATCATCGAGCAGATCACCAGCGATCTGCCAGCGGATGAATTGATCATGGGGAAGATTAGAGTTGTAGGCATCGATAACCCAGTCGCGCCACGGCCACATCTGGCGGTGTACATCGGACTGATAGCCGTAACTATCGGCGTAGCGGGCGACATCGAGCCAGTGAATCGCCATCTGCTCACCGAAGGCGGTCGTCTCCAGTAAAGATTCGATCCAGCGATCCCAGGAACCTACAGCCCGGTCGGCGAGAAACCGATCCAGTTCATCGAGATCTGGAGCCAGGCCGGT
The DNA here is from genome assembly GCA_028825265.1 of Planctomycetota bacterium. Classification (GTDB taxonomy): domain Bacteria; phylum Planctomycetota; class UBA8108; order UBA1146; family UBA1146; genus QNYK01. Next base: position 4,150 of record JAPKAM010000136.1, read on the forward strand.
CAGGACGAAGGACGCTCGCCGCGCCAGGGTTTCACGTGATGCTTGGTGGCTCGGTGCCAGTCCCTGGCGTTCGAGGGCCGCCAGCACATGACGATCGATGGCGCCTTTGGACCACTGATCATCTGCTGGCTGAGGAGGTGGAGTGCGCTCTGCGCGAACAAAGGACCAGTGTTGGTTGAAGGGGGCTCCCTGTTCGATCCAACGCTCTAGTAATTCGATCTCCGCTTGCGAGACCTCCAGTTTTGATTCTGGAGGGGGCATGCGATCGGCAGGATCATCGAGGCGAAGTCGTTCCAGCATCAGGCTGGATGCGGCATCTCCTGGAACGATGACCGCTCCATCACTGCGTGGAGCCACAGCGTTATCGCGCCGATCGAGGCGCAGTTTCGCCTTGCGGGTCGCCGCGTCTGGCCCGTGACATGGATAACAGCGGTCCGCGAGGATGGGCCGAATCGATCGGTCATAACTGATCGGAGCGGAGTCGTTCAGTGGGTCATCGACTGCTGCTGTTGGAGAAGGTGGCAGCACCACCATCAGCAACGCCAGAAACGGGAGCAGATTCAAGGAGGGGGTCGGGGCCAACATGATGTCAGCGTACCATGGGCCAGCGGCGTCGAGATGATCCAACTCTTGCAGGCATCGATCGGACCGTGAATTCTCGCATCCCTTTCGAGCATCCACCGATCGAGGGCGCGCCCTCGATCATCGTAGTGGAGATCATCGTAAATGGAGATCACCGTAATATCGGATGGTCACGATGGACGGAATCCCATCGCCCCATCGAGATCACCAAAATTCGTGACAATGAAGGCTAATTAGAGCATCTGTCGGGTGGCCGGGATAAGTGTGGAATCACCCAAAGTCGTGATCTAGACTGTACCAATCAACGGGTCCAATCTGCAGAGATGTCGATGGGGCAAGACCATTTGAAATGTCTGCCATGTCATTTCAACTTTCTGTAAAGGGTCGAACTTTTCAAACTCGTTGCTGTGACAAAAATGTGACACGAAGCGGGAGCCACTGGAAATCACCCGCCTCGAGATCTGGGGTCGAAGAAAGGCCTAGGATCTGATTACCCATGATTTCCAAGAAGGAGACACGATGAGCAACTGGGAACCAGAAAATGTATCCGATGCGGATATGGAGAACATCGCCGGAGGAGCTGGAAAAGATTCGAAGAAGGCCTCGAAAAAGCCTGCCTCGGACAACAAGCCGATGCCCGGATTCCCCGATTCCAAGGGAGAGACTGACAAAGAAACCAAGGGAAGAAAGTTGAGCGGGAAGTAGATCCCGGTTCTTCTTTCGAATTGAACCAAGAGGGATT
>JAPKAM010000137.1 GCA_028825265.1 Planctomycetota bacterium
GAAAGCGGAACCGGCAAGGAACTGGTGGGCAGGGCGATTCATCGCCTCGGCCCGAGGAGAGCGGGACCTTTCATCAGTGAAAACTGTGCAGCCATCTCCCCTAATTTGCTCGACGGAGAACTCTTTGGTCACGATCGGGGAGCCTTCACAGGAGCCACCTCTGAGCGGGCGGGATTGATCGAAAGTGCCGAGGGAGGCACCCTCTTGCTCGACGAAATCGGCGAAATGGAACCGGCACTCCAATCGAAATTGCTGCGAGTCCTGCAGGAACGAGAGATCCGCCGGGTGGGGAGTACCCGAACTCGCAAGGTCAACTTCCGTTTGCTGGCCGCCACCCACCGAGACCTCGAAGTGGAAATTCAGGAGGGTCGGTTTCGCGAAGACCTGCGTTACAGAGTGGATGTCCTGCGGGTCGAAATACCTTCATTGCGACAAAGACGCCAGGATATCCCACTCCTCTGTCAGTTTTTCTTGCGTGCCTTCTGCAAGAGAAATCGCTGTCCAGTGCCCCACTTTTCCGCCGATGCATTGACGGTCCTGATCGGTGCCCGCTGGAAAGGAAACATCCGCGAACTGAGAAACGAAATGGAACGAATCTCGGCAGCCGGCAAACCGAAAGTCCTGGTCGAAGACCTGTCTAGCTCCCTGCACAGGGAATCGGTTCCACACCCCATTGCTCGTCGTTTGCGCGAAGAACTGGGCACCGATCTTCGGAAACTAGAGGAAGTGGTGCTAGGAGGCATCGTCCGAGATGTCCTGAACGAGACGGAAGGCAACAAGGCGCGAGCGGCAAGAATCCTGGGAATCCCCAAGACCACACTCTACCGGCGTCTAGAAAAATGGCGCCTGCTCACCTAAACCCGCTCTCGGCAATGGTACCCGCTTCAATCGCCAACCAGATCAGTCTACCGTAGAGCACCATGTCAAACCGAGTCCAGCCGAGCCTGAACCTGATCCGTGCCATCGTCGCCGTCACGGTGTCGAGCCTGTGCCTCTTACTTGCCGCCTGCTCGACACCCGAGGGGTCCTCGGGTCCACTCGAACGGCCTGTCGGTCATCGAGTGCTGACCCATGGGAATGGACAACTGACAGTGGTCGATCGCGCTGGCCAGGTGGAATGGTCGATGCCATGGGGTTCGATTCATGACCTGCATCGCCTCCCCTCCGGCAACATTCTGGTCCAGCGCGGCGCCTCGGCGGTGGTCGAAATCGACTTCGAAAGCCAGCAAGTGGTGTGGAGCTACGATTCGGCAACGTCCCATGGAAATGCCGGGCGTGCGGTAGAGGTTCATGCCTTTCAACCGCTCGAGAATGGTCACCTGATGATCGCCGAAAGTGGTGTTGCGAGAATCATCGAGGTGGATCGCCAGGGAAGGTTGATGTCGGAGACCCCGCTCAAGGTCGATCGACCTCATCCCCATTCCGATACCCGACTGGTCAGAAAGATCTCACCGGATCGCTATCTGGTTTGCCACGAGAGAGACGGAGTGGTGCGTGAATACCAGCAGGGCACCGGCCAGATCGTGTGGGAATACGACGTCCCGTTATTCGACCGGAAACCAGTGGGTGGACATGGGCCAGAGTCCTTCGGAGATCAGTGCTTCTGTGCATTGCGTCTCGAGAATGGCAATACCCTGATCGCCACCGGTAACGGACACAGTGTGATCGAGGTCACGACTGACCATCAAATCGTCTGGCGCCTGGACCAGTACGATCTGCCAGAGATTTGCCTCTCCTGGGTCACGACCCTGGAGGTACTTCCCAATGGTCACTATGTCATCGGGAATTGCCATGCCGGCCCAGGACAGCCGCTGATCATCGAAATCGATCGGGTCAGCAAGGAGGTAGTATGGACCTTTGATCATTACCCGAGGTTCGGTAATTCGGTGCCCAATTCACTGCTTCTGGATGTGACCGGCTCGATCCGCTAAATCGCTCGACCCGATCACCCCAACATCCGCTCCAAAGATCACGTCTGATGAACCTGGGCGATGAATGGCAAGTTGCGATAGTAACCCTGCCAGTCGAGGCCATATCCCACCACAAAGTCGTTGGGGATCTCGAATCCACAATAATCGACCGGGGCAAGTTTCACGTTGTTGGCAGGCTTGTGAAGCAAGGAACAGATCGAAACGGAAGCGGGTCCGCGGGCTTCAAGACTCGCCTTCAGGTACTGCACCGTGAGTCCAGTATCGACGATATCCTCGACCACCAGCACATGTCGATTGGAAATCGATTGTTGCAGATCGAGATCGAGTTTCACCTCTCCGCTAGTCACCACGGAATTGCCGTAGGAGGACGCCCGGAGAAAGTCGATACTGAATGGGAAATCCATCTGCCGGACCAGGTCAGCAACAAACACGAATGCACCCTTGAGCACGCAAACGATGATCGGATCGCGTTCACCGAGACTATCCCTCACCTCCCGTGCCAAATCCCGCACTCGAATGCCGATTTCCTCCTCCTCGATCAAGACGTCGATGTAGTGCGGAGGTAGCGGTGGCTCAGGCTTCATCTTGTACTTCATGTCTGTGGTAATCGTTTCCTTCTGAAATGGCATCAGATCCAGGAGTTGTTGATGATTTCCCCGACGCCACCAGCACCGGGTACGATGTAGTCGACCTCATTGAGTCCACTCTCGCGCGAATCTCGCCCGGGAATCATACCCAGAACTTCAGCGGGGCTCGCCCCTCGATCGAGGCGGACAGTCCATATTTTGATTCCAGGAACCGCTTCGGTCATACGCCGGACGTACTCCGGTGTGACAATGAGATGTGCGGTGATGATTCCCTCTGGGGTCCCCCCCACCTTCTCGCTGTAATGCTGGATCACCTGAAGTAACGAGGAGCCAGTGGCCCCCATCGGATCGGCGAAGAAAAGGTATCGCCCATCGACGTCGCCACCGATCTTGCTGCCTTGAAGTGCCGCTCCCGTCACCGAACCTGATTCATCGACGATTCGCTCCATGATCACATGATCCTGGCGCACCCCTTCGGGATTGAGAACCTGATGGAGGATCTGCTGGCAAATATGAGAAGGAACCGTGCCCGCTCGAGCCACATTGACGGTCACCGCACGAGTCGATCGATCGATGACTTGCCCACGAAAAACTCCCAGTGGGGTGTACTTCTTCATGTTGGTATCGCACTCGACCAGAGTCCGAGGCAACTCTTGAGCGACCGCCCGCTGTAGCAGGATCCGGTAAAGGGTATCGAGTAAATCGTTGAATCGAGGCTGTACGGTACTTGGACTGCCCAACTCGGTGAGCAAACTCATCGAGTAAGGATCGGCGAGGATATGAACCCCGTCTCCGTACTCGTGTTCGATGCCACGACACTCTTCTCCCAGATCTTCGTATGCAGTTTCCAAGTCGCTACCCTTCTTCGATCCCCAGTTGAGATGGGCCGAAGGAGTGTGGAAGTAACTCCCGGAGAGTCGTAGACTTCCCACCCTCACCATCCCAGATCCACACCCTCAATTGATTCGCACCTGGCAATTCGTTCAGGACCTGTCGACAAGCGCCGCAAGGCATCGCCTCGACCCATTCGCCAGATGCCATCGAACACGCAGCGATGGCTATGGCGAGGGGAACTCCAGGTGACCCGGCAGCAGCCCAGTTCATCACGGCACCACGTTCGGCACAGATGGTGAGGCCGTAACTGGCATTTTCGACGTTACAGCCGCCAAAGATGCGAGAATCACTCCACAATGCCGCACCGACATGAAATCGAGAGTAAGGAGCTCGAGCATGAGTGGCCTGATGTCGTGCCGCTTCGAGCAATGGGCCCGGGTCGAACTGGTCTTCGGAGCGCTGATCCAATGCCCCCCCCTTCAGGCGAGAAATGATAACACGCCTGCCAGAAAGTTTCCGCCCCACTGCAGGGTGCCCTGCAGGACACCCGATTCGTGGCGTCTAGGGCAGAACCTCTCTCAGACCAGAACAATCTGGATTCATCAGCCACGCCGCCGCCGGGGATGGCTCGACGGGAGATTCCCCCCGTAGTGCACCGTGGACCGCCACCGTGGTGGAGTTTCCATGACCATCGAGCAGCAGTTCAGAGACTGCTCCGCGAGCCGGGGCGTCCGCCACATCATCACTGAGCAGCGACAGCACACCGATCAACATGGCGGAGGAAACATCGGCGGGATCCTGTTCCAGTCTTGCCCACAGTTGTGAGCGGATCGCCACTCCATGATCACCAAGAAAGTCGGCCTCGTTCCAGCGGATCGACAACAAAGATGGATCGAGTTCGATGGCGATTCCTAGATCCTCTGCGGCCCCGTCGAGATCATCGACGGCAAGGCGCCCGATAGAACGCAACAGCCAAGGCAATCCCGAGTCTGACAACCCCTCCAGTGCAGAATCGATCAGCGGAAGTGCAGTGGCAGGATCTCCCTCGGCCAGGGCATGCCAGCCATCACAAAGTTGGGCACGATGAACTTCACGAACCGACTGCGAGTCGAAGCCATCATCGTCGATGACTGTGGTCGATTCTGGGTCGTAACCATCGTCACCCAAATCACTCCAGATGGTGGAGACCCACAACGAGGACTGATTTCTGGAACTCCAACGACCATGATGCCACCAGACGTAATTGGCACTGGAACAGGAGTACCAGGGTAGTGCCCAACTATGACACCAGGGGTCTGAATACCCCAGATACCAGGGGCTACTGAAACCGATCGCCCAGGGATGATGCCAGACTGGAATCGTCCGGGATCCCAGATAACTGCCGTAGTAATACGAGGAGGTGGGCAGGCAGTACCACGGCAACGAATGATGAGGCCAGTGGTAAACCGTGGTGCCCCCGGGGATCGACACTCCGCTGCCGGTGTGAGTCATCGGTGGCAGTGTCATCGGTGGCAGTGGCAGCGTTGGCACCGAGGTCATGATCCCCGATCGGTTTGGCTTCAACGAAACGCGCCCTGATCTCGAGGAGATCCCAGTGATTGGTTTTCTTTGACCGGTCGGCTGGCCGATTCGACGGATCAGGTTGCGAGTCGCCCCGCCCGGTTTGCGCAGCACTCCAGGCTTCACGATGAGAGTACTGGTGCCGTTGCGATCCTCCACCGCAGAACGACGTGTATCCCGCAGCGTCACCGTGCCCAGAAGATCACGCCGAGATCGCTGCCGTGCCTCGCTACGCAGGGCTGGCAGTGGTTTGTATCGTGGTAAGGCGGAAGGGATCCTTTCCCTGGGAACCCTGAGAGTCGGACGAGTCGAGGTGCCGCCATTCGATCGGCTAGACCGACCGGGCGTCACCACGTTACGTGATGAAGGAACCACCGTACGCGCCGCTGATCTGGAGCGAGGACGGGGAGTGACCACCGTCGGAGTGGACGTGGAGGATCCCCCCGATCGGCTGGTGGGTCGTACCCGCGGCCGAGGAGTCTGCGGTCTCACCTGTGGTCGAGGAGTCTGCGGTCTGACTTGCGGTCTGACTTGCGGTCTGACTTGCGGTCTGACTTG
>JAPKAM010000138.1 GCA_028825265.1 Planctomycetota bacterium
ACGGCCAGGACGACTCATGCCAGACCGATACCGATCTCGATGGCACCATCGATCCCTGTGACCCCGACCTCGATGGCGACGGCATCCCTAACGACTGTGATGCCGATCAGACTGGCGGCGAGGATTGCGACATGAATGGCCAGGATGACTCGTGCCAGACCGATACCGACAGCGATGGCACCATCGATCCTTGTGACGGCGATCTAGATGGCGATGGCATCCCCAATGACTGTGACATCGACCAGGTCGGCGGCGCCGACTGCGATCTCAATGGTGAACTCGATTCATGCCAGCTCGATAGCGACAGCGATGGCACCATCGATCCGTGTGATCCGGACCTCGACGGCGACGGCATTCCCAACGATTGTGATGTCGATCAGACCGGTGGCGAAGATTGCGACTCCGACGGCCAGGACGATAGTTGCCAGACCGACAGCGACAGTGACGGCATCATCGATCCGTGCGATGGCGATGTGGACGGCGATGGAGTGCCCAACGAATGCGACCTGGATCAGACCGCGGGGGATGACTGTGACGAGAACGGCATCGCAGATGTATGTGACATCGCTGCAGGAGCAGAAGACCTCGATGGAAATGGCATTCTCGACAGCTGTGAAGATGCGCCGTTTTCACGAGGGGATGTGAACACCGATGGGATGCTCGATCTCAGTGATGGCATCTACCTGCTCTCGTACTTCTTCCAGGGAGGATCCATTCTGCTCTGTCAATCCGCTGCTGATTGCAACGATGATGGAATGCTGGACGTGGCCGACGCCGCCTTCATCATCTTCTACCAGTTCCTCGAAGGAGATCCGCCGGCAGCCCCGTTCCCTAGCTGCGGCGACGACCCGACCGAGGATTCCCTCAGCTGTAACATCTACAACGGTTGTTGAAGGGTAGGCGGCTGTTTTCGATGACTTCTCGGGCACGGTGGCCGAGCGGGATACTGAACCACTCGGTGCAGTCTATCCCGAGTTGAAGGCTGATCTTGAGGAGAGGCACGGAGCAGCGAGAGGCGCAGAAAGTAGTGCTGTGGCGCGGAAAGTGGCACATCCTTTGATGTGCCCGCGGCGCAGCCTTTGATGAACCCGCTAGTCGTTGAGCCATCCAGTAGTGATGAGTCACACGGTCATCGCACTAGAATTGCAGCGTCACGTGAGCCGTGAATGCTCCCCGCATGACTCCTTCATATCTCATTTACAACTCATGATATTTTCTGAATCATCCAGGTCGGCGGTCCGAGACCAGCCTATCCGGTGTGACCTCGACTCATCGTGCCGTGGTCACACCGAACTAGACCAGAATGGCTCGGACATTCCCGGTCTTCCCCCACGAATTTGCACACTGCATCCAAACGAAGTGGGAAGCAAGCCCATCCCAAAAAAGTCATCTCGGTGTAGGATCTCGCCATGCATCTGGAAACCATCGACATCGCCGTGTTGGCGATCTACATCGCTTTCGCCATCGGCGTCGGCTTTTTTCTACGCCAGCGCGCCAGCGCAGATGTAGATTCCTTCTTCCTGGCCGGGCGAAAATTACCCTGGTGGGTGGTCGGGACCTCGATGGTGGCCACCACCTTTGCCGCCGACACACCGCTGGTGATCACCGGCTGGGTTCGAGACGACGGCATCTGGCGCAATTGGCTCTGGTGGTGCTTTGCTGTCGGTGGAATGCTGACCGTTTTCCTCTTCTCTCGCTACTGGCGCCGCTTAGGAGTGATGACTCAGGCAGAGTTCGCCGAGATGCGTTACGGAGGAGAAGAAGCGAAGATCCTGAGAGGGGTCCTCGGCTTCTTCCATGCCTTCTTAACCAATCCGATCGTCCTCTGCTGGGTACTGCTGGCCGCCGCCAAAATCAGCGACGTGCTATTTGATATCGACAAGATCACCTCGTTGAGTGTCGCCTGTGCCATCTGCCTGTCCTATTCGCTGATGTCGGGCTTCTGGGGGGTGGCTGTGACGGATCTGGTGCAATTCTGCCTCGCCATGATCGGGGCGATCGCACTGGCGTTCATCACCTGGGATGCGGTGGGGGGGCAGACGGCGATCCTCGAGCAACTGGCCACAACAGGAGGGGCATCGGGCAACGTTCTCGACTTCCTTCCCAGCCCCGGGGCTGGCTCCTGGACCGATCTGAGCTTCTGGACCACGCCGGTGGCGGCGGTGGCGGTGTATCTGGGGGTCTCCTGGTGGGCGACCTCGGGAATCGATGGCGGCACCGTGGTGGTGCAGCGCATCGCTGCCAGCAAATCTCCGGCACACGGATCGATCGGCACCCTCTGGTACAACATCGCCAACTACGCCCTGCGCCCCTGGATGTGGATCGCGGTGGCGCTCGCTTCGCTGCTGGTGGTGCCACACGGCACTCCTATCACCAGTCCGGTGGCCGGCACCGTGGTGGCGATCAGTGAAAAGTTGGATGTGGTTTCCATCGAAGATGACGCCGGCGTTCGCAGCGAGGTCAAGATCGTCTCCCCCGATGGGTGGGCCGGCGTGCTGCCCACCACTAGGGTCAGTGTCGGAGACCCGATCGAAGCCGATGCAGTGATCGCAAGTACCGACTCGGAAAAGGCCTACGTCGTCATGATGGTGCGCTTCCTGCCAGCCGGATTGCTCGGCCTAGTGGTGGCGAGTCTGCTCGCTGCGTTCATGTCGACCATCGATACCCATGTCAATCTGGCCGCCAGTTACTACGTCAACGATTTACACCGACGCTTCATCGATCGAAAACGCAAGCCACGCCACTATGTCATGGTGGCGCGAATCGCCAGCGTCGTGTTTCTGCTGGAGGGGGCGTGGCTAGCGACCGTCTCCGATTCGATCAGCGACCTGTTCACCTTCTTCCTCGCCTTCCTCGGCGGCGTCGGACCGATCTACCTGCTGCGCTGGCTGTGGTGGCGCATCACCGCCTGGAGTGAAATCGCTGCGATGGTCACATCGAGTGTCACCACCACCTTCATCACCTTTGGCACCACCAGCGGCTGGACTCTCGGTCCCTATTCGCCGCAGGGGGAAATCACCGCCGAAGGACGCATCGTCATCGTGGTGCTACTGTCGACGCTGGTCAGCCTGCTGGTGACCCTGCTGAGACCCGCCCCCGACCCCGAAAAACTGGTGCCCTTCTACGAGAAGGTGCGACCGACCGGAGCGTGGGGACCGGTGCGAAAGCTGGCCAAGTACAACTCAGCCGCCAATGAGGGCTGGTGGGTGATCGGCGGGGTGCTGGGAGGATTGGTGATGATCTGGGGGCTGACCCTGGGCATCGGAGCGCTGATCCTCGGCAAGGCGTGGACCGGTTGGTCCTTCGCTGCCGCTGCAGGAGGGGCTGTCCTGGTGGCCCGATTCCTGCCGCGACTGCTGCGACAAGATGAACCGCCAGAAGGAGATGGGACCAACGGCTGATGATGAAACCGACCGATGGGCTCGCGCACAAGGCGCGCTCGATCTCGACCCCACAGACGATTCTGATGCTCGCCATCGTCACCTGGGCCGGCTTTCTACTGGTGCGCGCCACCGGTCCCGACGACCTGCTCGGTCGCGACCAGGTCAAGCTCGCCGGTTATCAGCTCGACATCATCGAGAACGATGCGTGGCTGTGGCAGCAGAGCCCCGATGGCCAGTTCGCCTCGAAACCGCCGCTAACCCAGTGGCTCGGGGCCCTCGCCAGCGAATCGGTCGGCATCTTTCATCGACTGACCTACACCTTTCCGTCGTGGTGGGCAACGCTGATCACGATGCTGATTCTGGTGGGCTGGGTCGGTCGTGAGTTCGGGACGGCGGCGGCGATCTGGGCACCGCTGCTTCTGCTGTGTCACCAGTTGGGGCTGCGCGAGATCCTGCTGGCTCGCAGCGATCCACTGTTCCAGTGCACCATCTTGCTACTGGCCCTCGGCGTCTGGCGTTGCTGGGTCGATGGAGCGGGACCGTGGCCACTGGTGCTCGCCGGCACAGCAGCGCTGTTGACCAAGGGACCCCTCGGCTGGGTGATGGCCCTCATGGGATTGCTGGCGTACCGCTTCGATGCTCCAGCCGAGCGCAAGAAACTGCCTCATCGCAGCATCGTGGTGGGGCTACTCGGCTCGCTGGTGATTCCGGTCATCTGGCTGGCCGCCGCACAACATGACAGCGGCGGTTTGGCCTTCGACAAGTTGATCCAAGATGAACTGATCGACCACTCCATCGGCGCCCGGCTCGCTCCCAATCAGACATCCGCCAGCCACCACCTGTTGCCGCTGGCGTGGTTCCTGGCACGCCTGGCTCCGACCGGCTTGATCGCAGTGGTGGCGTCCATTCGGCTGATCCGGCGCCCCTCCACCCGCCAGCGAGAGCGACGCGCCGAGCGCTTCCTGTTCTGTTGGATGATCGGCGGCTTGCTGCTGCTGTGCCTCGCCACCCATCATCGCTTCGTCCACCTGCTGGTGGTGTTGCCACCCGCCACGATGCTCGCAGCACGGGAAGTCTCGCGCTGGTTTTCACCGCAGCGAAATACCGTCTATGCCATCCTAGCCCTCTCCTCGATGCTGCCCATCTCCGCCGCATATCTCGATGCGTTCGACATCCAGAGCCCACACATCGTCCGAACCGCGCAGCTCGATGACTTCTGTCGTCAGGTCGAGCCTCATGTGGGATCGGACACCCAACTCGAGTTCTTCCACGCTCATCCGGGAACCCAGGTACTGCTGAAACGTCACCGAGCCACGCTACTCGAGGCCAACATCGGAGAACGGCTCTCTTCGGAGACCCATTCACTGGTGGTGGTCGGCGATGAAACGCTCTTTCGAAAGCGAGCCCGCGAACAGGGGATCGAGCAATTCGAGGTGCTGGTGAGAGCCGAGTTCGGGGCGGATCAACTGACCCTCTACTCGGGCCGTGGTCGCCAACCCAGCGACTCCCCGCGCTCCCGAAGGACTCCCAACTACCTATTCCTGACCATCTTGACGCTCGTGACATCCATCGGCTTTTATTCGGCTCTGCGCTTCGCAGCGTCGGGAGTTGCCGGTTCTCGATCTTCCCAATAACGCCTATAATGGAGCCTGTGATGATCAGCCGAGAGTCTGTTCATGCTGGGCTCTGCCCATCGACAGCGAGGAGTTTTGAGCATCCCCATGCCGCCGCTGAAGTGGCCGCTGGCTCGACAAGCCTCCTCGTCATTGCAGGTTCTGAGCGTCAGTGAACTGTTTCACTACGTTCCAGGATCTTGCGGACCCTGACGGTTCAGGAGGTCTCGATGCCCTCGTGTTTTCAACGGCAGCCTTTTCAACGGCAGCCTTTTCAACGGCAGCCTTTTCAGCGGCCATCTTTTCAGCGGCCATCTTTTCAGCGGCTCTGTGCTGTGTCCCTGCTCGCCACGATGCTCTGCTGGTCGAGCTTGGCGAGTGCAGCGGACGCTCCCTTCCGCCGTGGTGACCCCAACAACGATGGTGCAGTGGACATCTCCGATCCGATCGTGATCCTCA
>JAPKAM010000037.1 GCA_028825265.1 Planctomycetota bacterium
AGCAAACAGAAGGACATCTCGGTCAGTGAATTCTTCGCCAAGAATCGTCACCTGCTCGGTTTTGATAGTCCTGCTCGAGCACTCCTGACCACCGTCCGCGAGGCGGTCGACAACTCACTCGATGCCTGTGAAGAGGCTTCGCTGTTGCCCGAACTCTTCATCGAGGTCAAAGCCACCGAAGCGACCCAGCACGTGGTCACGATCCGTGATAACGGTCCTGGAATTGTGCGCGAGCAGTTGCCGAGAATATTTGCAAGACTTCTCTATGGATCGAAGTTTCATGCGCGTAAGCAAACCCGAGGACAGCAAGGCATCGGGATCAGCGCAGCAGGGATGTACGGCACCCTTACCACCGGAAAACCGATGAGAGTGATCAGTCGCACCTCACGCAGGAAACCAGCCATCGAACTGGTACTGGCCATCGACATGGCAAAGAACCAACCGGTGGTCAAGAAGGAATCGGAAGTTGAAGTCGAGTGGGCTCATGGAACCGAGGTCCAGATCGAGCTGGAAGGCACCTACAAGAAGGGCAAACACTCGATCGATTCGTTCCTCGATCAGGTTTCTCTGGCGAACCCCCACGTAAAAATCATATACACCAATCCGATCGACGAGGAGCCGATCATCTGGGAACGCGTCACCAAAAAACTTCCGGATGCTCCCAACGAGATTCTTCCACACCCACACGGTGTCGAGTTGGGAATCCTGATGCAGATGATGAAGGAAACTAGTTCTCGCACCGTCAGCGGATTCCTCTGTTCCGAGTTTTGCCGGGTGACGCCCAATGTGGTCAAGAAGATCAGTGACGAAACAGCAGGTCTGGGCCGGATGATCGATACCGATCGTCATCCGAAGCGACTCTCCAGCGCAGATGTGAAGATTCTTCACAAGGGCATCAGTGTGACCCGTATGATGGCCCCTCCCACCAACTGCCTGTCACCCATCGGTGAAGACCTGATGGGAAAAACCTTGCGACGAAATTTTGATCCCGAGCTGGTCATCACCGTAACTCGCCAGCCCAGCGTCTACCGTGGCAACCCCTTCCAGGTCGAGGCGGGTATCGCCTGGGGCGGCGAACTACCCGGCGATCAACTCGCATCGATTTACCGCTTTGCCAACCGGGTACCGCTTCAATATGAGCAGGGCGCCTGTGCCATCACACAGTCCATCGTGGCTTCCCCGTGGAAAAAATACGAGGTCCAGCAGGCCCGGGGAGCCTTACCCACAGGTCCACTGGCGATCCTGGTGCACATCGCGAGCGTCTGGGTTCCCTTCACCTCCGAGAGCAAGAAAGCCGTGGCCAGTTACGATGAAATTCTCAAAGAGATGCGCCTGGCCGTCATGGAAGCTGGCAGGAAACTCGCCATTCACCTGAGAAAGAAACGTCGACTGGCCGATGCGGAACGAAAGAAGGACTACATCAAGACTTACATCCCACAGATCGGAATCGCACTTCAAGACATCCTCGAATTGAGTGATTTACAGAGGACCAAGGCAGAGGGGAATCTCTCCGAAGTTCTCGAACGAAGCCGGAAGATGTGAGGTAAGACGACGTGGCCAAAAAGATAGCAAAATCATACATCGATCGTGTCAAGCGAGAGAATGCCAAGAGAGACAAGAAGACCATCACTAGCATCGAAAATGCTGCCAGTGAGATCTACAAGAAAATCATGCGCAAGGGCAAGCCGATGCTCTACTTCCCGGTACGTAGTCTCTCCAATGTCTCTTACGACAAACGAAAAGGTTACCTGGAAATCGGTAAGGCCAGAAAGGAACGCACGCTGACGGTCAATACCGTCAAGGGTTTCGCACAAACATTGAGGATGATGGGGCTCTCACGAGAATTGGTCCAGACCAACGACTTCGCGACCAAGCGAGATGTCTATTATCAGTCCAAGAACTGGGCCGAAGCCAAGTTCTCCGAGCAGACAGAGTCGGACACGGTGATGGATGACATCGAGGCACTGTTCTCGGTCGACGATGTGAGTCGAGAGCAGTTGAGATTCGTACCGGACGAACACGGTGGTGCAGTGGCCGGAGAACTAGTCGTCCTCGACCCCGACCTGGAATCTGGAGAGGTCGAGAGAATCGACTGCACTCGTTTTGGTAGCGGCGCCTATTCGATTCCATCATCGGTTGAGCATCTCAGTTTCGAAACCAATGCCAAGTTTGTACTCGCCATCGAAACCGGAGGCATCTTCCAGAGGCTTCAAAGCCACAAGTTTTGGAAGAGCGCCGACTGTATCTTGGTCAGCATGGCTGGAGTCCCGACTCGATCGACGCGCCGTTTCATTCGCCGCCTCAGTGATCAGATCAAGATTCCGGTCTACGCCTTTGTCGATTGTGATCCCTACGGAATCTCAAACATCTACCGCACCCTCAAGGTGGGATCAGGCAACGCTGCCCACATCAATCGCTTCTTCTGTGTCCCCAGCGCTTCCTACCTGGGGGTCACCCCACAGGACATCATCGATTACGACCTCCCCACCCACCCGCTCAAGGATGTGGATATCAAGCGCGCCAAGGATGCCCTCAAGAACGACCCCTTCTTTCAGAGCAAGAGGCAGTGGCGAGATGCCCTCGAACAGTTGCTCAAGATGGGGGTACGAGCGGAACAACAGTCGTTGGCAATGTGGGGCCTGAATTATGTGATCGAGACCTATCTCCCGGCAAAACTGGCAAACTCCAATAAGTTCCTCCCATGATCTGGTTATTCTTGAGTACCATACAGGGCATCAGAAAGAGGAGCTCCACATGAAGTGTAACTGGACACTACCACTCTTGTTGTTGCTGCTGCTGCAGCCAATACTTCCTGTACTTCTCATGGCTCAAACACCAGTTGCTCAAGAACCCGTTGGTGACAACTCCCCCACCATTCAAGTCGAATCCAGTCCCGGGCTCTGGCTTCAGGATCTGATGCCGACTTCGATGCGCTCAGAGATTCTAGGGCTGGAACGATGGCAGTGGCTCGCCATCGCAACGCTGCTGATCATCTCCTGGATCTTCCAGAAGATCATCTCGCACCTCGCCTCATCCATACTTCGTTCGCTGATGAGTCGACTCAACGACAGCGAGCAGACCAGCAAGGTGGTTCAATCCCTAGGTCGATCGATCGGTTGGTTTGCTTCGGCCGCAATGGTGTACCTCGTCGGCCCATGGTTGGTCCTCGATCAAGCGGGTGAGTCGATCCTTTCGATCATCGCTCGTGCACTGGCGACCATCGGTGGGCTGCTACTGGCCTATCGCTTTGCAGACCTAGTCGGCGCACGTCTGATCGATTCTTCGTCGAAAACCGAGAGCAAACTCGATGACCAGCTGGCTCCGATGATTCGCAAGAGCCTCAAAGCACTGGTCAGTGTCGCTGCGGTGCTGTTCTTAATCCAAAGTACTGGCAATGACATCATGCCACTGGTGACCGGCCTCAGCGTCCTCGGCATCGGAGTTAGTTTCGCCGCCAAGGACACCTTCGCGAACCTGTTCGGATCCTTGACGGTCTTTGCCGATCGCCCCTTTCAACTGGGTGATTGGGTCAAGGTCGGTGGAGTCGAAGGCACCGTCGAGGAGATCGGTTTTCGCTGTACCCGGATTCGTACCTTCGAGAGTTCCCTGGTCAGCGTTCCCAATCAGGAACTGGTCAGTGGCATTATCGACAACATGGGCCAACGAAGTTTCCGACGTTTCAAGACCACCATTGGCGTTCGCTACGAAACTCCAGCGGACACCATCGAGGCGTTCTGTGCAGGAATCCTCGGAGTCGTGGAGGTCAATCCTCACATCGAATACGAATCCGCCAAGGCCAGCCTGGTCAACTTCGGAGCCTCGAGTCTCGACATTCAGGTCAATATCCGATTGATGGTTGCGAACTACCTAGAGGAGTTGCAAGTCAAGCAAGCGTTCCTTCTGGAAGTGATCCGCCTCGCCGAGGAGATGGGAGTCGGATTCGCCTTCCCCTCCACCAGCCTCTATGTTGAATCCACTCCAGAGAAACCGTTTCAGTCGGAAAGTGCCTCCAGTTCGAAGCTAAAAAGCCAGATCGAAAAGTTCGGGCCCGGTGGTGAGTTGGCTCGACCCGATGGTAGTGGCAAGTTTCCTGATTCTCGCTGAGTTCAGCGAAGCAGTCTGTTTCCGACGAAGTCTAGCAGCCGCTCCGGAGCATCCACATGGAGCCAGTGACCAGCATCCTCGATCACTTCCAGCGAATATCGATCGGGATCGTTTTGTTGCAGTCCACGCATCCGCTTCTGGGCAGCCGGTGACACCACCCTAGATTTCCCTCCCACGCACAGCGAGATTCTTTGACAGCGGTGCGATTCGATCAGCCCCCATCCATCGATTCGATGATGATCTGCAAGCATCGCCTCGACCCGATCGATATCGAGGGTGAGCACCAGTTGGTCATCCAGCCTGCGCAGGTTCTTTCCCACCCAACCGGCCACTGCTTCACCAAACCCGCCACTGGCCAGCACCTCTTGAAAGTGATCGCGACTGCCATAGGTCTTCGGTGCTTTCCTCAGAAGATCGAGAAGTCGAAGTACCGGCACTTCCGCGCGAGAGACCCCCTCCAACGGCAACGGACCGGGATCCGCATCGAGCAGCATCACCTGTTGGACCGAGTCGAGTCGAGAGGCGAGGATGAGTGCGACCTTCGAGCCGAAAGAATGCCCGATGACGGTCTCCAGTTGGATTTCCAAGGTACTCAACCAGGCCATCAGATCACTGACGCACGCTTCCACGCTATCTGGAGGAGATCCTGTACCGGAACGACCATGGTGCCTCATGTCCACCGCCACCACAGAGCGATCGGGATGAAAACGCACCAGTTCCCTCGCAAAACCACCCCAGTTCGCCCCTGAGCCGAGAATCCCGTGAAGGATCAGGATCCCCTGCTCGCAGGAAGAAGACGGTGAAGTCCGAACCAGGTGATGCAGTTGGGCGGGCACTGGGAGGCCTCGATTCTATGCCAGCCAGTTCATTCCCTTCTCACCTCACCATCCACCACTTTTTCCGTAACGATCCTCACTCCTTGATCTTGCCGAAGTGGGGCTAAAACTACATGATGCCTGACATGCCTGACACGCCTGAGAGGGATTCATCGATGCCCGACCATAACGATCCACAAGCCTCGGCTCCGGAAAATCGCCCAGCACCCAGGGTCCAGCGATCCAAACCCATCACTTCGGCACTAAGGCCATGGCTACTGGTGGTGCTCGGGCTCTTCTCGATTCTCGGGCTCAACTCCTTTTACCTCGGTTCCATCACCATCGCAGAATCTTGGAGTGGTGAATTACTGCAGGATTCTTTCTACCAGTGGATGTTTCTCGGCCACTTGATCCTCGGATTACTCTTCATCGTTCCGATGGTGGTGTTCGGAATCTGGCATCTGCGAAACTCCTGGTGGCATCCCAATCGACGAGCGGTTCGAGCAGGATTGGCACTCTTCTTTGTGAGCCTCGTACTACTGATCTCGGGAGTTTTGCTCACCCGAGTCGAGGGGATCATCGAGATTCGGTCTCAGATGTGGAGATCGATTCTCTACGCCTCCCACGTCGTCACTCCGGTGCTGGCAGCCTGGCTCTTCGTTCTCCACCGCCTAGCCGGACCCAGGATCCGCTGGAAGACCGGCATCCAGTTGTCGCTAGTGGGTGTCGTGATGGTGATCGGAATGCTTTTCTGGCACCAGCAATCGGCTCAAGTGGGGAGCACACCCGCCTCAGGAGACCGCTACTTTCAGCCCTCACTGGCGCGCACCGATGACGGCAACTTCATCGCCCAGGAACGCCTGATGAGAGATGCTTCCTGTCGGGAGTGTCATCCACAAACGCACGCCCGCTGGGGAGACTCCGCTCACCACTTCAGTTCCTTCAACAATCCGGCGTACCTCGCCAGCGTCCGACAGACGAGGGAACTCTTGCTAGATCGAGATGGAGATGTACACGCCTCGAGGTTTTGCGCCGGTTGTCACGACCCGGTCCCCTTCTTCAGCGGCGCTTTCGACAATCCGAACTACGATGATGTCAATGATCCCACTGCAAGTGCTGGAATCACCTGCACCGTCTGTCATGCCATCGAATCGATCCCAGGAAATCGTGGCAATGCAGAGTTCGTCATCGCTCAGCCAGATCTGTATCCCTTCGCACTCTCTGAATCCGCTCCACTTTCGTGGATCAATCGACAGTTGATCAAAGCGAACCCATCCTTCCACAAGAAAACTTACCTCAAACCAATTCACCAGACCGCAGAGTTTTGTGGAACCTGTCACAAGGTTCACATTCCAGAAGAACTGAACAAATACCGCTGGCTCAGAGGTCAGAATCACTACGACGCATGGCTACTCAGCGGGGTCAGCGGCCATGGAGTCGCCTCCTTCTACTACCCAGAAAAATCGCAGCCGAATTGCAACAATTGTCACATGCCCCTGATGGAGGGGACTGATTTCGGTGCCCGGGACCTAGACGGAAACGGCCAGTTGCAACTCCATGATCACCTGTTCCCGGGGGCCAATACGGCACTCCATTCACTCGTTGGAACCAGCGCGGAGTCGCTCGAGGACCAGATCCGCTTTCTACAGGGGACCATCCGTGTCGACATCTTCGGTGTCCGGCGTGGAGAGGATGTCGATGCCCCCCTCGAAGCTCCTATTGGCCCGACCATCCCGGTGCTCCAACCTGGAGAAACCGTAGTGCTAGAGACGGTTCTGAGGACGCTCCGTATGGGGCACCGCTTCACCGAAGGAACCGCCGACTCCAATCAGGTGTGGATCCAGGTCGAGGTGCAGTACGATGGGGAAATCATCGCAGGTAGCGGTTCCATGGACCCGTTGGGGAGCGTCGATCGTTGGTCCCACTTCATCAATGCCTTCGTCCTCGATCGGGAAGGCCGAAGAATCTCTCGTCGTAATGTCGAGGACATCTTCGTGCCGCTCTACAACCATCAGATTCCACCTGGAGCAGCCGATACCCTTCACTACCTCCTTCATGTGCCCGAGGATGCTAGCGGAGAATTGACGGTGAAGGTCAAGGCGCTGTACCGCAAGTTTGATCAGCAGTTCCTCGAAATCATTCGCAATCAGCCCGTCAACGACTTACCCATCACTGTACTCGGAGAAGACGAGGTCACCTTTGCCATCGGTTCCGGCACGGGTCGCCGCGTCTCGGAGCCCCCCCCCCAGTGGATGCGGTGGAATGACTACGGGATTGGCTTGCTGAGAAAAGGCGGCTCAGGGGCCGTACGAGGTGAACTGGTCTCGGCCAGTCATGCCTTCGAACAGGTCGCCAAACTGGGCCGGGCAGATGGGCATGTCAACAAGGCTAGGGCCCTGATCCGCGCCGGTCGACTCGACGATGCCGCGAGCGCTCTGTCGAGTGCTGAGAATCACAATCCTCCGGCCAACCCCTGGACCCTCGACTGGTTCGGGGCCAGGGTCAACCGTGAAAATGGCCACTACACTGCAGCCTACGAGGCGTTGATCCGACTGGTCGAAACTCGTTACCCCGGTGCTAAAAGTCGAGGGTTCGATTTTTCAAGAGATGTGAGACTCCTCAATGAACTCGGTACCGTCGTATTTGCCCAAGCTCGTCGAGAGAATGATAGTGCTCGCCGGGAGGGTCTTCACAATGCTGTAAATTGGTTCGAAAAGTCGCTGATCGTCGATTCCGAAAATGTCATGGCTCATTGGAATCTTGCCCAGATCCAGGTCCTGCTGGGAGACACCGAGAACGCCACCATCCATCGCAACTTGCATCGCAAGTACAAGAAGGACGATTCCGCTCGAGATGCTGCCATCTCAAAGATCCGTGCCTCCGATGAAGCCGCCGACCACGCCGCTGCGGCCATCGTCATCTACGATCTACAGCGCGCCCAGATCTCCGACCGGCAAGGGAACAAGTGAACGAACTCCCAGAAGAGAAACCCACCGAAGAGGAGGAAATCCTCAAACAGGATGACGAGATCATTGGTCGCGCATTTCGAGGAAGCCTCATCGTCCTCCTCGTCGTGGCGTCTGTGGCTCTTCTCATCTGGTGGCTCAATCAGCAGGATGGACAGCCCGAAGAGGTTTCCGAAGTGACACTGATTCCAGTTCAGATCCGAGATGCAGTGGGCGCCGCACCACCGCTTCCCTTCACAGACATCACGGTCGAATCCGGCATTGAGTTTGTCCACGACAGCGGTGCGAGAGGTGAAAAGTTACTCCCTGAAACGATGGGGAGCGGAGCGGCGTTCTGCGACATCGACAGGGATGGAGATCCGGACCTGATCCTTGCCAGCGGTCGCCCATGGCCGTGGACTGAAGAGGATCCACCGGCATCGACGGTACGACTGTGGCTCAACGATGGATCCGGATCCTTTGTCGAATCCACCGAACAGTGGAATCTGAACACCGACTGCTACGCCACGGGAATCGCCCTAGGTGATATCGACGGAGATCAGGATCTAGACCTGTTCATCGCAGCAGTGGGAAGCAATCGACTACTCATCAACGAAGGCTCGAAGTTCCGCAGAATCGGCGTCGGTACAACGGTCGAGGGGTCGGAAGATTCCTGGTCCTCCAGCGCAGGATTCTTCGACGCCGACAACGATAATGACCAGGACCTCTTCATCTGTGAGTATGTCCAGTGGTCTCGCAAGAAGGACATCGAGGTCAACTACCGACTCACCGGAGTGGGAAGGGCGTATGGCCCACCGACCAACTTCGCAGGGACACATTGCCGATTGCTGATCAACGACGGCAATGGGAATTTCGAAGACGTCTCCAAAGCGGCAGGTCTAGAGGTCGAGGATTCTGGAACTGCGGTCGCCAAGTCGCTGGCGTTATTACCGGTAGATGTCGATCAGGATGGATTTATCGACGTTCTGGTGGCGAACGATACCACCCGTAATTTCATGTTTCGAAACCTCGGAGATGGAACCTTCGATGAAGTTGGTGAAGTGGTCGGTCTGGCTTATGACGGCAATGGCTCGACGACCGGGGCCATGGGTCTCGACGTGACCGATTACAGAAATGATGGCAGCATCGGGATCGTGGTCGCGAACTTTTCTGCCGAGATGACCGGGCTCTATCGCTACTGGAAAAAATCAAACATCTTCATGGATGAATCGATCAACGAGGGCATCGGACCCCCATCGAGGAAATCGCTCTCCTTCGGCATCCTGTTCCTGGATGTCGATCTCGATGGGCGACAGGACCTAATCCAGGCCAATGGCCATCTCGAGGAAGAGATCTCCACAGTGCAACCGGGTCAGGAATACCGACAGGCCGCCCAGCTCTTCTGGAACCGGGGTGCTGGGAATGGCTGCTTCGAGGAGATTCCGCCGCAACAAACCAAGGATCTGGGCACTCCATCGGTGGGAAGAGGGTTGGCCTTTGCAGACATCGATGGCGACGGCGATTTGGATCTCTTGATGACCCAAACCGGAGCTCCCGCACGGCTCCTACGCAACGATCAGAACACAGGAAATCACTGGATCCGTATCGATCCGGGAGATTTACCTGCGGGGAGCTGGATCGAATGCCGCCAGCAAAACCGCTCCCAGAGACGGGTCATCGGAAGCACCCGTTCCTATCTCTCTCAATCGGAACGTTGGGTCACCTTTGGCCTCGGATCGGATGACAGTGCTCCGGAAATCATCGTTCGCACCGCCGCTGGCGAGACTCTTTCGAGGCGATCTCCCGGCGTCGATCGAACCATCGAGGCTCCCCGAAGTCCCTGATCCACAAGTCCAGCCGTAAACCAGTGACCGCCCCGCTCGTTTCCTATCGATCTCGCGATCCGGTGAAAGCAGCAGCGCCTGATTGACACTTGCCGCCCCCCACCAGTTGCCCCACGGTGGGCTTCAATCCCGATCCTCTCTCGACCTGCACCAACCGCACCATCGTACTGTCGAGGCTCAGTTGATACAGGGTCTCTTCATCGACCAGCGGATCGACTTCTGGGATGAAGGGATCGAGCCCGTATCGAGCGGTCGATGAGATTCTCACGCCATCGATCTTGCCGATCAGAGTCTCCGTTCCATGACCCTTTCGATTCGGGTTTCCGCCAACGATCAAGGGGAGTTTGTTGAGGGTTCTCCGGCCCGCTGCTGACTTCTTTCCGACCAACGTGCCATCGAGGTAGATGCGAATCTCGGATCCATCGAACTGCCCCGTCACATGGTGCCAACGATCGGGTTGGAGTTGCACACCTTGCCCTTCAGCCACGTGGTACTGGCCATCGAGGTGAAGCCAGAAACTGGCAACGCCATCCGTCAAAAAGATGCCATATTCCGATTGTTCCGTCTTCGTGATGAACGGTCTGGGCCCACTGAAATCGGAGGATAGAACCCAACCCTCCACTGTGAAGGGCCCCTGAGCCAGCGGTACCCGCGAGGAGTCGACTTTGACATACTCTCCTCCACCTAGTACCAGGTGACCTCCTCCGACGCGACGAGCCGTCCACTGCTCATGGTCAAAGGGGATCGCCACCCTTCTGGCTGGGACTGCCACCGGACGTCCGGACTCGTCATCGAACTCTAGTGAGACCTCGAGAAGCGGACTCACTACAGTTCCGCTCAGGACCAGCCGATCCAGGTGAATCCTGACCACCTGCGACTTTCTCGTGAGAGGAGCCAAAATCACTTCGGGAGTCGCGAAAGAAATTCGACCATCGGGACTATTTAGATGGA
The DNA here is from genome assembly GCA_028825265.1 of Planctomycetota bacterium. Taxonomy (GTDB): domain Bacteria; phylum Planctomycetota; class UBA8108; order UBA1146; family UBA1146; genus QNYK01. Next base: position 10,660 of record JAPKAM010000037.1, read on the forward strand.
ACCTCAGCCGTCGATCCACCGGATTCTTCATCTGCAGCATCACCTCGACACCCTCGATCGGCTCCGCAGGAATCAGAACCTTCGAGGTGAACTGTACGAGATCATCTTTGAGGAGTCTCTCGGTCAAAGTTCGACGCTCAGGGGTAAATTGACGGGGGTCGAGCAGGGAACCCACTGGCACCACGGCGATGTCGATTCCCGAAGGCCTGACCGTCACCAGATTCCAGTGGTGGATCCACCCTGCGCCCTGGAAATCCCGCGACCGATGCCCACCAGTGGTGGCCAGGGCGTGGTACTCGATCCCGTCTCGGTTTCCACCGTAATGCAATCGGTGAATATGCCCGCCAAATACTGCGGAGACATTTCCACAATCCACCAGTTTCTGGTGGACGACATCCCAATGACCACCCCTGTAATTTCCTGAAATCCAGCGCGGATGATGGACGAAAACAAACACATTTTGCAAGGCTCTGGTTTTCTCTAGAACGCCATCTAACCACTCCAGTTGACGCGGGGAAAAAGTCTGGCAAGACGGATCTCCGAAATTCTTCTTGCCTGTCTCTGGATGGCCCTCATCGGTATACAAGATGATGAATCCGCTGCCCTTGTGTTCGAACCAGTACCACAACGGACCGAAGTGTTTTTCATAGTCAGATTCATGCTCACCATCCGGTCGATCGGGACCTCGCCAGTAGATGTCATGATTCCCTGCAACCGGATACCACGGACATGAGAGTTGATTCATGGTCTTGTGAAACTGGTCCGCTTGGATCAACCACTGGGTTCTTCCATTGTAACCTTCAATCAAATCTCCCACCGTCAAAGTCAGATCAGGATCGACCAGGTTCACCTCATCCACCGCCTGAGCCAGGATCTCAATCCCCTCCGCGGGCCCACCGGTACGGTCACCCATGATGGCGAATTGCCACATCGCTTCTTCCAAAGGTGATTCCAGTGATCGGGTCCCCTTGCGATCAGTTTGAACCGGATCTCCAGCCAAAGCGGAACGGCAACTTCCTGGTAATAGGCCCAGTACAAGGGCCATCATCAGCGTGAGGAAGTGGTCCGTCGTCAGCGGTCTGCCATTACTTTGAATCGATCTCATCTCTCGACCTCCGTTCCTGCTGGATGCTAACCGAGCAAATCGACTTGTCACGACCTGAACAACGGTAGATGATCTTGGTGTGGCCCCTTTGGTACACCTATCACACTCTCTCTCATCCATGAAAGGGCGCCATTGAATCTGCCTCGCTACAATCCCGAGGCTCCGATTCCAGCGATTCCCTATCAACCGGGAAAAAACCAACGAGATCCTCTGTTCCAGATCACTCATGAGACTCCTTCCCCAGACTGGAAAACCGATGCGAGTTTTCTTCATGGAGTCGACCTGTTCAATCATCGCTGCTACTGGGAAGCTCACGAAGCGTGGGAACATCGCTGGTTACCGCTGGTTCACGATGACCCGTTGCGGATTTTCCTTCAGGGGCTGATCCAGGCCTCCGCTTCTCTGCTGAAAGTTCGGCTAGAGGCGCCCGACTCCGCCACAACCATCTGGCATCGTGGGCGTACTCGTCTGCAATTGATCGAGCAGGACTGCCCTTCTGGAACCTATCAAGGGGTCCAGATTGCCAAACTGATCACCTCGATGGATCAGATCGTCACCCACAAGAACCCGATCTTCGATGCTCCATTCATCGAACTACTCGGGTGGAACTGATGGAACCTCAAATTCGCCACCTCGATGACAAGATTGCCGTGGTGACAAAACCCTCCGGAATGTTCGTCCATCCATCCGACGAAGATCGACGGAGGGGAAGAACCATACTGACGTGGTTACGAGATCGACTCGATCGAAAGGTCTATCCTGTTCACCGACTCGATCGGGCCTGCTCCGGGCTGGTCAGTCTGGCGCTCGACTCCAGTAGCGCGCGTGAACTACAGGAAGCACTCCAGTCTCCCGCGGCGTCAAAGCAATACCTGTTACTGGCTCGTGGCGAGACGGACTCCGAATTCGAGTGCGTACTTCCGCTCAAGAGCGCAACGGCTGGAATACCACGCGTCGCTCGTACCCGATTTCAAAAACTTCAGTCTCACGGTGGCTTCACTCTGTTGAAGGCACAGATTTTCACCGGACGCAGACACCAGATTCGTCGCCATCTCGCACACATGGGACACCAGATCGTCGGCGACACCACCTACGGTAAGGGTGGTATCAATCGCTGGCTCCGTGACCAGTACGGATTACCTCGCTTGTTTCTTCATTCCTGGAAGTTGTCGATTCCGGCCCCAGCAACGGAACAGACCTTGCACCTGACTGAGCCCCTTCCGGCGGACCTACTCGTCTTCTTGCGCAGCTTCTTCGAAAATCCCCTCATGTGGACTGGCGGCCATCCGGAAACGACAGAAACTCAGGCGAAGCCGTGAAGTTATTACGACATCCTAACGCCCTAGCGGTGTGGCTACCGGCTTTCCTGGTCTTGATCACAAGAATCATCTTCCAGGGTTTCATCTTTCCCACCGAATTGAGCGGAGACGAAGCTCAATACTGGGATTGGTCCCGCCATCTCGAGCTTTCCTACTACACCAAGGGGCCTGGAGTGACGCTGATCATCGCATTTTTCACCGGCCTACTGGGAGACCATCAGTTCGCAGTCCGACTCGGAAGTTACCTCGCTCACGCACTGACGGCGATCGCAGTGGGAGTCCTCGGGACACAATTTTGCGGGAACTCAAGGAGAGTGGTCTGGCTCACGTCGATCGGATTCCAGTGCATCCTCGGCTACCAGATCGGTGGCTCACTGATGACGGTCGATATGCCGATGGTTCTGGGTTGGAGTGTCGCCACGGTATGCGCAGTGAGTAGCGTCCAACGGGCTCGCCAGCAGCAATCGGTCCGCTGGCCCTTGACCATCATGGGAGCCGCTCTCGGATTCAGTTTCCTTGCCAAGTACACCGCACTCCTTGCTGTACTGGGCCTACTGATGGGAATCTGGCCATGGCGGAAACTCATCCTCCGTGCACCCGGGGCGAAACAGGGGGCTGGTTTCGGTGGCTCGCTACTGCTGGCAGCCATGGCACCGGTCGTGATCTGGAACGCCCAGCGTGGCTGGCCGACGATTCAGCATCTGCTGGGTCACATCGCAGTTCCAGGGGGAGACAGTGGCGTGATCTCTTGGACAGAGTTCGAGATCGCCTGGCCGCTGACTTACATTTTGCAGACCATCGCTCTGCCCGGCCCCTTATTGGCCGTGGCGATGGGGCTTGGGATTCTCTCCTGGAAGCGTGGACAGTGGGATCGGCCTCGGCCAGAACTGAGGGTGGCCCTTTGCAGCGCCCTCCCTCTGCTACTGTTTTACCTGCTGGTCTCCTTCAAGGGTGAGACGGAGGGGAACTGGACCGCCGCAGCTGCGGCGCCGCTGTTACCCTTTGCTGCCATCTGGATCGACCGCCATTACAAGATGCGATCGACCCTGTGGCTCAGGAGCGGAATCCTGCTCCGATCGACTCTTTCCCTCTTTTTACTACTCACTCTTCCATGGTCGGCCCCGCCACTCTCGAAAGGCCTGCTAGCCATCGGTAGTGACGCCAGGATTCCGCTCCATCGAGTACATGGGCATCGTCAATTCGCCATCGAGGTCAGGAGACTGGCAGTCGAGGCTTTGGGAGAGTCCGGTGAGAGAACTCCGATCATCTGTGATTACTACGATAGAACTGCACTGTTGGCCTTTTCTCTACCGGATCAACCGGTGGTACACTGCGCTTCAGTTCAACTCGGCGCGCGCAGATCTGCCTACGACGATCTTGCGGCCACTCGATTCACCTTGGAGGCATTCAGTGACCAGGATTTGATCCTGGTCGGAGCCGATGAGAAACGTTGGCGAAATGCACTGGATCCGGTCCCGTTGATAGAACTGGGGACAGCACTGCAACGGGGGCGACCCAGGAAAATATTTCACGCCCGTATTCCGGCTCGTCCGATAGAAAATGAGCACTAACTTGAGTTCCACGCTCGAAAAGTTTTCTGGATCCAGTAGTGCAGGCCCGGTGCACGAAATTCCTCTATGGACCTATCTCGCAACGTCAGGATTGCTGGTCGCCACTGTTTTTCTCGACGGTGCAATCTCTTCTCGAATGCCCAGAGAAGGCACTTCCTTTGGAGATTTCCATCACCTCCTTCGAAGTCTCGGCTATTTACCCACCTGGTTCTTTGTTGGAATCTTACTGATCACATCTGCACCGACGAGCCTACGCAAGACACGGTGGTCGGCCGCGATCTTCATCAATCTCACGGCAATGGTCACGGGATTGATCGCAGAACTTCTGAAGATCCTGATTCGCCGGCGGGATCCAGTGGCCGGCAGGGAAGGATCTTGGGATCTGGTCCCTTGGGGAGAGCACTGGTGGGATGGCACTGATGTTTGCTTTCCTAGCGGACATTCAGCGGTCGCTTGGGGTGCAGCCATCGCCATCTCGCGAAGGTGGCCCGGGTCTTCGCCATGGATGATGCTACTGGCGGCAGGATGTGCTGCGGGACGGGTACAAGCGAGAGGCCATAACAGCAGCGATGTGATCGGTAGTTTACTTCTTGCGCTCATCGTCAGCAGGCTGATCGATCGATCGACTCCCAAAGATATGCTATCGGTCCGAAACTGAGCCGAGAGCCGCCTCATTGATGGGATGGGAGTCGATTCGATTCGATACGTCGATCGAACTGGTCCATCCAGCCACTCTTGAAGGTCATTTCAAACAGCCTCGTCGTCGATTACAGAGCTGGGAAGTTGAAATTTGTGATCCACCTGACTTTAGTAGTATGTCACCAATGACATCAAGGCAGACACTCTTAGATTTCTTGGTTAACATTAAGTTTGTCATGAATGATGCACAACTCAGATCGCTATTGAATTCGGACCAATTAAAGGTTGCCAGTGATTGCTTGAGAACTCTCTCGCATCCTGTGCGCCTGAGGATGGTCCAACTACTAATCAGAGATCGATACAGTGTCGGCGAACTCGCCGTTCATTGTTCCGTTCAGAATCACATGGCGTCTGAACATCTGAGATTGATGCAGCGTTCTGGCCTGCTCCTCAGTCAGCGTGAGGGTAGGAAAATCTACTATTCCATCGCCAAATCGACGCTGATCCAGTTGATGAACTGTATCGAAACCACGATGTCAGAGGATCCTTCAGTCTCCTGAATCGATTCGAATGGCGAATAGAGTTCAGAATCGAAACCCAAGTTGGGCTGCAGCGCCCTCTCGGAATCATGACTTCACTGATTTTTTCAACCCGGTGTCCTGCGTATTCATGCGCGATGAGATTTCGCACAGCCAGGGCAAGAGTTCAGCCCTTATCCAGTGGTTTCGCGATACCGAGATCCAGTTTGAAGTCGCGTATGAGAATGTGGGCTTGCGGGCTCCACCGACAGAGACCGATTCACTCGATTCACAGTCATGCTGAAACTAGGTCCGAGTCAATTGGACCGTCCCTCCCCACGCCACACTCAGTCGCATCCCATTCCCTACCCCATTCAAGGTTACCTATACCCGAGAAGAGTCCTGATGGGCTCCGACTCCCGTCCATCACTTGCGGTAAAGACCTTGCTCCTCCCTCACTGTTCCGCGATCCCACGGGAGGAGTGGGGATTCTCGGTGGATTCGTTTCCGAATCTCCTGGTTTGGCCAGTACCTTGCTATGGAAAATGTGGGAAGACCCGTTCAGATGCAAAGGAACTGTCATGAGCCAAATGTTGATTGTATTCACCGCTGGGTGTCTGGCACTCCTGATGGGGTGCGTCACAGTACTGTTGGATTCGCCGAAGCAGGATCAGGGCACGAATCCCCCCTCGTCCACTGGATCCACTGCCATGATCTCTGCCACTGAAGACCCACCGCCTGACGGTTCTGCCAATTCAGCGGGGGCCGCTGCCGTACTCCTCGCGGGCCCCACCGAGGACCCACTCGAACCGCGCCGCGATCATCCCATCGATAACCCTCCTCTCGACCCCTTCATCGAAAAAGCACTCGAGTGGCTGATCAGCGCACAGCACGAGAGCGGTGGCTGGGGGGCCGGATCACATTCAGCTCAGCAGATCCTCGATCCTCACAAGATTCAAACAGACCCGGCCACCACCGCTTTCACGGCGATGGCACTTCTTCGCATCGGAGGCGACCCGACGAAAGGAAAGTACAAGGGGCCACTGCGCAAAGCGTGTCAATATCTGGTTCGAGTGGTGACCCAGTCCGACATTGCAGGTCCATCCATCACCACCCTTCAGGGAACCCAACCTCAATCCAAATTGGGACGATTCATCGACACCTCCATGACCTTGCAATTTCTTTCGAAAGTTCTCACCAAACTACCCGACACCGATCCCCTTCATGATTCAGTGGACCAAGCGCTCGATAAGTGCCTTTCGAAAGTACAAGAGTCTCAGCAACAAGACGGCAGTTGGGAGGGCGGATCCTGGGCAGGAGTTCTCCAATCCTCAGTGGGTTGTTCATCGCTGGAATGGGCAGCCATTGCGGGCAAGGAAATCGATAAAGTGGCCCTGGTTCGTGCCCGAGAGCATCAAAAAGGAAACTTCAACACCACTACTGGCAGAGCATCTGCACCCGATTCGGCAGGAGTCGAGTTGTACGCGTTTGCCGGATCTCAAAGAGCAGCGGCGAGCGAAGCCGGTGCGGCGCAACAAATCATCGATCTCGCCAAGATCGACGGGGTTCTTGAAGAAGGTGCACTCTGCAGCCTAGAAAACCTGATCACGGCGGGCATCGAGGCCGGAAAAGCCAAGGTGCTCTTCGACGCATATTCTCAAATCGACACTCAGTTCAACATGCTGGAGAATGAACAGTTATTGAGTGGATTCGGGAATAACGGCGGAGAAGAGTTTCTCAGTTACATGCTCACCAGTGAAGCGGTGGTACTTCAGGGCGGTAATGCCTGGCGAGTTTGGGAAGAAAAGATGATCACCCGCATGTCCAAGATCCAACTCGCCGATGGCAGTTGGACTGGACATCATTGCATCACCAGCACGGTCTTTTGTACCGCCGCTGTGATTCAATGCTTGACAGCCGATCGGGATCTGGAACTTCTCAAAGTGCTCACAGACCGAGATGTCAAAAGCAATTCGACTCAGGGTCGATAAGGAATGGAGAGCATATCTGGCAGGAACTGGCTGCCGCTGATCACTGTTCTATGTTTGACGCTCATGTTGAGTGGTTCCACGTCACCGTTACTTCACTGTGACACTCCATCCACGAGTCAGTTGCTCGATCGTGCGTGCCAGTACCTCTGGTCAAAACAAAACGAGGATGGAGGCTGGCATTCGGAGACTCATGGCCTGCTGCGTTCAGGGCAGGCCTTGACCCCATTCGTTCTCCACACTCTCCTCCGATGTGCACCACGCTCGGTAGAACAGCACTCCGAGGATGTGGCACGCGCCATCGGATTCATCCGAATGAGCATCGACGACGATGGGATTGTTGGCCTGGCAGATCCTGACATTGCTGAGTATCCCAACTACGCCAGTGCCTTCGCCGTGCGATGCCTGGTTGCTGCTGGCCAGGATGAGGACCGGCCACTGATCGAACGAGTCTGTCGATATCTCAAGTCTCAACAGTTTTCAGAGAAGCGTGGATTTGGCCAGGAGCATCCGGTCCATGGGGCCTGGGGATTCGGCGGCCCGCTTCCCCTCGGCGGATCTCCGGGACATGTAGATCTTTCCTATACTCGCCATGTTCTGGAAGCACTACAGGATGCCGATGCCATCGATTCGATCATCGCCTCCAGAGCCCAGTTGTACCTCAAGCGGATGCAAAGAGACGGTGGCTTTTACTTCTCATCGGTGGTGAAAGCGGCAAACAAGGGTGAGAGGATTCCCACTCCCGATGGCGAGGGAACCATCTACTTACCCTACGCCACGGCAACCAGCGAGGGGATGCTTGCCCTTCAAGCGACTGGAGTGAAGCCCGATGACTCCAGAGTACGTCTGGCGATCGAGTGGCTCGAGTCTCACCCCGACCTGGAACACCCGGGCGGCATCCCACGAGATCATCCTGAAGGATGGGGACAGGTGCTCTTCTACTACCACCTCGCCATCCGCGGGGAGGTGGCGATGGCTTGCCGAAATGCGGGTCGCCTGAAAGGGCCGATGACCGAATTACTCGCTGATCGACAACGAGGTGACGGTAGTTTCGTCAATCCTCTGGGCACATTGATGAAGGAAGATGACCCGATCCTCGCCACGGCCCTCGCGGTCACGGCACTCGGAGCGACGCTCACACCTTGAGGCTTCAGATCGAGGAGGGAAACCTTGGGGCAGTGTTGCTCGCTCGATCCAGGGACATCACCCGTGGCGTAATGCAGCAATGGGATCGAGACCAGCAGCTCGACGAGCCGGGTAGATTCCAGAGATGATGCCGACCGCCATCGAGATGGAGAGTGATAGGACCACGCTGGAAAGGGTGATGGCAGCACTCCAACCGGTAAAAAAGGTCAGCACCTTTACCAATCCGATTCCCATCAGCACTCCAATCGCTCCTCCGATGGTCGATATGGTGGTCGTCTCGGTGAGGAATTGTGCAATGATGTGGCCTCTTCGAGCACCCAGGGCACGACGAACACCGATCTCCTTGGTCCTCTCCGTGACCGTGGCCAACATGATATTGGCAATGCCGATTCCACCGACCAGCAATGAGATCGAAGCGATCGCAACCAGGGCAATATTGAAGACCTGCTGTGTCTTCTGCCGCTGGGATAGGACTTCCAACGGAACCACCAGTTCGTAGTCCTTTTCGGGGTGATTACGCTCCAGCAGGCTGCCGAGCATCCGAGCCGTCAGCAAGACCTGATCGAGATCGGTCACCGAGATGACCACTTGGTTCAACTCGACGTCGGTCGCTTCAGAAGATCCGCTGCGGCGAGTGATCGATCGAGTGCCATGGCGCCTCAACGAACTGCTGTAAGGGACATAGATCTCGGAACTCTTCGCATCGACGGACAGTGCTTTTCTCGCATAGCCGAGAAACGAGTCCTCCTCGAGCACTCCCACGATGTAATAGGTTTCCTTATCGATGTTGAGTGGGAATCCGATCGGATCCTGGTAGATCCCCAGTTCCTTGAGCAATCCTGACCGCACCACACAGACTCGAGACAACTTCTCATCATCGAGATGAGTCAGATTTCTTCCAATCGATGTATTGAGTTGAAACATATCCAGATGCTCCGGAGTCACTGCGTAAAGAGTGGCCTCGACCCTCTTGCTCCCCCGCCAGACGGTTTTCTTGCTGACATGAACTGGGAGTGCTTTTTCGATTCCTGGAATCGTATCCACGATCTGGCGATGATCCTTGAAGGTGATGCCGTAACTACTGATCCAGTTCCTTCGCTGACTGGCATTGTCGGGCTCTTCAGGCTTGACCGAGTTGATGATGATGTTCTGGATCCCCAGTCGACCGATTTCCTCGAGCAGTTCACGCTCGGCACCGGCCCCGAGTGCGAGCATGGCGATCACCGATCCGACACCGAATACGACGCCAAGCATCGTCAAGACGGTACGCATCGGGTAAACCACCAGACTGCGTAATCCCATCCGAATCAGTTCCATCTGCTTCAGTGGAATCATGACGCGCCCGCTTCTACGATGACTCCATCTCTCAAATCCACCCTGCGTTGAGCTCTGTCCGCCACATCTGGGTCGTGGGTGATCATCACGACCGATCGTCCCTGTCGATGTAGATTCTCTATCAGGCTCAACACTTCCTCACCGGTGGAGGTATCCAGATTGCCGGTCGGCTCGTCGGCGAGTAACAGGACCGGATCATTGATCAGAGCACGCGCGATGGCGACACGCTGACATTCCCCCCCTGAGAGTTGAGTCGGTCGGTGTTCGATCCGCTCGCTCAATCCCACCGCCTCGATCACTTGATAGCAGAGGTCGGTGGTGTCAGCGATGGATCTGGAACCATAGAGCAGTGGCACCTGTACATTTTCAAAAACTGTCAGTTGAGGAATCAGGTTGAAACTCTGAAAAATGAAACCGATGTCCTCGTTTCGGATCTTGGATAAATCGTCATCGGAGTAGCACGACACATCCTTGCCCGCGAGCAGGTAGGCCCCTTCGCTGGTATTATCAAGGCAACCGAGCAGATTGAGCAGGGTCGACTTCCCCGATCCAGAAGTTCCGGTGATGGAAACATATTCACCCTCTGCGACATCCAGATCGATGCCCCTGAGCACATGTAACCGCGGTTCGTGATCCCCATAGTACTTATGGACTCCCTGTAGCGAGATGATGGGAGCATTCACTGCGCGGATCCCCCCCGTCGACCAGGAGATGAACCGGGTCGATTGGAAGGCACACGGCGTTTGCCGCTCTCCTCGGCCGATTTCTTGACCGTGGGCTTGCTGCGGTTGTCGATCGAATTCGCCGTCTCTGGTTTGTACAGAAGCACGAGTTGTCCTTCGTCCAGACCGGAGATGATCTCGAGGAAACTTTCATTGGAGCGGCCCACCTCGATCTCGATTTGATTTTTCTGGGAGGAGTCATCGAGGAAACAGAAGTACTTACCGGACTCCGCGTGTACCGCTTGTAGTGGCACATAGAGGATATTTTCCAGGTCTTCGGTATGAATCTCCACTTCCGCAGATGTTCCTGGTTTGAGGTCGAGATCGTTGCCCTGCAAACTGACCTCGACCTTGAATCTGCGGATTTGATCACCCCAGCGGCGATTCCCCGCATTGGCCACCGAATCGATCTTGAGGACCTCCCCGTGGAAGACTCGTTCTTTTTTCACATCAGAACGGATCACTGCGGGCATCCCCACTGCGATCTTGTCGATGTCGGCCTCATGGATATTGATGGAAACGGCCATCTCTGAGGGATCCGGTAAGGTCAGGATGATGCGGTTGAAATAAACATTCTCTCCGACACGAATCTCTTCGGCTTCCCAGGGGCGGTCCGGATTGCCGTAAAAAACCACACCTTCACTGGGAGCGAGGATCGTCATCCGCTCGAGATCATATTGTTCCCTCGCTAATTCTTCCTGGCTTTCCTCGAGGCGTCTCTCATCTTGGCTGACTTTCACCTTCAGGCTACCCATCGTGGTTTCCGCCTGCTTGGCCACTCGTTCGACACCTCGCTGCGCTTCAGTGACTGCTGCAGCTTTTTGCTTCATGCTCAGCGGTTTTTCAAAATCTTTATACAACTTTCTTTCTTGCTTCGCAGTGATCAATCCTTCGCGCTTTTCCTTGAGATTGATGCGCTCTTGCTCGAACTCGTCCGGGGTGACAAAACCTTTCTCAAGCATCTCAGGCATGTCCTGCCATAATCCTTCAGCACGGTTTAATTCCGATTCAGCCTTTTCAATCGCCAGCCCAAGCCGCCGCTCTTCCTTCGGGATATCCCCTGAGAGGAGTTTCTCCTTCTCAACCTGAGCCACCTCCAGTGAAAGTTGCGATTTTTCATGATCGGTCTTGTTTTGCTCGGTTTGAATCGCAACCTCAGTACGGGACGAGTTCAGTGCAATCTCAATTCCGATGAGATTTCTCTCCAGTTCATCGATTCTCCGCTGTGTCTCCTGTTTTTCCAATTCGACGACCACGTCACCCGCCTCGACTCGTGAACCCTCTTCGATCAGCCACTCGATCGGTGTACGGCCCTTGACCTCCGATTGAACATGAACTGCATTTCGGGTCTTGAGAGTGCCACGCTCGGTCAGAGTGACTTTCAGAGTCCCGCGGCGAACCGGCGTGCTTCCGCCTCGTGCGGTGCCAGTAGCCCCCCCGCTCCCTAGGTTCCATACTAGGATCACCAACAGCAGAAGTGCTGCGCCCACCAACAACATCTTGACCTGCTTTGTCACTTTGCCACCAATCCATCATCATTCACGAAGAGGAGCCCTAACTGCTTCTGCAGTCTCAATAACTGGATCTCATGGGCGACAATTCGATCCAGTTGGCCGTTTTTCGCGTCGGTCAAAGAGTTGGTCGCCTCGACCACGTCTCGGTTGGTCCCGGTTCCTCGTAGCTGGTCGATCTCAGCCTTCTCGACACTGAAGGTCACTGATTGAATCTTTTTCACACCCAATTCAATCTGGTCTTTTCGCTGCTGCAATGTTCTCAAAGAATCACGCACTTCAAGGATGACTTCATCTCGTTGTCGGTCCAGTTCTCGCCGGGCCTGATCGAGCGAAATTTCTGCCGATCTGAATTGGTTTCTTTGACTCCGTCGATCGAGCGGAATTTCCATCACCAGTCCGACAGAATAATCCGCAGAATCACCGATTGTCAGATCGGAAAATCGATCCTTTGGATCCGCTGCAGCAGAGTATCCCACTGACAGTCCCAGAGACGGCAACAACGAATTGGTTGCGATGTTGAGCCCTCGCTCCGCATCCTCGAGCTGATCTCTGGTGGTTCGAAGGTCGAGCCTGTTGTGTAGAGCAGCCTCGACCGCTCCATCCAGATTCATCTCGAAGGGAGTCACAACGGGAAAGTCATCCTGGATGACGAATTCCACATTGGTCGACAAACCCAAATCTATCTTGAACTGGTCGATGGAAAGACTAAAAGCCTGGTCGGAATCCAGGCCACTGCTCTGCGCTTCCAGTAATGCTTGCTCGGCACGAAACACATCCAGGCTATTCCCACGACCGAGCCGAAACAGCGCCTTTGCCTGTTCCCACGCAAACTGCTGTCCATCGATGTTTTCACGTGTATTGACCAGTTTTTTCTGCTGGCTGATGAGCCCGAAGTATTTCTCGGTGATCTGGATGACAAAGTCTTGCCGAAACAATTCGAATGCCCGTGCCCGGTAGAGCAGTCCTCGTTCCGCCTGATTCAGCGACTCGAACGCAACATCGTGTCCAGCGCCTCGAAGCAAAGGCTGAGTCACCGACAAGGATGCTGAGACGTTAGAGGTCTGGCGATCAGCGAGAGGATCATCCGAGGAGATCAACGAAGACTGGCTGCCGAAGGAAAGAGTGCCGCCGGTAAACAGCATCTGGCTGCCGCCAAGGGACAATGCCGCCACATCTTGATACTCCTGATCACTTCCATCGGAGGCCGTGAAGGATGCCGTAGAGTTGAAGACGGGCCGTAGAAAGTCCCTTCTTGTCAGTCCGAGCGACAGCGCGCTAAGAAATAACGACTCTCGCTGAGATTGGAAGGATCGGCTATGACGGGTCGCGATGATGATGGCGGAATTCAAATCGAGAATATCCGGCACCTCGATGTCCACCACCGTGGGCTGTTGTGTTGTTTCCGGAGCGGAAGGGTCGATCAACTGCTCACGTCGAAAGCGTTCCACTTCGGCAATCTTTTCGTCTTGGATGCGATTTCCATCACGCTCCGCAATCGCGTGATCTCGCGCGGCACAACCGGACCACAACATCAGAATCGCAATCCCCGACAAAAGGAATCGCCGCCTCTTGCAACTCAGGGGTATCGGTTGGGGCCAAGATCCGCTGATCGAGTTCAATTCCATCTCCTCAA